>JBJTOP010000315.1:0-5179 GCA_046074645.1 Planctomycetaceae bacterium | reverse complement strand
CCCGAAGGTCCCGCGCCCTTGCTGTGTGCCGGGTGGACCACACTGCAGAAGAATGCTGTACCCATGGCTGGCTCAGTTCGACGTTCGAAATGCGAAGCAACTGGCCCGAATTGCTCATCGACAGCTGCGCACGCGGCCGCGGTTGGTGCTCGAATCTGCCGGATCGCAACTACAGCTGAGAATCGGCCTGACACTAAGAGATAAACCTTCGTGGCACGGCGGCAGCACAATCTGCGACAGGATGCCACTATCCCCGGGCACACGTTCCACTGAAATGCACGCTCGGTGAAAGCGGTACGGCAATACCCAATTTGTCTGCAATTGTAAGTAACTGCAATTTGGGGATGCGGCCCTTTTGAGACTGCTGACTGTGGCTCGCAGTGGAAAGCGATTCATAGCATGCCACGCGTCTTGTTCCTGCCGAAGCCTGCACGCCTCGCAAATTGCCCCAGACGCTGCCTTAGCCCTGTTGGTTTAAGGGAAACAGCCTTTTTTCGCAGCTTTTGCATCAGTTTTTTTAGAGGAGATATCTGTGTGCCTAGATTGGCCATCGCCGCGAAGAAGTCAACATACGCCTGATTGCTCAGCTTCGCCGGCAGTTCATTTCCTGCAAAGATCGGTGCCTCGACGTACTGTTTCCAAAGACTCTGGTTTCCGTCGATCTCGATTACCCGGTCGATCACAGCATCAAAAGAGCTGTACTGGTGGACGTTGATCATGCAGTCGGGGTTGAAATCCGTGGCGATCTCGGGGTCCCCCCAGTAGATCGGAATACTGCCAACCAGCAGCGGTTCGATGATTTTCTCCGTCGCGTACCCGGGATGGCTCTCATTTTCAAACGCAATCGTAAACTTGCAACGGGCCAGATATGCTCGTTTGTCGGCCACGGGGCCGCCGATGTTGTTGAGCACGCGCCCACAGGAGTCCACTGGCTTCCTGGCGTTCAACCGTTTGAAAAATTCGATCCGCTCGGTCGCTCTGTCGTTGCTGTAGATAAAGTTGCAGAACCGATCGACGCGGCTTTGCACCACATCAAAATTGCGTTCGACATGTGTGTACCCGGGATCATAGAAATGCCTCCACAGCGGCGCGCGCCAGTGGCGTTCATTCCAGATTCGCTCGTGCGTCAGCGCATAGTCCGCTTCATCCCAGTTCGGTTTGATGTTTTCGCCCGTCAGAAACACGCGGATCGTCCTGGCCGGGTACAGCAGGTGCTCGCCGTTGCCGATGTCTCCGTAGAACAGCACATCCGGAGGATCGGCGACGGTCAGTGGCTGATGGCGGTGCAGCAGCCAAAGGGGGAACCAGCCGTTTTCTGCAGGCGTGTTGCCGATACCACGAAAGGTGGGTCGGCAGATGTTGATGGAGGGTTGCTTGTTCACAATGATCCCGGATGACATCTATTGAAAAAAGAGCCGTCGACGGAGGGCTCCCAGTTTGATGCGAAGTCGTCGAAGGCGTCGCTGCAGTGCCGAGTCCCCGGGGGCTCGTGCACCCGGGCCTTCCAGTTCCGGTCGGGCCGGCGGGAGTTTGATTCGGCGGGGAATACGCAACGGATGGGTTTTGGCGTTCGTGATGCACTCCGTGAGCAGGCTGCACCAACGATTCACCGAATGCTGATCCGAGAATTTCCGAACCACGACGTCACGTGCCGCGCTGCGAAGGCGCTGACGGAGCGACTGGTCGTCGGCAAGCCGGCGAACCGCCGAGACAAAGTCACTGGTGTCGTCTGAGACGATCAGGCCGGTCTGTTCATGGCTGACCAGTTGTGGAATGCCGCTTTTCATCTGTCGGCATAGGGGTACACAGCCACAGGCCATGGCTTCCAGGAGGCTGATGGGCAAGCCTTCATAATCGGAGAGCAGAACAATGACGTCAAAAGACAGCAGCCGGGCCTGAACGTCTTCCTGTCTAAGTGGTCCGGCTGCAGTCACCGGATGGCCGGCGGTCTGCGTGGCCAGAACGCGTTCGACGTTCTGCCTGTCAGGCCCGTCGCCAAAGAGGACCGCTTCCGTACCAGGGATCCTCTCGCAGGCAGCCACGAAGGCTTTGGCAACTAACGAGATGCGTTTTTGTTCTTCTGCCAGTCTGCCGACATAGGCAATTTTCAAGCCGTTGCCGGTGGCGGGCTGGCGGTGGTTGGGAATCTGGACGCCGTAGGGAATGTAACTCGCGTGAGGTGTCTCCCGGAGTGAACGCTGCAGAACCTCGTTCTGCAATTGTTCTGAGACGGTGACGATGTTTGTCAGCTGGAAGGGGGAAGACGTGCGGACGAATTCTCGTTGAATCGCACGATAGTAGTCATCATCCGAGTGCAGGACGCCTACGGTCGTGCAACCCGCCTGTCGCAGCCAGCGTGCAGCAAAAAGAGCCGGGACAACGAGGTTTGGTACAAACACCCGCGGAATGGGATCGTTCAACTGCGAAAGGATCCAGCGGACACCGTCTTCCGTTCGTTCCGGGCAATCGGTGACTGCGACTTCAAAGCCATCCTGTCTGAGTGCCTCGACGACCGTTCCGGTACCTCCGTAGTGGGTCAATGCCAGGACGCGGCTGTCGATTCCTGCTTCGCGCAACTGGGGCAGCAGCCGGCGAATCCAGGTGAAGGGCCCACCAATGCTGGTGGGGCTGTCGTGTGTGCAGAAGACGACCTGGGCAGACACCGTCAGGGAACCTCGCCAGTGCGGTAGACGTGATCGAGTTTTGCTGCCACCACGCGCCAGTCGAATTCAGACAAGACTCGCTTTCGGGCGCTGTCACGTGGTTGGGGATTACGAAGTGCACAATCAAGCTGGTGCTGAAGATCGATCATGTCACCCAGCTTATATGCCAATGCGTTTGCGGAGCCATCGGTCGCATCGAGACAACCTGGCTCGTTCGGAACCACCAGTTGTTTTTGCAACGCCATTGCTTCCAGAACAAGGGTTGGCAGACCTTCGCGGTGGCTGGTGACCACTAATACTTCGCAGGCTGAGACGGCATCAAGTACGGTGAGGTGCGGTAGTTGCGGCAAAAGCCGAAGGTTACCAGGCACTTCACGATGATACTCGCGGTTCACGTCTGCACTTGTAATACCACCGATCATCACAAACAGCTGTTCGGGATTTTGTGCTGCCAGCTGGATGAACTCCAGCGGATTCTTTACCGGATCCAGACGGCCTACCCACAGGACGAAGGGCTTGCTGATCCGGAAGTTTTTTTTGAACCGAGATGCACTGGCACGGTCACAGCGAAGCACATCCACGCCATTTGGCAGATAGCGGGCATGGATGCCAAACTGCCGCTGCAGCAAGTCCGCTTCCCAGCGGCTGACGCAAAGGCAAACGTCACTGTTATTTGCCCCTCGCAGCATGGCCGTGTTCAATTCTTCCTGCCACGGCTCAAGTTTATCCCGACCAGCGGCAGGATAGTACAGCAGATGATGGGTATGTACCCAGCGGAGTCGCTCAGGAGCATGAACTCCTGCCCAGTCAATCAGCAGCGGCAGTACGTGTGTGTGTACGGCGATGGCCGAATTCGGCGGAGCGGTTTCAAGAAACTCGCTGTGGTGCAGTCCAAACATCGCACTTCCGCATCTCTGTAGCTCGGCTTCGGTGGGAACGAGCAGCGTCCGCAGTGACGTGAATGCACTGAGAGCCAGCAGGTGATTCCTGACACCCCCATGGCGGTGCAAATGCGCTCCCAGCAGCAATTCCGCATCTGAAGAGACAAAGTTGCTGCGCCACGCTTCGAACTCTGCTTTGCACCATCTCGCATACCGTCGCCAACGCCACTGAGACCACTCAAACTTCAGTCGCTTCCAGTATCCCGGCAGCTTTGCAAGCGTCAGACGGGCTGTCACTCTCGGTCCGCTCCGATGGTGGAAACAATTGCCCCGGAGTTCTCTATGGTGGCCCCTGCAATCACGGCCAGAGACCGCGCTACCATTTGCTGGCAGGAGAATTCCTGTCTGATTCGCTCACGGTTCCGTGCCCCCTCTGTGTGACAGAGCAGGCTGTCTTCCCGACGTTCGAGGATTTTTTCGCCAAGGGATTCCCAGTCGTCAGCGGGCGAAAGGCAGTCCGCCGCTGCGCGGTCGCCCAGTGCCTGTCGCATGCCCGAAATGTCAGTTCCCAATACGGGTAAACCGAGAGCCATGGCTTCCAGTGCGCCGTTTGGGCAGCCTTCCGTCTTTGAACTGTGCACGACCAGGTTACTTGCCCGAAGCAGCGATTGTGTGTCGCGCACAGAACCAGGCAGGTGCAGGTATCCGTACAATCCGAGGTCCCAGGCGAGCGACTTAATCGTGGTGGTTGAATCCTCATGAGCCCCGGCGAGGACCAGATGCATGTCTTTTCGGCAGGCTGCAGCACGAGCGTGGGAAAAGGCCCGTAACAGAGTGCAGTGGTCCTTAAAACGTGTGAGATTGGCCAGCATCATGACGACAAACGCGTCTTCGGAAACACCCAGTTTTGCTCTCCACGCAGACTCGCCAGACTCTGCTGGCAATCGGACGCCGTTATTGATCACCTGCACCCGTGTTGCCGGCAGTTGAAACCTGTTTACGAGGAAATCACGACCTTCCCAGGAGTTTGAAACAATTGCTGGAAGATGCGTCAGCAAATATCTTTCCACGCGAGTCCCATGAATACCGCGACCCTCATCCCGCTGATTCCACCAGCAGAATTTCGCGCCAGTGAACCTCCAAATCGCCCCCAGAACTTTGCAGTGCATCCAAACATAGGGCAGAAGATAATCCGGTTTCAGTTCTCTGCGGACAAAGCGAGCCAGGGCAGCCAGATTCCATGCCCGTCGCCAGCCTTTACCACCGAGGTCGAACGGATAAACGACCGGAGTACCACCGATGGCACGAACTTCATCGGCCAAACGACCGTTGCCCCCCCAACCGATGAATTTCACGTCGGCCTGAAGGTGTTTGATGAGTTCTTCCGCGAAATAGACGGCCTGCCGCTCTGCACCGCTGAAGTAATCGAAATGCCCGGCTGCGAACAGGAAACGACGGCCGCGGAATTCTTCGAATTCTTCATAGATCCCTGGTGCTCCCTTCATCTGGCGTTCTGCTGCCTCCACTCCCGCAGGACACATAACAGCCAGAGGTTGTACGGCGAACCGCCTGCGACCTGCTGCCGCAGCTGCTGGGGACAAAACCAGTCCACAAGACCGCTTTGCTGATCAAGCA
>JBJTOP010000314.1:0-4374 GCA_046074645.1 Planctomycetaceae bacterium | reverse complement strand
CAAGGAGCGGTGAAAGTCTGCGGGACGATGACGATGACGATGATGACGACGACGATGACGACGATGACGACGATGACGATGATGACGATGACGACGATGACGACGATGACGATGACGATGATTTCGACTTGTCCACCGATGATTTCGAGTAGCGGCCCCACGACGTCCCAAATTCGACTTTAAATCCAGTATCACATGTCATCAACCAATGCCCAGAGTCGGATGAGCTGACAACCGATGCACCCACTGATTCCGCTGCCTTAATTGCTCAGAAACTGCCGCATACTGCTGGGATATTTCAGGAACAGCGGTCGCAAGTGCGAAAAATGCGGCGGCCACTCACACTGTTTTTTTCATCTTCCACAGGCTCGTTCACTCTCACCATTGAAAAGGTCGTTTGCCATGCGTATTGCGGGCGTACAGACTGATGTGATTTTCAAAGATACCGCTGCCAACCTTTCGAAGCTCGATGCCATCGTCAGGTCCGAAGCCGCCAGCGGAACTGATTTGATAATTTTTCCAGAGTGTTTCGCGTCCGGTTACTGCTTTGATTCGCTTGAAGAAGCTCTTCCGTTTGGCGAAAGCATTCCCGGACCGGCCACTGACCGCGTGGCTGCACTCTGTCGTGAACTGGGTACACACGTCATATTCGGACTGCTCGAACGTGACGGCGGGAGGCTTTACAATACCGCAGCGCTCGTTGGCCCTGAAGGACTGATTGGCAGCTATCGCAAAGTGCATCTGCCGTGGCTGGGAGTGGATCGGTTTACGACAGCTGGTGATCGTCCTTTCGAAGTCTTCACGGCAGCTGGCGTGCGGATTGGGATGCTCATCTGTTACGATGGTGGTTTTCCCGAGGCCTCTCGAGTTCTGGCACTGGCCGGTGCCGACCTGATCTGTCTGCCCACCAACTGGCCCCCCGGCGGCGCATTCATGGCCGATTATTCCATCAACGCCCGTGCCATGGAAAACGGCATTTTCTTCGCTGCGGTCAATCGAGTGGGAACGGAAAACGGCTTTTCATTCATTGGAAAAAGCCGCATTTGTCACCCCACCGGAGCCACTCTCAGCAGTCTCGACCACGCCGAAGTGAGCATTCTCAGAGCAGACATCGATCCCGCAGTGGCTCGAAACAAACGGGTGGTCCGAGTTCCAGGAAAGCATGTCATCGATCGGATGGCCGACCGTCGCCCTGCCTTCTACTCCGCTGTCGTCCAGGCACACGACCTGAAACGCCCAGGTCGCGATGAGCCACTCCCGCAAAGCTGATACTTCAAACTTCCCGGAGTCCAATTGCCACCCGGGTCTTGCCAGGCAGCAAGCGACCACTGTATGCTGCCGATTGATCCTGCCAATTCTTTTGCGGCAACCCGGGAATTCCCCCGATGATGAAGTTTCACCCACTCTGTTCGCTCTTTCTGGTGTGTTTAATCCTCGCGTGCCCCCCCGTGCGTGCTCAGGAATCAGCAGCCGAAAAAACGTTTTTTTTTGAATCCAGAATCCGCCCGCTGCTCGTTGAAAACTGCTACGAATGTCACTCACAGCAATCCAGCACCATCAAAGGCGGACTCAGTCTCGACACGCGTCAGGCGGTGGCCGCAGGTGGTGACTCCGGCAAAGTTGTCATTCCCGGAAAGCCCGAAGAAAGCCTGTTGCTTCAGTCTGTGCGTTACAACAATACCGACCTGCAGATGCCACCAAAGGGCCGACTGACAGACGCTCAGATTGCCGACCTGGAACGCTGGATTCAAATGGGAGCCCCAGATCCGCGCGAAGGCACGGCAGTGCCCCGTACGAATGCGTGGGATCGCCAGCGCGGTCGCAGTCACTGGGCCTTCCAGCACATTCACGCCCCGCCCGTACCTGCCGTAAAAAACACCGAATGGCCCCGCTCCGATCTTGATCGACTGCTCCTCGCTGAACTCGAAACCGCCAATCTCAGCCCCGCGCCGGATGCTGGCCGCGAAACACTGTTGCGACGCGTCACGCTGGACCTGACAGGACTCCCGCCAACACCTGCCGAGCAGTCCGAATTCCTCAGCGACAGCCGCAGCGATGATGAAGCGCTGGCTCACGTGGTTGACCGTCTGCTCACATCACCAGCCTTTGGCGAACGCTGGGGCCGCCACTGGCTGGATGTCGTTCGTTACGCCGATTCCGTTGGTAAGACCCGCAACATTCCCTTTCCCTACGCCTGGCGATACCGCAACTACGTGATCGACGCGTTCAACACCGACAAGCGTTTCGATCACTTTATTGAAGAACAAATCGCCGGAGATCTGCTCCCCGCCCGTTCCGCCCGCGATCGCGCCGAACAACTTGTCGCCACAGGCTTCCTCGCCCTCGGCTCCATGGATCTCAACGAACGCGATACCGAACAGTTTAAGCTCGATCAGATTGACGATCAGATGGACGCCATCGGCCGCGGCATGCTCGGACTGACACTCAGCTGTGCACGCTGCCACGACCACAAATTCGATCCCATTTCTCAGGAAGACTATTACGCCCTCGCCGGTGTCCTTGCCAGCACTCAAACGCTCACCGGACAGCTCAACCGCCAGGGAGGCGGCCAGACCTACTTTCATCCCGAGCGACTGCTTGATCTGAAGGCGGCGGCAAAGCTGCCCCCGCCATCCGCCTCCGATTCCGCACCCTCCGCCGCGCGGCTTAACCAGCTCCGACAACAGCTCAATACTCTCGTCCGTGAAAGCAAGTCTGCCAGTCTGCCGGCTCCCCGACAGAAGGTCGTCCGTAACCAGATCGCGGCCCTGCGTCGAGAACTTACCGCTGCAACCCCAAAGGTTCCCACCGGCACACCAGCACCGACCGCCAACAGGAAAACTCAAACCAAACAGCAGCGGCTGGAACAGGTCCCGTTCGATCCCAAAGCGGAGCTCGCCATGGCTGCCGCTGAGGCCGCCCCCCGAAATCTTGAATTGCGACTTCGCGGAGAGCCGGATCTCAAGGGCGACATAGTTCCCCGCTCCATCCCCGTAGCACTTCGCACCGCCGGTAACCCACGAATGCCGGAAAACGGCAGCGGTCGTCTGGAACTGGCCCAGTGGCTGACGTCCTCCCGCAACCCACTCACAGCACGCGTGATGGTTAACCGCGTCTGGAGTCATCTTTTTGGCCGTGGTCTGGTCGAGTCTGTGGACAACTTCGGACTTTCCGGATCCATCCCCGAACATCCCGAAGTCCTCGATCACCTTGCTGCAGGCTTTATGAAGGACGACTGGTCCGTCAAACAGCTCATTCGCCGCATCGTACTCAGTCGCATCTACCGTCTGCGGACAGAACATTCCGCTGAAGAACATCGCCGCGATGAGGGAAATCTGTACTTCGGCCGAGCCAACCTTCGCCGGCTGGAAGCGGAGACCATCCGCGACAGTCTGCTTGCACTTTCCGGTCAGCTTGACACGGGGCGTCCCGAAGGCGCGCCATTCGATCCGACCTTCACGGGTGACCTCGCACGTGGTGGGCGTGGCAGCAGCGAAGTTGAAAAAGCGTTCGCTCGTCCGATTCGCAGTGTCTACCTGCCCGTATTCCGTTCTGAACTTCCACAAATGTTCTCCGTTTTTGACTTCGCCGAGCCTGATCAGGTGAATGGGCTTCGCGATATCACCACCGTGCCCCCGCAGGCACTCTTTATGCTCAACAATTCGTTCGTGATCGATGCTGCCGACCGCATCGCGTCACAGCTGCTCGAAAGCACCCCAGCCGACCAGACAGCGCTCGTGCGACAGGTCTGGCGACGCGTTTATTGCCGTGCGCCCTCCCCTGCCGAATCTTCTGTCGCAGTTGGCTTCCTGAAAAACAATACCAACGAGCCCCGCAAACAGCTGGCTGCTCTCATTCAGTCCGCATTCGCTTCCGCCGAATTCCGCTATCGCCCCTGATCATCGGACTCCTCTGTCATGACATCAGCCATTCTCGCCGGATTGCAGTCTTCGCAACGCCGCACTCTGCTGCAGTCAGTCGCTGCCGGTTTCGGCTGGCTTGCCTTTCAGGCGCTCGCCGCAAAAACTGCAGCCGCAGGCGACGACGCAGTTGCTGACAAGTCGCCGCTGGCCCCCCGCCCACCCCATTTTCCCGCTCGAGCCAAACGTGTGATCTTCCTGTTCATGCAGGGAGCACCCAGCCATCTCGAAACGTTCGACTGGAAGCCAGAACTCAAAGCACGTAACGGTAAAACCGCTGGCGGCCCCGCCAGCCGCGGAAAATTGCTCGCCCCTCAATTCGACTCAGCGAATGTGTGAACGGGTGGTGATGATTTATGGTGGTCGAAAGGTGCTGGATGGCTCGGTGCAGCAGATTCTGGCGCAGTCGGGCAGCAGTGAGCTGCGAGTTCGCACTGTGGGCGACCGACCGCTG
>JBJTOP010000313.1:0-3796 GCA_046074645.1 Planctomycetaceae bacterium | reverse complement strand
AACAACTGTCATCGCAACCATGTTGTCAGAGGCAACAGCAGCCCCTCTGACGCCGCAGAACAATATCGACTCGCCATCGCCGATATGCAGGCCGTCGACAGCCGACTGCGAATCGCTATTCCCGCTGCTGCCAGCGAGCTGCAACTGCGGCCGGAAAACTCCATTCAAATCTCCTACCGCAATCCCGGACAAGCACCTTCCGTGGCCTCCATTCGCGGCGGCGATGTGCTCGAAGTCGATCACGTCGTCTATGCCGGCAGCACCACCTGGCTCCGCGTCGCCGCCATCCGCCGCAGCCTCGATCCCGGCACCGGACAGTCCCAGCGCGAACAGGTCGAAGGATTCATCCAGCTCACCAGCGTCGCTCGGCCAGACGCAAGTGATGCTCAGCTGCAGGATTACAACCGTCTGCGAAAACCCACCTCCCAGGACCTCGCCGCGATGAACCGCCGCGGGAACAGCGTTGCTGCAGCGGAACGGGCTGATCGCGTGGCAGATGGACTTGAAATTGCCGCCGGCGTCACAAGCCAGATTCCCGGAGCCAGCCGCGCAAGCGGTTATCTCGGAACAGCAAGCGGCATCATTAGAGCCGCCAGGCAGTTCCGCCGCCGCTAAACACCCCCCCCCGCCCCCTCTCCCCTGTCAGGGGAGAGGGGAGCCAGATGCTGTTTCCGCCAGAAAGTCAACGCCATTGGCTGAGCCGCATGGCGGCAGCCTGCGGGCAAACGGCCACACCAACGCCCTCCCCGGCGCGCGCACCTTCAACGCAAAACACCGCCCGGGGGCTTCCGCCAAACCGCTGATTGACGTCTGCCCGCGAACTGCGTCGGCCGCACGCTAAATTTCCCCCCAAAACACTCGCACACATCCCTGTCCGGAGATATTCTCTGCAAAGAGACTCCGGCGCCGTACATTGCCTCGGTCCAAAGATGCCTCACATGAATCTCATCACCGAACTCGAATCCCTCTGGAAGCAGCATCCCGCCGGGCCGGACCTCGCTGCCTTCTTCAAACATCACTCACCCTCGATCCTCGATCGTCTGGCTCTTCTCCGTCGAGATCAGCGACTGCGGTGGGCGTCGCCCAATCCATGGCTGGCCGAAGACTATCTGCAACAGCTCGCACCCCTCCCTCAGGACATCGACTGGGCTCTTGAACTCGCCGCCGGAGAATGGCTCAGCCGCCCCGACGAACAGGCACTCACCGCAGGACAACTCGAAGCCCGCTTTCCTCAGCTGACCGGGCTGCCGGCCCATCTGGTCCGCGGCCCCGAAAAGAGCAGGGTCGACAGCCGCATCGATGATGTTTGTGACCAGTACGAATCCACATATAGATCGGGCAACGCACAGCCACACCTGGAATACGCCCTTGCCAACCTCGCGGTCGAACACCGCGACCACGGACTGCGGCAACTGGTGGAGGTGGAACTGGAATTCCGTTCGCAACTGCTCCGCCCGGTCACCGCAGAGGAGCTGCTGCAGAAATTCCCGCTCTATGCCGCGCTCACGCCAACCATTCTCCACGCAGTCCGCCCCGATGAATCGCTGCCCACGGCTCAGAAACCCGCGACCTGTCCGGCCACGATCGGCAAGTATCAGATCCTGCAGCTTCTTGGGACCGGCAGCTTCGCCAGGGTGTACCTGGCATTGCAGCCCCCACTCAATCGCAAAGTGGCTCTTAAGGTACCGCTCACACTGCCCCCGGAACTGCACCTTGATCCGGCCTTCGACGAAGCGACCCGGACACGGGAACTCGAACGCTACCATCGCGAACTGGAACTCTTTCGCGAAAAAATGGAGAAGTATCGGAAAGAAGCTCGGCTGCTGGCCGAAATGGACCACCCGGCGCTCGTCCGCATCTACGATGTCTTTGACAGTGAACACGAAGTGCCGATTCTTGTTCAGGAATTTGTCGAAGGCCAGGACCTGCGGAAACACATCCAGCAACACTACAGGCAGCCCGAAAAACCCGTCCCGATCGCGGAAGCCATTCGGCTGATTATGGCCATCTGCGACGGCCTCAAAGTCACGCATCAGCGGGAGATCTATCACCGTGATCTGAAGCCGGCAAATATTCTGCTGGACAGGGACGGGCAGCCGAAAATTGCCGACTTCGGACTGGCTGTGCACGCCTCACAGCTGCAGTCGCGAGCCAATCGCGTGGAAGGCACACTGGCCTATATGCCCCCCGAACAAATCGACGGACAGACTCCCAGAATTGACGGTCGGTCTGACCTGTGGGCCGTTGGCGTCATGCTCTATGAAATGCTGGCTGCTCGACACCCGTTCCGCTGGGAACACAGCAGAGATCCGGAAGTCCTCCGCAGGCGAATTCGCGCCAGCATTCTGGAGACCGACCCGACGCCATTGCGTCAGCTGCGGGTTGACATTCCGGAAGAGCTGGATCGCATCTGTCTTCGCTGCCTGCAGCCGCAGAAGGACAAACGCATCGATTCCGTTCGCGGCCTCAGCGAAGACCTCTCAGCCCTCGCCGCTCAGCTCAGTAGCAGCCACAGCGGCAGCAATCGTCCGCCGGTTTCAACAGCCCCGGTGCCCGCGCCAACTCCGTCGCCCGCACCGGGCCCTGCAGACTCGCCCAACGGCTCCACCAGTCCCGGCAGTTCCACGGCGGCTGAACCACTGCCACCGCAGCGTGCGTTAAAAGTCAGTCCCCGCGGGCTGCTGGCGTTTACCGGGGCAGAGCAGGCGGAATTTCTGCAGTTGCTGTCGGGCGTGCCGGATCGTCACGGGCTGCCGCCGGCCGTGGCATTCTGGAAGAATCGCATTGAAGCGGGATCGGGAACCAACGCCATCGATCTGCCGTTTGCGGTGGGGCTGCTGTATGGCCCCAGCGGCTGCGGCAAGACCTCGCTGATGCGCGCCGGAATCCTGCCGCGGCTGTCACACAAAATTCGTGCCCATTACGTGGAAGCAACGGTCGGTGACACGGAAGTCCGAATTCTGAAAGCCCTGCGGACGACCTGGCCCGACCTGCCGCAGGCCGACCTGCCGGAACTGTTCCACCGCCTTCGCGAACAGGGACAGTGGCTCCCGCTGGGACAGCGACTCGTCGTGGTGATCGACCAGTTTGAGCAGTGGCTGCACGCCAAACAGAGCTTTTCCCAGGAACGGCTGACCCTTGCACTGGGACAGTGTGACGGAGAACGGGTGCAGGTGATCCTGATGATCCGCGAGGACTTCTGTCCGCAGGCGGAACAGCTTTTCAGTGCGCTGGGTATTCGGCTGGATGAAAATCATAATCGCTTTCGGCTGAAGCTGTTTGATCAGCGGCATGCCCGCAAAGTGATGACGCTGTTTGGCGTGGCTCAGGAACAGCTGCCGGAAAACACAGACGCTCAGACGAACGCTCAAAAGCAATTCCTTGAACAGGCGATCAGGGACTTGTCGAATGCGCGTGGCGAAGTGATCAGTGTCCAGCTGGCGCTGTTTGTTGAAATGTTCGGCAGCCGCGACTGGACCCCGGAACAGTACCGGGAGGTCGGTGGTGTGGACGAGCTGGGGGTCCGGTTTCTGGAAGACAGCTTTCGCAGAGAAGACAATCGGCGCTATTCCTCGGCTGCCCAGCGTGTCCTGCAGGAGCTGCTGCCGGTGGAAGAGATTCAGGACACCGATGAATCACAGCGAATCAAAGGTGCCATGCAGTCCCGCTCGCAGCTGCAGCAGGCCGCCGGCGGCGGCACGAACTATCCGGATGACAAGTTCGGCACACTGATGGACATACTCGAAAAATCGCTCCGCCTGATCACACCCACCACTCCCGATGCCGCAGTCGCCGG
>JBJTOP010000312.1:0-12499 GCA_046074645.1 Planctomycetaceae bacterium | reverse complement strand
TCGTGTATTGTTGTGCATGTTCATATTATACTGTGACTGTATACATGTTAAATTTAATACTTGTTGGGCACACTTATGTAAGTTTTGTCAACTATGGCCGAGCGACTCCGGCAGATGATTGCGGAACATCATGTCCACCGTCTCCGGCTGCAGCACCCGCCGGCCCTCCAGCTCACCACGATTCATTAGCATCCGACAGAATCGCTCGTAGTCCTCTGTCGTGCTCATCAGCCCGCCTCCTCCCATGAACAGCTTCGTCGGCTGCGTCGGCGGATAACGCTCGTACGCAGGTGCCAGCATTCCCGGAGCAGGCTGGCGATACAATTGTGCCAGTCGATCCCGCTTGTGTGCCGGCACCTGAAAAACCGTGTCCGGCATCCCCAGCGGTTCAAACACGCGTTCACGCAGAAATTGATCCAGCGGCATTCCGGACACCGCTTCGATAAACCGGCCGAGCACATCAATGCTGGTGCCATACTGGTACTTTTCGCCCGGATGAAACAGCAGTGGCTGAGCGGCCAGCCGCCGCGAGTATTCCTCCAGCGTCGTGTGTTCATCACGCGGCGGCATTCCGGAAAACGCCGGCTTCCCGGGCAGCTGATAGTACAGGCCGCTGCTGTGGGTCATCAGCATTCGCGGGGTGATCTGTGTTCGTGCGGCAACCAACTGCCCGTCCTCGAGTACCCGCGGTTCCTGCCATTCCGGCAGGTGCTTTGATATCGGCTCATCCAGCGAAAACTGGCCTTCGTCGAACAGTACCAGTGCCCCCACCGTTACCACCGGCTTGCTCATGCTCTTGAGCCGAAAAATCGCATCCCTGCTCATCGGTGTCCGCGATTCCAGATTCTGCCAGCCAAAGGACTCAAACCACTTCCGCTCACCCTGATAATGAATCAGCCCAATCACACCCGCGATTTCCCGGTTCGCAATGGCCTGCTCAAGGGTTGCACTGAGCTTTGCAGTCACCGCAGGCTGCAGATCGCGATCCGCGTGTACTGCCTCTTCAACAGGTGCCTGCGGGGGGCTGTGCATCGCTGAGGACAGAAACTTCGCAGCATCGCTGACCACCTGTTCAACCACCGTCTCGTCCGCTCCCTTGCCCCAGCGATCCTCACCGCCGCCGAAGTAGAATCCGTGGCCATAACCTGGGTATTCCCGGTACTCGACTGCGATGCCCGCTTCCTGCATCAGGGGGAGGAACAGCGGCTTGTTGAGCTTGTGCAGATCGTGCCGGTCGCCGTGCAGCATCAGCACCGGAACGCGGATGGTTTTCAGCTTTGCCAGAGTGCGGGCCCGCAGTTCCGATGTGAAGTACTTTTCAGGGCTGGCCATCATTTCAAGTCGCGGTCCATACTCGCCGGTTGTCAGCATTCCGGTGTAAAGCACGGTTGCCGGTTCCCCCGCAACGATCGCTCGCACTTCTGAGTCGCCACCCAGTTCGAGTGCGATGCTGCCACCGCCACTGCCGCCGTAGAGAGCGATTCTGTCGGGATCGATTCCAGGCAGCATCGCTGTCTGTTGCACAATCGCCCGCACATCTTCAATCGGACCTCGCGACTGAACATCCTGCTCATAGGTACGAAACGTAGCCATCACCACTGCATATCCCCGGGACAGGAATCGAGTGATCACGGGGTTGTCTGTCAGATGCTGCCGCAGGCTGCTTTCTGGAAACTGAGTCAGCCCGCCATGCACAAAGACAATGGTCGGGAATGGACCGACGCCCTGCGGTTTACGCCAGGGCACGCGAATGCTTCTGCCGTCGGAGGCTTTGGCTTCCAGTGTCTCCAGCGGGCAATCGGCCTCGGAAATCCGGATCGCGTCCACGGGCCAGTGAAACACAGGTCCTGCCCCGTCTCCTTCAAGACCCGTGCGGCGACCAGAATCGGGCACGGGACGCGAACTGGACTTCTGTGCGAACGCCTGAGCCTCTTCCCGTGTCATGAATCCGTCCCGATTTACATCGGCAGGCTTGAAAAAACCAAGCGTTCCCGCCTCGGCTGCGCTCAGTTTGCCATCGCCGTTCTGATCGAGCTTTTCAAATCGATCGGAGACCGACTGAGCAAACACGGGGTGGCACAGCAACAGGGCAAGGGGCGTGGTGATTCGAGCGATCGCCGAAGCGAGATTCATGTTCATAGTGGTGCTCCTATGAAAGCAGGTGTCAGAGTTTTCGCTTCAGCTGCGCCTGCGAATTGAGCCATTGGACGGACGCCTCTCCATCGAGCCAGGCTCGCGCTTCCGCGTCGTTCCGAAGCCAGGCATCAAGGAAGACCAGACTTACAACCTTCGTCAAACCGGCCGCATCAACTCTGCCGCGAATGTTTCCCAGCCTGCCACCGAAGGAGACATGCGTGGCACCCTCGATGATCAGCAGGTACTTGCCTCCTGCCGGACTGCGTTCGAACGGTATGACCTTGTTTTTCACATCCCCCAACTGTCCTCCCGGCCGATCGGGCGCTGAACGATCGCGTGTTCCGGTGATGTGCATCGCAGGTGTCACCGCCTCCATCCAGCTGTCGGCAGTCAGCCCATAGCTTTGGCTCTCCCCCTGTGCCGAAATGGGGACAACGCATTTGACTCGTGAATCGGAAAGATCAGTGAGTCTGCCATCGACCTGCGTCTTCACGCCTCCGTGACACTGAGCAACATAGGCTCCAAATGAGTGCCCGGCAACGGCGATGGCATCCTGATTCAGTTTTCCCTTGAGTGGAGGAATCTGTGCTTCGAGCTGGTCCAGCGCATCAAGGACACTGGTCACGTCCCTGATGCGTTCAATTCGGCCTGCGCCCGAATTCGGACCTCCGAAGCCTGCGATACCAGCTCCGCCACCGCGACGGATCGGCGGATTCCCTGCTTTTGTGGAACCCGCGGACTGGCCACCGTTGAAGCCCCCGGAACGGTCGTTTTCCCGTGAGTCTGCGTGATTGGGATGAATAACAACATAACCATGGCTCGCCCAGTGCTCGCTGGCAGCACCGAAGGCCTGATTGTTTGACAACGACCCGTGGCTGAAGATTACCAAGGGGAACGGCCCCGGCCCGTCGGGGTAGCGAACGAGCACTTCAATCGCCCTGTCATGGTTGACATCTCTGAGCTGAATGCCGGCAATCGTCACAACATCGTGCGGACCAGCGACAGACCAGGCAGAGTCATCTGCGAACACTGAGCAGCACCATGCAACACAGGGAATCCACGCCGCGAGCATTCGGGTTAAACGCATGATGTCATTCATCTGAAGGCCTGCAGGCAACATTGGGTCACAAATTCCGGTTCAATTCCCGGATCCTCTGTTCAGGAGCCGTAAAGAAATCGCGTTACTGAAGATCGGGGTAATCGCAAAAGTGGGCAAAGCAGCAGCCGGACAGCACATCATTCTCTTCGCCTGACAGCGCATCCAATCACCTCCCCATCAAACCCGCCAGGCGTCGCAGCTCCTGCAGGTTCAGACTGTCACTGCCGTCACTGTCCAGCCGATCAAAAATCGTTGTCGCTGCTGCCGGGTTATTCGGATATCCCGTCCGCACCTCCTCACGCGTCACATTTCCGTCGCTATCTGCATCCAGCCGCCGAAACAGCGCATCCCCGATGTTTGGGCCTTCGGCCTCACGGCCGCCTAAGGCATTCCTCAAGGCACCTCGAAGACGACTACGTGGCGAGAGCGGATTGGGATCCCCCGGTGTCGCTCCCGGCACCACATACTCCACATAACCCAGATGCATTTCATCAAACGTCTGCGGACCCCAGCGAACTTCTCTGTCTGGATCCGGATTGGCCGGATTACCGCGGCTGTTGTCGTACCACGCCGTGAACTGCAGCGTCTCACCAGCCCTCACCGTCAGCGGCTCGGCATATCGGTACAGCAGCTGCCAGTTGAAGTCGTACTGCGGAATGTCCAGCAGTGTGCGCGATGCACCGGCTGAGAAGAGTTCGTATCTGGCAGCCTTGCCACGCAGGTGCATGTGCGGCAGAAACGCCAGCACCTGGACGTCGGTCGGCAGGTTTTTAATGCTGCCCACAACCGGATGATTGTCAGCTCCCGCGGGAATGCGGAAGCCCCGATTCACGATCCCCGCCACTCGCACTTCATGCTTCGGCTCCTGTTTTGCAAACACCAGCCCGATCCGTGTGCTGTCCTGAGTTGCTGTGCCGTTGGGCGTGTAGTGCATCTGAAACCGCAGTCGCGCGCCTTTGGGGATGCGTTTGGCGTAGCCGTCGGGATAGACCAGAGTGCTGTTGCCGGGGACGTAGATGCCCCAGTATCCGCCACGTTCGTCTGCCGCGTCGTCCCGTGCGCCATCTGACTCGTCCGCACCCTGAATAAACACCAGCACATGGTGCACCACACCCGGATTGCCCGGTCGCACTTCAATGGCCTGCACCCAGTGATCGTGGTCGAGATTGGTGTCCACAAGGATGTTCTGATAGGGCATGGTGCCAGTGGCCTTGATCTGCGCCGGCTGAGAAAACTCGAAGACGGCGTCCGGCTTGCCGATCAGCCAGCCATCCGTGAAGACTCTCGGAGCCGGTGACTGCGCCGGGTCCCCGGCCACAGTCCCTTTGTCGATCCAGTTCGCCAGCAGCTGTTTTTCCGAATCCGACAGAGATCTGTCATTAATCCACGGTGATTTGCCATCAGTGGCATGGGGCTCCACCGCAAACCATGGCGGCATAATGCCCCGCTCAACCACCTCGCGAATCATCGGTGCGTGGGCCACCGCAGCTTCGTACGTATCCAGCCGGAACGGGCCCACACCACCTTCGCGATGGCATTCCACACAATGTCGCTGCAGCAGCCTGGAAACCTGGTTGTGCCAGGTGACGTCAGCACCCGCAGTCGCTGTCGGCCGTTGTTTGAGGATACATCCCGGGGCCGCGGTTGCGGAGACGAGAATTGGCCGCTGCTGAAGCGCGGCAGTCAATGCGTCCCGCAGATACGTTTGCCGCGGCGCATCAAGTGCATAACCAAAACCATACTGATCGTCGATCGCTCCGTGATACAGTACCGTGTGCGATCGGTCCAGCAGGAAAACATCGGTCGTGGTGGTGGCGCCCAGATGAGCGGCCACGGTGGAATCTTTGTCAAAAACGTATTCGATCTTCGATCCAAACCGCGCTGCAGCAGTCTGCATATCGGCCGGCTTATCGGCCGCCACACTGTTCAACAGAATGAATCTCACACCCCGTGTTGCAAACTCCCTGTGAAGCTCTGCCAGAGTCGGCAGGTATTTGCCACTGAGCGGGCAGCTGGTGCTGGTGCACGCAACCACCGTGAGTTCAGAACGCTCGTCTTCGTGCAGCCGCCCGGACACACCGTCCACACAGGCGAAAGTCAAGTCTGCCACATATCGACCAACGCCGTGCTCGCCCGCGACCAGCACCGCGGGCCCCTGGCGAATGGACGCATCCGGCGACTGTGGTGCCCTGCCTTGCTGTTGAGCGTTAATGCGTTTGGCGATCGCCAGACCTGCACACAATGCCAGACAGCCAGCAATGCTGATCGCGATTATTTTGCTGCGGGTCATCAGAGACTCTTTCTGCTCTACGGATTCTGTTCTGCGGTCATCCTTCGTTGCCACGTCTACTTTGGCTGCGTTCTGAGCGATTCTGGAGGTCGCAGCCACTGCTCAGCCCGGGAACCAAACCAGTTGAGCAGCAGTCCACGGCGGTCATCCATCGCAGTTTCCATCCCAAACACCCTGCCTGACTGTGCCAAATGGCCTATCGGACCATATAGAGAGCTGTCCGCTGCTCGCGATTCCACCAGCGTAAACGTAGTCACAGAACTTGTCCGCTCCAATTCACGCTCCAGAACCAGCCGTCGAATCGCGCCCGTCTCTCGTTCCACTTCAATCACAGCCCGCTTCAGCGGACGATCGCTTGACTGTCGCCGTGGGGTTGCAGTGATGAGTCTGATGCCGGCTGTTTCGTCAGACAGCTCAAGTCGGCAGTACTTCAAAAAGCTCTCCAGGAGTGTCTCCAGATTCAGAGTATAGAGATCGCCGATGTATCGCAGTGGTAATCCCATTTCGTCAGCATGAACGACGACCGCACGTCGATCTCCCAGCGTGATCCAGACGGCCCCCTGTTCATCGCGTCCCCAGGCCCAGTCGCGTTGACCGCGCATGTGTACCCAGAAGCGATCGCCCTGTGTAGCGACTCGGACATCGCGCGGAAGTTCCACCAGCTGTTCCGTGTTCGCGCCCCGCCGAACTTCTACTATGTAGATACGCTCGATGGAGGCGGCATGTGTGTGCATGGCGGCTTTAACTAATTCTGCAGCGCTGGCAGTCGCCTGCTGTTCGATTTGCCAGAATATCACGGCCACAGCGGTTGCGAGACATGTAATGCCAGCGAGCCATCGCAGGGGAGTTTTTTTTCGAGGGTGAGGTGCAGCGATCGTGGTGGCTGATGCAGTTGTCAGAGGTGGCGATTGTGGAATTGAGTCGTCAGAAACGGCATCGACCAGCGCGATCATCGGTTCCTGTCCCAGATTTTCCTGCAGCAGCACATCGAGCACCAGATGATCGACCATTTGAGAGCGGAGTGAAGGATACTCGATCAGCAGCGTCTGCAACTCGGCAGTTACAGACGCTGATCTGCTGTGGTCCAGCAGGTCAGAAAGGAGTTGAGTCAGGCGAGTTTCAGGAGTCATGCGGGGGTTCCTTCGGACTGCAGTTTCGCCTGGATGCAGGTGAGCAGTGCCTGACGGATGCGGAACAGCGTCTGGCGAACGGAGGCTTCCGGACGACCAATCACTTCAGCGATTTTCGACATCGCGTGTCCGCCGGTGTAGCGAAGTTCAATGAGCTGTCGCTGGGGGGGCTGAAGCCTGGCCAGACAGTCTTCCAGCGCCTCGCGGCGACGGTCGACGGTGGCGAGCCTCTGCTGGGCAAGATCGGCGATTTCGTTGAGCAGCGTGTCGTTGAACACCAGTCGTTCGTGGCTTTGGCGACGGAGATGATTGAAGACTTTGAATCGGGCAATTTGACTGGCCCACGCCCAGAAATCCGTATCTGCTTCAAATTCAGCAGATTTCTCCCAAAGCACCGTGTTGATTTCCTGCAGGACGTCTTCGATGTCCGCGGCGGGCACGAAGAGACAGCGTACCAGACCACGCAGACGTGTCTGGTGCCGGGCGATGAGGCCGACAATTTGAGCGGGACTGGAGGAAGACATGTTCAGCTAATGTCGCGAGACCGGCAAATATCAACAGCAATCACAGAGGATTTCCAAATCCCCGCGATTTCAACGACTCTGCATCATCGAGTTTCTCCACGAAAATCACACCTCAGGGGAATTGTATTTCTATCAATCGCAGTGAAAAGCAGGAGCGTCGTGGGAGGACGAAGCTGGGAGGGTGAAACGGTGCAAACACGAGCAACCTGCGATATCTCATTGCCGCCTGCCAGTGAACATCCCGCGGCCGGATCGAGTCACGAAAACGCAGTGCGCCGTGCGGCCCTTGTGCGTTCCTGACGCTCCCGTCATGCAACCAGCGGCTGGGCGGAAGCCCCCGGCAGCGTTTCGCACCGAAGGTGCGCGCGCTGGCAAGGGCGTTGGCAGGGCGTTGCCAGGCCCCTTCGCCCGCAGGCTGCCACTATGCGGCTGATGCATTGATTGCGGTGCATGGCACCTGACCAGGCCCTGATTATCCAAAATCCAGAAAATTCACTGGACTTAGCGGCACCCGCTGCGACACCGGAAACTGTTCCCGCAGCCGGGACAAGTCAGAATTGTCGCCATGGTGTTCCTCACGTTGAATTTCCAGCGATCTCCTGATTCGCAGGATCCTGCAATCAGGATTCTGGCGGGAATCCCGACAGACTCCCTACGCTATCGCACGGCGATATCTGCGTTTCCAAATACCATCGTCCGGGGTGAATCCGCGGAATAGGCTGGCCACGGCGGAAGATCTTTCCCGCCCGGTTTTCCGTTTCGCATAAAGTTCACCCAGTACTCCAGCATCGCAGCGCTGATCTTTCGCCCCTGTTCCGAATCTTCCACCAGCACTGAATCGTCTTCGCGCTCGCCACCTCGTCCCGCCCCTCTTGCGCGTGCTGTCGTCTGAGTGTTTCTGAAACCATACTGTGCGGCGATTGACTGGCCGAAGGTGCCAAAGGCGCAGGCTACGGTCTCGCCGTGCTGTGCCGCATAACGGCTCGTCCGAGCCTGTGGAGGGACGCAGGTCAGTTGAAACATCCATACAGACTGTCCGGCGCGCTGCATGTGGTCCGCCAGCTGTCGCTGAAAGCCGAACGCGCCGCCAGCAGCCACTTCATCACTCAACTCACGCGCACCGGATTCACCGTTTGCTGCCCCGATGAGCACCGGAACCCGCAGTTGTTTTCCTGCGGCAAACACATCCGCAGGAACAGCGTGGACAAGTCGTCCGTCAATCAGAGGCTTCACGGGTAATTCCAGCTGCCGAATTGCTCCCACATCGACCGCGACGTCGTCGCCGGTCACGCGGCGCAGATCCGCGGGCCTGGGAGTTGGGCCCAGTCCCCACCGTTCTGCCAGCCTCAACCCCGCAGCCTCCGCCTCAGCCAGACTCTGAATATTCCGAATGCCGCCGCTGCTGTTAATAATGGCCTTATGGAACAGTCCGTCTGCCTGAGCGATTCCCATCAGAAAAAGACAGCTGGTGCCGCCTGCTGAAGATCCCGAAATTGTCACATTGCCTGGATCTCCTCCGAACGCGGCAATGTTCTGTTGTGTCCAGCGGAGTGCAGCGAGCATATCCGTCAGGCAGTAGTTTCCGAGCGGTTCTTCAGGCTTACTGTCAGCTGTTAATACTGGGTGAGCAAACAGGCCGAGCGGCCCGAGTCGATAATTGATTGTAACCACGACAGCTCCGCGTTTGGCCAGCTGGCTGCCGTCGTAGCGGGGCTGGGCTCCGGAACCCTGAATGAACGCACCGCCATGGATCCAGACGAGCACTGGCAACTTCGACTGATCGCTGGCACTGCTCGGGGTCCAGACATTCAGGTACAGACAATCCTCGCTTTGAGCACTGCGGGGGCTGAAAGTTTCTCCCTGCAGCGCCGGTGCACTGAACTGTGTCGCATCCCGCACTCCAGTCCATGGCTGCACAGGCTGTGGGGGCTGCCAGCGCAGTTCGCCGACGGGAGCGGCAGCGTAGGGAATTCCGCGAAAAATTCGCACTTCACCTGCCTGCTCCCCTGTCAAACTGCCTGAAGCGATCTGCAGCGGAGCTGTTTTCGCGGAGACTGGTCTCGCAGAAGATTGCGGTCCCCCGCCTGAAGATGCCCCGCGTTCCATCCCGTCACGTCCGGGTGCAGGGCCTGAAGTGCCCATCTTTCCCCGCTTTGTTCCGGGTTGGTTTCCGCTGCGAGAAAACTGGCTGCGCAGATCATCCATCCCCGCCGACTCGGATGCGCTCAGTTCACCATCGCCATCGATATCGAGTCGGTCAAAAAGCCGATCTGCAATCTCCGGCCTCTTGGCCAGTGCTGCTGAACCGGCGTACTTTTGTCGGAAGGCTTCGCGGGTCATTTTTGCGGAGATTGTCTGTGTCGTGGGCGGCTCGTTCGAGCTGCCAAAGTGCTTCGTAAAGAATTCGATCATCACGCGTCTTGCCGCAAGTTCCTCATCGGCTTCGACTTTGGTTTTTTCTCCGCGGAGATCGCGAGCAGCGCTGACGGTACGTGCCCAGTAGAACCCGTGCGGACTCTTTTCGGCCGTGTACACCTGCACATTCTGCTTTGCCTCCTGCATTTTCCTGATCATCGGCTCGATGAGCACGTGCGGTGCCTGATCATCGCCGCGGCTGGTGATGAACAGTGTTGGAATTTCAATTTGGCCAGCATTTGCCTCGATCGAATGTTCGCGGATGAACGCCTGAAGTTGTTGCTCAGACATTCCCCGACCACGCTGCATACCGTTAAGAATTCTGCGACCGTTCTGCATGAGGTCTTCTCGAGCTTCCGTGCGGACGAGCGACAGCGGAGGTTTGCCGGGGTCCCCCTGCATGTACACTACAGGGTCTGTCATCCATGGCGACCCGGCCGCCACACAGAGAAACTCGCGGCCCATTTTTTCGGCAGCAACCAGCGCAAGGTGGCCTCCATGTCTGCCCCCGACGACACCAACGCGGCTGGCATCCACGTTGGGAAGTGTTTTTGCGAAGCGAATCCCCGCGATGACATCCTCCTGCTCCATCCCAAACAGCGCCCCGTTGCCCGCTCGATAGCTGATCGCGAGAATCGCCCACGGCTGTTCATTGAATGCCGTAATGGTGGGCGAGAGTCCGTTTGGAGCGGCCATGGTGCGGATGTAGCCAAGGTCACGATTGCCCTGACCCCCATGGATTGTGACAAGGACCGGGAAGGGCCCGGTTCCCTGAGGCATTGAGAGGACGCAGGGAATCATCCGGCCGTCGCTTGAAGCGTACTGCATCTCGGTGATCAGTCGGCCAGCAACCGTATCCGTCTTACCGGACGGCGTCATGGCCCCGGGTTTGTTCTGCAGCTGCTTCATTTTCTCCCGAACTGCACGACGCTCCTGATCATCGATCTGACCATCACCGTTGGCGTCAAATCGCTGGATCAGAGATTTCTCAGGCCCTGCACCCCCCGGGCGCTGCTGGGCCGTCAGCACCTCGGTGAACAGACACAGACCGATCAGGACTCCTGCAACATCAAGGCCGGGTTTCATTGCCAATCCTTTCAGACTTTGTGGTTGTTGAAATACAAGTTACTCTGCCGAGGGCTCCGGCTGGTGAACTCGAAGTTTCTGCAGGAATCTCCGAAGCAGCTCGGAACGACCGCCAACTTTGGTGTTGCGATCCAGCACTGTGGCCGTCGGCTGCAGATTCCCGCTCAGCTCATACAGCGACTCCTTTCGTGATCTCACCTCTGTCAGCGAAAAGCTCACGACAGCCACCAGCCGTTGATCCCTGAGCCGTTCGAGCGTGACCTGCCGCACCAGCAGCGACCGCGGGTCAATTTCAATTTCGACGTTACCGTACTTCGAGCTGACTGTCACAGAACGTGGTCGAGCAACAATGCGGCTGGTGTCCGGCTGCTGGCTGCTGTATTGCAGTTCATAGTCAAGAAGCAGAGTTTCAAGCAGCGCGGGCAGTTGCAGCGTTCGCAATTCGCAGGCATCCATCAGCACTTCCGGAATCTCGTCCGCATCAAAGATCGCCGCAGATTCACCGGCCACACTGAACCAGACTGCCCCCTCTGCATTGCGTCCCCAAACCAGCTGGCCATCCTCAGCCTCGAACGACTGTACAAAGCTGTTTCCGCGAACCCAAAGTGATGAATCCTGAAGCCGAACCCGTCGACGAAATCCGGTTCGCCGCAGAGGCCCCTCGGACTCCACTGCGACCGCATAGCAGCGATCGGCCGCGGACTGAAATTCGGCGAGCGTTCTGCGGACAAGCTCCGCGGGGCTGGCAGCCGCCGCAGGCAGAAACAGCAGGCAGCAAAGGAGCACACATGCGGCAACAGCGGATGCTGCAGTGAGTAACGCTCGGCGACTCCAGCGAGATGGCGACAAAAGCCGCATTGCTCTCGACCGTGATTCAGTGGAAAGTTCAGGCGGGGCACAAGCCGCTGAGGATTCGGCGAGCATCTGGTGGAGCAGTCCGCGATCGCAGAAGTAATCCAGAGACTCCGGAAAACGTTCCAGCGACGCCCGTAACAAAAACTCATCCGCCTCAGATAACTCACCATCAAACCATTGGTCAATCTGCTGCCTGAGCGATTC
Organism: Planctomycetaceae bacterium; assembly: GCA_046074645.1. Taxonomy (GTDB): domain Bacteria; phylum Planctomycetota; class Planctomycetia; order Planctomycetales; family Planctomycetaceae; genus SXXK01. The sequence goes on along the minus strand of JBJTOP010000312.1, from coordinate 760 downwards.
GGGGATCATTCCATAGCCTCCGGAGCCAGTTTTCGCTGAATGCAGGCGGCGAGCGTCTCCCGGATTCGAAACAGAGCCACGCGAATGGAAGCCGGGGTCGATTTCAACGCTTCAGCAATCTGCTCAGTCCTCAGGCCGTCGTGGTACTTCAGCCGAATCAGCGTCCGCGAACGGTCGGGGAGTTGTGCGAGGCAGGTTTCAAGAGCTTCGCTGCGGCGCGAGTTTTCATGTTGACGCTGGACCAGCCGTTCTGAGTATTGTTCCAGCAGCTCATCGCTGAGCAGTTGTGAACGCCTGCCCTGAGCGCGATAGAAGTCGATAATGCGGGATTTGGTAAGCCAGAGCACCCATGCGAGAAACGACCGCTGTTCATCGAACTCTTCGAAACGCCGCGCAACGGTGAGCGCCACCTGCTGAAGCAGGTCTTCGCGGTCAGCGAGTGAACTTACAGAACCAGCAATGCAGGCGCGGACCGCTCGCTCCGTCGCCAGCCAGTGCCGCGTCATCCGTTCTCGTATTTCTGTTTCACGGTTCGTGGTCATAGGACAATTGCCGCAGCAAACTGCAGAATGTTAGCGGAAAATTTGCAGGTTGCCGCCATGCGGCTGTCATAGCGGTTGGGCGGAAGCCCCCGGCTGCGTTTCGCACCGAAGGTGCGCGCGCTGGTGAGTGCGTTGGCGGGGCGTTAGCAGGGCCGTTTGCCCGCAGGCTGCCGCCATGCGGCTGACCAGCGGTTGAGCGTCAGCCACTGGCTCGCTCG
>JBJTOP010000311.1:0-9460 GCA_046074645.1 Planctomycetaceae bacterium | reverse complement strand
CCAACCGAGCCGCGACCGTCAGGGAGTGGAACCACTACCATTGTATTTGCCCTCCAGCCGCACAGGTGCCATGCTCCTTTACTAAAATCTCCAGTGTTTTTTCTGCTGAAGTTGCATTCCGGTGCGCAGCGGTGCGGGTTGCGGGCGAGGCTCTGGATTATGGGTGCAATTAGTTACGCGGATGCGTAAAAAAACCGTTCCTCTCACTCCCCTCAATTTTGCCATCCCAGATCCATTCTGGCCAAATCAGCCAAGGGCTCTCGACGGTAGCTCAATCAATAGAAATCCTCAATAATCGGTCGAATTCCCAAATTTCACGTCACGTTTCCGCTCAATCAGCAAAAGATTGGATAACCCATTCCTCGCGGAGCGTCTTTTGTGAACGAAAATGCCCGGATCGTCATGCGCCAGTGGACGCTGGCCCAGCCGGTGGTCTCCTCTTTCATCGGGGCGATGGTGCGAGATTTCTCGGACAGGGACGACGTGTTGCAGGAAACGGCAGTTGCGGTGCTGGAATCGGCCGACCGCTACGATCATTCCCGCCCATTCATTGCATGGGCATTGGGAATTGCACGCAATCAGATCCGGATGTATCTGCGCCGCGACAGTCAGCAGCGACTGCTGTTTGACGAATCGCTCGTCAGCCAGCTTCAGGATTCGTTCGCCACCGTGAGTGCTCATGAAGTCCACCAGCTGCGGTTTCTCAGGGATTGTCTGCAGAGGCTGGATCCCGGGGATCAATTGCTGTTCAAACTGCGTTACGCGGAGGATTTGAAGCCGGCAGCCATCGGGGAACAGCTTGGTATGGCCGCCAATACGGTTTCCAAGGCTCTGCAGCGACTGCGGGATCAGCTGCGGGTTTGTATCGACCGTGCCACTGCGGCCGCGCAGGCCACGGAAGGGGGCCGTGCGTGAACATTCCTGAAGAGCTGTTACATGGTTATCTGGATCAAACCCTCGATGCGCCTCAGCAGACAGCGTTGCAGCACTGGCTGTCTCAGTCTCCCGACAACATGCGTCGCTTCACAGAGTTGCTGCTGCTGCACAATCAGCTTCGCAGCGAGTCGCTCAGCTTCACCGCTCTCGGGGCCGTGACTCCACCGGCACTGCCTCAATCTGCTGCAGCAGTTCACCGCAACAGCACTCGCCATCGTCAGCGGCGGCGAATGCTGCGGCGGCTTTTCGGGGTCTCTGCTCTGCTGCTGCTCCTGCTGGTGCTCTTCGATTTCCTCAGTCCCTTCGGGGGGCAGACCACAGCGACTGCGGCATCCGGAGAGCTGTCGAGGCTGATCCGAAATAATCAGCTGGCAGTGAGCCGAACCTACCAGATCGAAGTGGAAAATGTGGCTCTTGCCGGTCGTCGTTACAACCGTAAATCCGCCGGAGAAAAACGGCCCCCAAAACCTCCGATGGATAACGCGTTGCTGCATGTGCGTGGAGGCGGCCTGTTTGTGCTCATTCGCTATCAGACGGACGGCCAGGAATTCATCACTGGATGCGACGCCGCCCACAGCTGGGCGGTTCGCCCCGGAAGCCCGGTGCGAATCAGCAGCGACCTGCAGCGTTTCAGTCGCGATCTGCCGGGACACGAGTATTCGCTGTCGCTGGTTGAACTGACGTCAACGCTGCAACAGCTCCAGCAGACCTGCGATGTGCAGATTGTTGACGGAGGCTCAGTCACCGCCCCCCCGGTCACCACCCCCGATTCTGCCGCCCCGGATTCTGCCGCCGCCGAACGGCTGCTCATTGCCGTCCGACGTCCCGGCTTTCAGGGGCCAAGGCGAATTGAAGTGGCCTACGCCGCAGGAACTCATGAAATTCACCAGATTCGATTCATCGATATGCCCTACGGCCCTGAACGACTCACCCTGCGGCTGACGCTCAGCAGCCGTGAAACCCTGCCCGAATCCTTTTTCAATCACTCCTCGCATCATTCTCCGGACCTGCCGGTGGAACAGGAATAGACATGAATCGCATGGCTGCCAGTTTACTCGCCATAGCCTCCGTTTGCTGTCTGGCTGCTGGTCTCTGGAACCTGGCCGCCGCGTCCGCTCTTCAGCAGTCGCCACCTGCCGGAAAGATGCGGAAGCCCCAAATGGCCGATACGGTTCGAGCCAACGTCTACGCGGATAACAACTTTGTTCTCTATATCAACGGTGAACTCACTGCAGTGGATTCCATCACTTTCATCCCGCACAACGTGATTTCCGTGGATATTCTGCCGCGTTATCCAATGACCATCGCCGTGATGGCTCGCGATAATGCCGACCCGAAGACCGGCATGGAATATGCCAACACCAACATCGGAGACGCCGGGTTCATCCTGAAGTTCGGTGACGGCACCGTGACCAGCGCTGCATGGAAAGCCAAAGTGATCTCGTCAGGTCCCATCGGTGGCGACATCAAAAACCCGAAGGTCGAAACGGTACCGGTATCCGAAAACTGGTTTGCGGTCGATTTCGACGACGGCAGCTGGGATGCAGCGAAGGAGTACACTGAGGAGCAGGTGGATCCAAAACAGCCTTACTTCGACAACGACTTTGCCGGTGCGAAGTTCATCTGGTCCGGCGACATCGCGCTCGATAATACAGTGCTCTTCAGACACACAGTCAAGTCACCACCTGACGGCAAACAGCGCCCGGACTTTTCCAACATCAACAACGTCGTCCCGGACAATCCACCGAAGAAGAAGGGGAAAGGCAAATGAGCCCCACCGGCTGCAGGTATTCTCTTCGCCAATCACTCCTCCTCTGTCTGACGACGGCTCTGGCGGCACTCAGCAGTGGACTGCCGCAGTGTCTGGCTGCTGACCGCCCGAATATCATTCTGATGCTCTCTGATGATCAGGGCTGGAGTGGTTTGTCGGTGGCGATGCACCCGGAAATTCGCGGGTCCCGCAATTCGGCTCACCACACACCCAGTCTCGAAAAGCTCGCATCCCAGGGGATGCGGTTCACCATGGGCTACTCCCCGGCACCGGTCTGTTCCCCGACGCGGATCAGCATCCAAACCGGCAAAAGCCCCGCTCAGCTCCACTGGACCAAAGCCGCGCCGCCGGAACCCGGACACAGACTCACTGAACCCAGGCTCATCAAAAGCCTCGATGCCTCTGAAACAACCGTCGCTGAACTGCTCAGTGCCGCAGGTTATGCCACAGCGCACTACGGCAAATGGCATCTGAGCGGTGGTGGCCCCGGAGAACATGGTTATGACGAACACGACGGGGATACGGGCAACGAACAGGCTTTTCGCTTTGTTGATCCCAACCCCGTGGACATCTTCGGCATGGCCGAGCGCGCCGAGGCCTTCATGAAACGCAGTCGTGATGCCGGAAAGCCCTTCTATATCCAACTCTCCTGGAATGCCCTGCACGCATCCGGCAATGCTCGCAAGGCAACGCTCGCCAAATATCAGCAGTCCATGCAGGGTTCCAACGAGAAAGCCATCTCTGTCGCAGCCATCACGGAAGACCTCGATGAAGGCGTCGGTCGCGTCATGCAATCGCTCGACAGGCTGGGACTTTCCACGTCAACGTATTTGATTTACGTGGGTGACAACGGTGCCAGCGGCAATCGCGGCTCCGCCTTGCGCGGGGGAAAGGGAGGCGTCTGGGAAGGTGGCATTCGCGTGCCGTTCATCATTCGTGGCCCGGGCGTCGAAGCAAATTCCTGGTGTCATACTCCCGTCGTCGGCTTCGATCTGCTCCCCACGTTCTGTGAATGGGCGGGTATCCCGGCCAGCCAAATCCCAAAGAATGTCGAAGGCGGCAGCTTCGCCTCACTGCTCACGAACTCCGGTCGCGGTGAAGTCAAACGCGCCCGCGATTTCCTTGTCTTCCACTTTCCGCATTACCAGGGGGCCGACGGTCCCCAGTCAGCGCTCCTGAAGGGCTCCACCAAACTGATTCGATTTCTCGAAGACGATCACGTGGAGCTGTATGACCTTTCAAAAGATGTCGGCGAATCATCCAACCTCGCAGACACTCAACAGGCCCAGGCAAAGCTGCTCAACCAGGAACTCTCAGCTTATCTCGCCGCGATCGATGCTCAGATGCCCACCGTCAACCCCGACTATGACCCCAATGCTCCCCCGGTTGCCCGCAAGGGCGGACGCAACGCCGCAGGAGACGCTGCGACTCCGGATCGTCCGTCGGCAGGTGGCGGTGGCGGTGGCGGTCGGATGAAAGCGGCCGGGAAAGGACAGGGGAAAGGACAGGGAAAAGGCCGCACCCCCACCCAGGGTGCTCCTTCAGGAGATCCGCGCGGCCGCACCAACCCCGGTGCCGCGGGCAACTGAATCGATTTTGTCTTTGGCGGCCAATGTTCTGCGGAGTTTCATCATGCGTCGATATGACGCTGACACGCCCAGCAAAATGATCCAGGCAAGGTTCTCCGTCAATCAGGCATTTCCTGTCCGACGCCGGATACGCGCTGCCCCTCTGCTGATGGTGCTCCTGATGTACTGCTGGAACGCCACTGTGTTCGCACAGAAGGGCAGCAAACCTCCTCGCGGCGGTGGTCAGGGTGGCAATCAGCCAGCTGCCGGAATGAAGGACAAGGGAATCGATCGCCGGGAATACGAACTGTCGGCGACGCTGCCCGCCGGCTACCAGCATCTGGTGACTGATGAAGTACGACGTCTGGAACTTCTGGTCCAAAACGCACTGGGCTGGATTCGCGAAACGGCAGCGCCTGTGTCGGGCTTTCGAAGTGCGATCGACTTGTTTCAGACGCCCGCGGATTCAATTGATACGTCAGATGCAGAAGTCCGTGGCCTCTGGATGCTCTCGTTGCTCAACCTTGAACAGCGCAAAACGCTGGCTTCGATTCTCGACGACTACCGTAGTTTGTCTGCTCAGCGCGAACAGCATCTGGGTGAGTTAGCAGAGCTGCTGGCGGCAGTTCGCTCCAGTGACTCCCCGTCTGCACTGCGGAAGCTCGACACGGACTCCCGACGGCCGCTGCAGGAAATTGCCGGCATCGACGCGGAGCTCGGACTGCTGCAGGCACGCATTTTCATGAAAATTGCCAGGTCACTCGAAAACCAGCAATCGGAGGCGATTTTGCTTGCAATTCGCGGCCCTGCTGTCCCCGAGACGGCAACGGCCGAAATGCAGGACGTGCAGGGCGAGCTGCGAAACACGTCCGCCGATGCTGCACGCGATCTGCAGAAACTCGGTGTGAACTTTGCGTCATGGCTGGCCCCCCCCGCTTCAACAGTTCCCCCCTCGCAGCCCGCACCGGCAGACGCCGAACGTCGTGGCGCTGGAGGAGGTGGTGCTGGTGGCCGCGACAAAATCGTTGATGCGAAGGTCCTTGAATTCCTCGCAGCCCTTGGCGGCAGCCAGCAGGAGCTTGTGCTGCGGTTGCTCTCAGGTTCTGCCCGGCAACGAACGGATGTCGCTGCCGCGCTGACCACTCTGCAGACAGCCCTGAGACCCGGACCGACGGCTCGACTGGCCGATGAGCGAGCACTCCGCAGTCTGGCACAGCATCGCGCCCAGCTCACCTTTTCCGCCGCTGCTGAAGAAACACGCGCTTTCGAAACGCTCAGAAAATCGCTTTCCGAAGCCCAGAAAAAACATCTCGGAATCGCAGTCAACGACAAACCAAAGAAAAAGAAAGCCAGTGAAGAATGATCGCTCTACAACCGGCGTTTTCTGTTTCCTGTGCAACGTGGACGCTTTTGTTGATTTTCGCCGTGAATGCGGCTGTCGCGCACGATGGTGAACAGGACGGACATCATGAACACTCCGCGCTGCCTGCGGATCGTGTCTGGAGCGTGGCAGGTTCTTCGCAGTCGATTCAAGGCCACTTCGTCTCGCTCAATGGGACACGAGTGCTCATTCGGCAGTCTGACGGACTGCTCCGTCCTGTGGAGCTCAGACGACTCTCTGTTGACGATCAGGCCTGGGTCGCACGGCGGCACCAGCAGATCCGCCAGATCAATTCGTGGACCCCCGCAGTTCTTCCGACCGCGAGTGCAAATATGGCGGCAGCAGCAGCCGTCCTCGATAACCTGAAACTGCTCGAAGCCAGCTTCAGGCCTTTTGCCGACGCCGTGAAGACTCGTTCCGACAACGACTTCTTTTACGTCGAATCCGCTGGTATGCCGGACCATCAGATGATGGTGGGGATCACAGCGTGGCAACAGCAGGTGCCGCTCCCGCAGACCTACACCGGCAACAACGCCTGGCGGATACCGCGTCAGCCGGTCCCGGCGAAGCAGCCGTTGTCGGCGAAGACCGGTTTCTTCCGAGGCGCGATCGCAATTGCCGTCAACGGCGTGCCGATTTTCAATCCCATCAAGAACGACGGCAGGACGGATACGCTGTTGGCAGGGGAACTTGATGAATTTGGCGGACACTGTGGTCGCGCAGATGACTACCACTATCACATCGCGCCCGTACATCTGCAGAAGCAGGCCGGCGCCGGCCAGCCCGTCGGCTGGGCGCTCGACGGGTACCCGATCTATGGCTACCAGAACGAATCATCGCCCGACTTCGCGCCGCTCGATCAGTGGAATGGCCACCGGGGCCCGGATGGCAGCTATCACTATCACGCCACAAAAACATATCCGTATCTGAACGGAGGTTTTTTTGGCGAGGTCGTGGAACGCGACGGGCAGGTGGATCCACAGCCGCGAGCAACCTCACCGCGACCTGCTTTGCCGCCACTTCGCGGCGCAAAGATTACGGCATTCCGCAAAGCAAACGCCAAAACCTATGTGCTCACATTCGAGATCAATGGTCGCCCTGGCACGGTGATGTATACGCTCGGAGAAGCGGGGGCTGTCAGCTTCACCTTCCGCAGCGTTGATGGGCAATCGGAGACGCAGGAATACACTGCGAGGACTCCGCGTGAGAATTCGCGTCCGCCGCGCCCGGACGAACGACCACCAGGTGGCGATGACCCACAGAAAAAAGGCGGAGTCAAGGGACAGGGGCAGGGAAAGGGCGGAAAAAAGAACCAGGGCAAAAAGAATCCGCCACCGGAGGGTGACCGTCCCGCTGAAAAGGGGGCACAGTCGAAGTCCAGTAAAGCATCAGCCGGCCCGGTCAGGCTCACCAGCAGTTCCGTGGGCACAGACGGCCGCCTTTCCGTGGATTGCACCTGTGATGGAAAAAGTCAGTCTCCGGCTGTTGCATGGAGCGGCGTGCCGGAAGGCACAAAGTTTCTCGCCGTGAGTCTCTGGCACGTGGCCCCCGATCAGGAAAAGTCGTACTGGGTCGTCTACAACATTCCTGCCTCGGTAACATCTCTGCCACAAAATGCGGCCGCCAAATCAGTTGCGCAGGGCACTGGAGTCACCGGTATCAACGACCGGAAACAGCGGAGCTATGACCCCATGTGCTCCCGCGGCCCGGGAGTCAAGACCTACCACATCACCGTCTACGCCCTCTCCCGCGAACTGCAGCTCGATCCTCAGCAGACTGATCGGTCGAGGCTGATCGAAGCGATGAAGGGCGCTCTCCTTGCTGAATCCACGCTGGATTTTGAATACGAACGCCAGTGATTCCCGGGTTGCGGCAGTTCCGGCCGTGCAGAACTGCCACACCTTCCCGACGATCGCTGTGCCGCCACCATCAGGCGCTGCAGGCAGCACCACCCACACCTACAATCTCAAGTATGAGTTCCCACTCCCATCGGGGATGGCACACAGGACTGTCCGGTGTCGGGTAAGTGGCAGATGGCTGGCGGATGAGCAAAATCAGGAATGCTGGAAGCGTATTTTTTTGAGTTACGCCAATGATGATCAGAGTTGGGCAAGGCGTCTTGAGTCGCTGGGCTGCGAGCATGAACCGGGCTCTGGCGCCTTTCAGAAAGGCTGCTCGTGTCGTGAACGACAGGCGAAAGAACAGCTCGCGGATCAATTCCATCGAAGCTATCGAAGCTGAGGAATTTGTGCCGCCCGCAAAACCTCGCTGAACTTGAGCTACAGTTGGACCAACGTGGCGACTTTGATATTCGGCCGCTCCCTCAGGCAGCGAAAACAGCCACCGGACATCACACTTTCATCGCCCCGGTCATTGAGTTTGCGCCTGTGGGTTCAGCTGCGTGGCTCACGGATTGACAGCTGACTCGCGACTGAGAAGAATTCAAATCCAGACGACGAAATGACTCCGGTCCGGTTCCAGACTCCTGCTCTCTCCAAATGCCGCATCCCTCCACCATTCCCGCTGACCAGCTGCTTCAGCATTGTCTGCAGCGACGTACTCGTCACAGCGGACCGGGTGGGCAGCATCGCAATAAGGTAGAGACGGCAGTGGAGCTGGTGCACCAGCCGACCGGGATCACCGCGTTTGCTGCGGAACGCCGCAGTCAGGATGCGAATCGCCAGCAGGCTTTGTTCCGACTCCGTCTGCTGCTGGCAATGCACCTGAGGACGGTTGATTCGTCGGATGTGCAGCCATCACCGTTGTGGCAGTCCCGTTGCCGCAACCAGCGGATCGCCTGTAATGATCGTCATGAAGACTTTCCGGCGCTGCTTGCTGAGGCGCTGAATGCGGTTGATGCCAAAGAGTACGACGTTCGCCGGGCAGCCGCTGCCCTGGGCTGCTCCTTTTCGCAGCTCACTCGTTTTCTTGCTCGCGTTCCCGAGGCTCTTGAACTGGTCAATTCGCAGCGCATTTCGCGTGGCCTTCATCGATTGCTGCCGTGAACTTCTCTTTCACGTGCGTCGGGCTGATGCGTGGAGGGTTCCAGAAACACATCCACTCCGCCGGGATCAAACGCGAACTTAGCCGCGGGGTTTCCGTTCAGCTCCAGCGCCCGCATTGCTCGCGAAACACCCATTCCAAAGCGATTTGCAAAACCCATCGTGCGAATGGCTTCCGCAATTACCGGGTTACGATAGGCCACTTGACCAGGGAAGTTTTCCGCTCGCGCTTCGCCCCAGAGCCCCCCGGGACTGGCAATTCGAATATGGTTGCTGAACCAGAGCCAGCGAATCGGGGCTGTGGACTGATAGGTACGGTGCATGACGGCGTTGACAAGAAATTCACGTAGTGCCACTTTGGGGTAGTCAAACCGGATCATTTCCCGCAGCGGCGATACCTCGACAGGCCAGGAGCGGATGTTGACTTCCGTGAGGAGATCAAGGGTTTGCAGGAGCGTCCGGAGGTCACCGATGGCTCGTTTTTCTGCGATGACGTCACTGGCTTCGTCGGGTCCGGAATATCGCACAAAATGCACGTAGGCACCCGGAAGAAAGTGCACTGGGCGGTCCGCAGGCACGAGAACTCCAGCATTCGTCGGACCGTCGCTTTTTAAATCGAAGAGTCTCAGGCTGGCCAGCTGATGCCGCAGGGAACGATGATTTTCTGCGATGACTTCTTCTGACACAGCATCCTTCAGACAGGAGAGTTGAAAACGAACGTCAGAGAGGTCACTCAGGCCGGCTGCGAGATTTGGCAGAGCATCGAAGGTCAGTGCTGCTGAAACGCGGCGCTGGATCAGCA
>JBJTOP010000310.1:0-7433 GCA_046074645.1 Planctomycetaceae bacterium | reverse complement strand
CAGAGGACACAGAGGAAACAGAGTTTTAGGGCATAACGCAGTAAATTCAGCACTATTGGCGAATGGATTGGTGATCAAAGTACGGCCCGAAGGTGCATGGCACCTGCAGTTTGCCACGCGGCTGAGCGGTTGGGCGGAAGCCCCCGGCTGTGTTTTGCACCGAAGGTGCGCGCGCTGGAGAGGGGGGATTGAGGGCGATTTTCGCCCGGAAGCAGAGAACTTCAAGGCCATTGGGCTGCCGCCATGCGGCTGGAATCATTGGCAGCGCGATCGGGACGATTTCACAGGGGTGATGTCGGCGTTCTTTGCGCTCGGACTGCCGTCCGGCGGCTCATTGCGCAGCATCGGCTGCCATCCACCATTCCGGGACGTCATCGCGCATGATGAAGGTTAAAAAGAGTACTTTTCCTTAAACACAGAGGACACAGAGTTTTAGGGCATAACGCAGTGAATTCAGCACTATTGGCGAATGGATTGGTGATCAAAGTACGGCCCTGAGGTGCATGGCACCGGCAGCGAAAATCCCAGAGAATTTATTGGTATGCGCATCATTTGATGCGGCACCGGGGACAGTCCCCGCGGGTACGGCGGCAGGCGTGCAGGGGCGGCGGTTGGCCGGGCGGTAGATTCGTCACAATCCGAAGATTCCCCAGAAACCGCAACCGCCGAGCTACCGAACGCTGGTCCGCGCTGTGAGCGATTGCCGGCGGTTTTGCGAAGCAGCAGGGTTCGGCGCAGTTCTCGCGGCAGGGATGCGGCTCAGCAGGAGTTTCGCCCTCCCGGCACCTTCATTTGCCAGAAAATCAAGGCCATAGGTCCCCTGCCCCTCTGCCCTCGGACGGTGCGTGACAAACGGAGCGCGTTGTCTGGTGCAGCGGAGGTCAATGCCACTGTGGCGACGCGAATCCCAGCGGCAGACAGCACAGCCGGTGTGAACCGGGGCCACACCGGCCGTTTTTGAAGCACTCGAGCCCGGAACTACCTGACTCGAACCAGCTTTATCAATCGACCGCTGACATTCCAGTCCTGGACATACAGGTTACCGTCCTTATCCCAGTACGAGCCGTGAGTGCCGCTGAAGGCACCTTCGACCCACTGTTCCTGGGTCACGTTAAAGTTGCGTCCGAGGGCTGGGTCGGAGTTATGTCCGAGGACAGCAACGATGGTGTTTGACTTGTCGAGGATCACCACGCGTCCCATCAGGTCGGGGACAGAGACATAGTCGCCCTGCACGGCGGCGGAGGTGGGCATGCCGAGGCCAGTGATGACTTCTTCGATGTAGTTGCCATCGAGGTCGTAGTGCAGGAGTCGGCCTTTGGGCTGGTGATTGCGGTCACAGATCAGCAGACGCGGGGGTTCGTAGCGGGTATCGAGCGTCAAGCCGTGAGCGGTGTTGAACTGTTTCAGATCATTGCCTTTTTGCCCGAAGTGTTTGACATATTTTCCCTGGGCATCATAGATGAAGATGTGATTGCTGGCATAGCCATCAGACAGGTAGATGTGTCCATTGGGGGCAACGGTGATGGCGGTTGGTTTAAAGTCTTTCAGTCCCAGTCCGGATTCTTCGGGGTAAGTCAGTTTCAGAGCGATGGCGCCGGTTTCGGCATTGAACTTGATGCCTTCCTTTGAGTTATTGCGAGCTCCGTAGATGTATTCGCCATCGGCTTCGGCGCGAATTTCGATGTCGTGGATGCTGGTGTATTCATCTCCCAGAAACCGGCGAACAAGCTGTCCGTCAGGACTGAAGACAAAAACGCCGATGTTGGCGCTTGTGTAGATCAGGCCGGCCTTATCCACGACAACTCCGCCATGAGTCGAACCCAGGACCGACCGGCCGTCGGGTCCCAGTCCCCAGCCGGGGACGGTTTCGAAGGTCATGCTGCCGTTGCCCATGCGGACCGGTTTGGCCGGCTCTTTGGCAACAGCCGACAGGGTGACTTGAAAACTCAGCAGTGCGACGAGGACGGAGGCGAGGGGGCGTAACATGCGAGTGGCTTTCGGGTGGGGGTGGCGGGGAAGCGAGGCGTGGGCAGGCGAAAGGTCGAGGTCAGTACTCGTTTTGTTCTTCCTGAGATGTTTGAGTGAACTGTGGGATGCTGGGTTTGGCGATTTGTCGAATGGTGCGTTGATCGCGTTCGCTGGTGAGTTTTTCGAGGGCTGCGTCGAAGGTGAGGACACCCAGATCTCCGTCGATGCGGCAGCGGAGGGCGACGGAGCCGGTTTCGGCTTCTCGGGGGCCGACCACGAGCATGTAGGGGATGAGATCCAGCTGGGCATCGCGAATTTTTGCCTGGACGCGGGCGCTTTGAAGATCGGCGGTGACACGGAAGCCGGCGCGACGAAGTTTTGCAGCGATGTCGCTGGCATAATCGTCCGATTTTTCACTCAGTGGCAGCACGCGGATTTGTTCCGGAGCCAGCCATAGAGGGAAGGCCCCTGCGAAGTGTTCGATGAGCATACCGCAGAAGCGTTCCATGGATCCGAAGGGAGCGCGGTGGATCATCACAGGTCGGTGCTGTTTGTTGTCGGCGCCTGTGTATTCCAGCTGGAAACGCTGGGGCAGGTTATAGTCGAGCTGGACAGTGCCCAGCTGCCATTCGCGGCCAAGACAGTCGCGGACCATGAAGTCTGTTTTGGGTCCGTAGAAAGCCGCTTCACCTTCGCATTCAGTGAAGTTCATGCCCTCTGCGGTGAGGACTTTGCGGAGCGTCTCCTGGGCCTGGTTCCAGAGTTCGTCGCTGCCGACGTACTTGTCGGATCCGGGATCGCGTGTGGAGAGCTGAACGCGGTAGTCTTCGAGTCCGACAGCCTGCAGGACGAACTTGACCAGCCCGAGCGTATCGCGGAATTCCTGTTCCACCTGTTCGGGCGTGCAGAACAGGTGGGCGTCGTCCTGTGTGAGACCGCGAACGCGGAGCATTCCGTTGAGAGCGCCGGACTGTTCGTAGCGGTAGACGGTGCCGAATTCAGCCAGTCGAACCGGGAGATCGCGGTAGCTTCGCGGAGTGGCTCGGTACATCTGTACGTGGTGCGGGCAGTTCATGGGCTTCAGCAGAAAGCGTTCGTGCTGATGTTCCCAGCGGCGAAGGGCGGCGTGCTTTTCTTCCCGGCTGCCGTTGACCGGGAAGTCCGTGGCGTCGAAGCCGAGCAGTTTGGCGGCTTCGAGGAGTTTGCATTCGGCTTCGGTGGAGGGGGCATTGATTTCGGTATCGACGGGGTCGAGCCCGCGGATCCAGTGATCGATGAGTTGTCCGGCGGGGTGATGGAAAATGGGGGCGAACTGGGAGTCGCGGTAGTAAGGGAAGTGGCCGCTGGTTTCGTACATCTCGACGCGGCCGATGTGCGGCGAGTAGACAGGCTGGTAGCCGCGGCGAAGGAGTTCGGATTTGATGAATTCTTCGAGCGTCGCGCGGATGGTGGCGCCTTTGGGCAGCCAGAGGCAGAGTCCCTGGCCGACGTCGTTGGAGATGCTGAACAGGCCGAGACGCTTGCCGAGGACGCGGTGATCGCGTTTACGGGCTTCTTCGAGCTGTTCGAGCCAGGCTTTCAGGTCTTTGCGATCGAAGTAGGCGGTGCCGTAGAGCCGTTGCAGTCGGGGTCCGGAGGAGTTGCCTTTCCAGAACGCGGCGGCGACACTGGTGACCTTGAAGGCTTTGATCTTTCCGGCGTGCGGAATATGCGGGCCGCGACAGAGGTCAAGGAATTCGCCCTGGCGGTAGAAACTGAGTGTGGGGTGCTCGGCAAGTCCAGTGCGAATGTGTTCGGTTTTGAGCGTTTGGCGCAGGTCGGAGCACAGTGTGAGTGCTTCTTCGCGACTGGTTTCGAAGCGTTCAAAAGGTTCGGCCGCATCGATGATCCGCTGCATCTCGGCTTCAATGCGCGGGAAGTCGTCTTCGCTGATGGGAGTGGCGAGATCGAAGTCGTAGTAGAAGCCGTTGCCAGTTGTGGGGCCGAAGGCAAGACCAGTGCCGGGAAACAGCCGCATGACAGCGCGAGCCATCACGTGCGCACAGCTGTGCCGGAGCACTCCGAGTGCTTCGGGGTCACGTTCGGTGATGAGTCGAACCGGTACGGGGCGCTGAAACGTGAGGTCCGCAAGGGGACGCATGCAGTCCACGACTGTGCCATCGACAGTGGCTGCTATGGTGGATTTCGCGAGTCGCTCGCCGATTCCGGCGGCGACATCGAGAGCAGTGGCGGACGGTGAAACATCAACGAGAGTGCCGTTGGGCAACTGGACCTGAAGCATGGTGTTGAGGGGTCGTCAGAAAAGATGCCCGACCAAAAACTGGCGGCTGGAACGAGAAGTCGCTGGCGGCCGGGCTGAACAGGAGGCGGAATTCTAGGCAGACCCACCCGGCAACTGCAAACCGAACTCCTACAAATTGCTGCCCTGCAGGTTTGAATTTCAGTTCGGTGGTAGTTACGATGCGGGCGGCAGTTGTCCAGACTTTTCCGAAGGGATTACGGAAATTCCGGAAAAGGACAGCTGCCGGAACGGAGTCACCAGGAGGTTGGAAGATGATTACGGAGAATCCGCAGCGCAGGCCTGCGTCCGCAGAAATGGCGGCAGGCTGGCTGCACCGCGTCCAGCAATTGCTCGGCGAATATACTGGTTTCACATCGCGGTTTACCGACGCCCTGCAGCAGACCGTGACTCGCGGATTACCCTTTCCCGACCCTTCGTGGTATGCCGAAACCACCAGAGTTCTGGGGCAGCAGCGAGCTGAACTGCTGGACGAAATTCGGATGTCGGCATGGATGCCGGATTCGGCCGGCTGGGATCTGCCCGCCGAAGATGCTCCCCTCGTAAATTTTGCTGAATCCCTTGCCGACCTGCAGCAGGTCAGCTGCGAACTGCAGCGGCAGCAGGACGAACTCCTGCCGCGGTATCTGGAAGTCTCGGCGACGGCAGCGCGGCTCACATCGCGGGACGAAGGCGTGATGCCGCACATCGAACCGCTTCGCCAGCAGGCAAGGAGGTTACAGCACCAGTTCGAGCAGCAGCCATGGCTGGTGGCTGAGCGGGATGTGCAGGATCAGCTGGAAGGTCTGCAGGCGCTGTTTCTGCTGTTGTGTGAAGCCCAGCGCCCATTGCCAACGCTCGCGACCGCAAAACGCGAAGGACTCGCGATCGCGGACCTCGAACGGCACTTTGATGCGGTGGAATCACAGTGGGGACGACGGCTGGCACTCGCAGCCCTCCGCGGACTGGTTTTTTCCGCCGCGTTTCCAGGATGTGAACTCCGTGACGGTAGCGCGGGGCGGTGCAGTGATCCGGCGACGGCGTTTGCGCCGATTGAGCCATCCAGTCCTGCTGCTGCCGCGGTACCAGCCGCCGTAGCGGCCCCGACGGCCGTCGCGACAGTGGCGGCCGCGGATCCGGTCGTGCCACCTGTCGCTGAAACGCCGATTGAAAAGAAGAGTGCACCAGCGACCGCGGAACAGGTGCAGCACCTGCTGAAGAACTTCGGCCGCACGCTCGCTCCAGCCGTGCCGGCGAAAGGAGCGACGCCGGTCGTCATCAGCGTTCCCCCGACCGCTCTTGGCACGTCCACAGCAGAACTGGCCGCACTCGCAACCTGCAGCTCAAAGCTCTCCAGCCGCGCTCAGATGCTCTGGTCGGATGTGTCTGATATTCAGCATCATTCCACAGCCAAAGCTGTCGAACAGATCCGAGCACTCGGCTGGTGGAATCTCGCCTTCGCGCTGGATCTGGCCGGCGAACTGCTTTCGGAGCGATCAAGGACATCCGCGACGCTTCGCAGTGAACTGGTCGAACTGCTGAATCTGACGGCCGAAGCCCAGAACGCTGTACGCGTCGAAGCAGAGGGACGCGAAGTGACCCTCGCGGAGCAGGATCAGGTCTTCCAGTGGATGCGCAGCATTTGTCATGAACATTCAGAGGGTGTGCGAATTGAACGTTTCATGCGACGCGATGACCGGGCAAATCCCGAGCACAACGCTGATGTCTCAGCCCGCCTGCACGTCCTCGGAAAAAAGATCCGCGATCGACTCTCCCAGGAACGCCTCCTGAGACAGCTCGAAATGCAGGTGCGGAACCTGAGACGCGAAGGCGTTGGCACCGACAACGCGTATGCGTGTGACAGAAATCAAAAGGAATGGAGAAAAATTGATCAGACTGTCCGCGAGCTGCTGGAAACCGGCCTCCACGAAAATCACTGCGGAATGCGCGACCTGCTGTTGCCCGTGGTCGATCTGATCCCCGAGACTCAGCCCGGGACAGTCGATCTCGCTGATGGCGATGCTGATGCAGGACTTGCAGCTGGCTCTGAAGAGGGGTCTGAGGCTTCAGTGGAGCTCGAAGAGTTTTCGCCGGAATTCAACCGCGTGCTCAACAGCCTCTCCATGCATCTGGCGCGGAACGCTGCAGTGGTGCAGACAGAAGCCGAAGTGGAAACCGCTGATGTGCAATATGTGCGGGAGCGTTTGTCGGGACAATCGATCGCGATCGTTGGAGGAGTCTGCAAACCCCACGCAGCCGCCCGCATCCAGAAAGCCCTCAAACTCCGCGAAGTCCGCTGGCTGAGCGCCGGCAAGAATGATCGCGTCTGTCAGTTTGAAACAGACGTAAGAGGCATGTCACTTGTGGTGCTGATCACAAAACTGATCGGTCACAAGCACAACGACATTCGTGAATTCTGTAAAAACCAGGGCGTGCCGTGGGTGCAGACAAGAGTTCAGGGAGGATACAGCGTCAATCAGCTGGCGTATCTGATTCGTGAGCAGGCGAGTGAGTACCTGGATGCCCACTGCGAAGAACTTGCGGCCTGCGGCGGACAACAGGTCAGCGCGGTTTAGTGTCAGTGATCAGACATCAGCCACCGGACGGCAGTCCAATGGCGTTGCCTTTCTTGCAGAAACCGCATCCTGCTCCCCTCTCCCCGGCAGCCTGTCGTCATAGGGCTTATTGGGGGCGTAGCGGCCCCGTAGAAAATTTTCGAAATCCACCCAAAAACGGTGACGGTTTTGTTTCCTGGCGCCAACGGGGCTCATGATGGACTCACCACGGCGAAATTCGCCCTGCGCAAAGCGCCCAGGGCCCCCATCATGTTTCAGCAGCAGCCGTTTTCTTCTGCTCCGCGCGCAGCCCGGCCAGCAGTGTACTAAGTTTCTTCAAATTGAACGCCGTGCAGCACCATTGCCATTCCGCCCGGACACCCTCCAGGCCTCGCAGCAGAAACCGACGCATGTCGAAGCAGACCTTCATCACCGCAAACGGCATCTCGGCAAAGTGCTGCCGCTGTTTGTAACGGTCGAAATTTTCAGGTTGACTCATGTGTTTGCTGTGACGTTCGCGAACGGCTTCATGTTCGTCGCGAGTCAGCTTGCGACCCTTTTCTCCGTTCGGATTTTTGCGACATTGAGGTGCCAGTTCGCACCCTTCGCAGTCATCGCCGAAATAGACAATC
>JBJTOP010000309.1:0-5132 GCA_046074645.1 Planctomycetaceae bacterium | reverse complement strand
ACAGGGGGCTGATTCATGTCGTCTTCACAGCCTGAACGCATCACGTTGTCCATGATGCGTGAGGTGCTTTCCGTGCCACTGCTGTGCGATGCACTGGATGCGGCTGGATATCCCAACCAGTCGCCTCGGCTGCCGATTTTTTCCCCTCACCATCCCACAGACGACGCTGATCGGTCGCTGCCGCACTTCGCTGTGGGCCGACATGGCCCACACGGATCCTCGTCCTTATGAGCTTGAACTTCAGGCTGTCGATTCGTGCAGTCCTGACGACGTGCTTATCTGCGCGGCCGGTGGCTCGATGCGGTCCGGTATCTGGGGTGAGCTGCTCACCACGGCCTGCCGCAATGCGGGCTGCGTCGGGGTAATCGTGGATGGAGCCGTGCGCGATATTGCGAAAATGCGGACGATGCAGTTCCCCGTGTTCGGACGCGGCCCCTGTCCCCTCGACAGTCGTGATCGGCAACGCGTGATTGATCTGAATGTCACCGTCGAACTTGGCGGAGTGCGATTCTGTCCCGGAGACCTCGTGGCGGCTGACGAAGACGGGATTGTGGTTGTGCCGCAGCAGGTGGAGGAATCAGTCGTTCGGTCTGCATGGAACAAGGCTCACGCCGAAAACGTGGTGCGCGATGCGATTCGTGGTGGCATGTCTGCGGCTCAGGCGTTTGAAACCTGGGGAGTGCTGTAGCTGTTGCCGCGGCGGTTGCGATCTTCGAAGACTGTCTCGACAAACACACTCTCATATCGGAATGACTGTCATCTCATTTCTTTCGCGGCTGAAATTCGTGCCGCACAAGTCCCGGCAGGACATCGCAGTCCAGTGAAGCAGTGCGACCGGCTCGCAGGAGGTCCCAGGCAATCGCAGCCATCGCAGCGTTATCAGTGCACAACTGCAGCGGTGCGATGCAGAGTTCAATGCGCTCCTGGCGGGCCATCTTCGCAAGCTGGTCGCGGAATCGCTGGTTCGCCGCAACACCGCCACCGACAGCCAGTCGCACGGCCCGCTGCTGACGGATCGCCAGCCGGCATTTTTCAACCAGCACCTCGACGGCAGCCTCCTCGAAGGCAGCTGCCAGATCAGCGACACGGTCAGGTGGGGTTTCCGTGAGCTGCTGCGGGCCGGGGACTCCGCGGGCGGCATACAGCAACGCAGTCTTCAGCCCGGAAAAACTGAAATCCAGGCGACCGCTGTGCAGGAGCGGTCGAGGCATGTTGTAGCGGGACGGATTTCCACTGGCCGCAACCTTTTGAATTGAAGGACCGCCGGGATAAGGCAGGCCAAGAATTCGGGCGGCCTTGTCGAAGGCTTCACCCGCCGCATCGTCGGTGGTCCCCCCGATCAGACGACACTCAGACGGTGACCGGCAGTCGTATAGATTCGTATGCCCGCCGCTGACGACGAAACCCACACAGGGATAGATGGACTGGTCGCGACCCATACCACAGGCGTAGATGTGCGCTTCGACGTGGTTGACAGTGATCAGGGGAATGTCAAGGAAAAATGCCAGCGTTTTGGCAGCTGTGAGCCCGGTGAGAAGTGATCCGACAAGGCCTGGTTCAGTGGTTACCGCCACCGCAGACAGATCCCGCAGCCGGCATCCGGCCTCGGCAAGTGCTGCTTCGAGTACCGGAATGAGTCTTCGCACGTGAGCCCGTGATGCGATTTCCGGGACGACGCCGCCCCATTCATGATGCAGCTCGTGCTGTGACGCAATGATGCTTGAAAGCACATGACCGTCATGACGAACTACGGCGGCAGCCGTCTCGTCACAGGAAGATTCGATGGCGAGCAGGTACTGCGGTCGAGCTTGCAGTTGCGGTGATGACGCATCAGACACTGTTGAATTCATTGCTGCAGACCGACGGGCTGGAGTGGGCAGCGGGAGGCAACGAAGGAATGCGGAATGCTCTCACCTTCAAACTGCACTGTCACGGTTGCCCGGTGCGACCCACCGGAAACTTCAGTGATTTGTCCACGACCATAACGTGGATGCCGGACCAGCATTCCTGGGCGATAACCGTGGCCGCCAGGCTCGTCATCGGTCACGTCCGCGGTGTGGGAGTCGAGTGGGGGTTGAGTGATTCCGGCGAGCTCTGAGCCGGTCATGAGGAGTGGGCGTGAGCCGCCGCGCTGCGCGGCTTCGTCAAAACGGCGGCGTGCCAGAGCGAGGCGGTCATCGATCGGGGAGGAGACTTTTGTGTAGTCCGGAGTCACTCGGCCGGATGTACTGCGGGGAACAGCGCCGGAACTGAGCTGGAGTTCTGAAGAGATCTCTCGGAGAAAGGGGCTGGAAATTGTTGTTCGGCGAGTGCCGCGGAAGAAGCGTGACGTGGTCTGGGTGAGGGTCAGGGAGTGCATGGCACGGGTGATGCCGACAAACAGGAGCCGACGTTCTTCCTCCAGCGCAGCAGGGTCGCCGTCACGCATCGATCGTTCATGAGGGATCAGCCCGGTTTCGAGCCCCGTGATGTACACGCAGGGGAATTCAAGGCCTTTGGAAGCATGAAGTGTCATCAGCGTGACCGCTCCGTGCTGATTGTCGATGCTGTCAACTTCGCTGCTGAGAGTGGCCAGTTCGAGGAAGCCCTGCAGCGACGGGGGCTCGCTGTCGGAATCACCTGATTCGGAATCGGTGCTGTCGTACTGTCTTGCGGCGCTGATCAGTTCATAGACGTTGGCCGCGCGGTCTTCGTCGGGCTCTTCGTTGTCGTCCTTCCAGAGCGACATGTAGTTGATTTCGGTAATGAGTCGTTCAAGGAGTGGCGCGACGCGACCGTCGGACGACTGGTCGTGCAGTCGCTGGATCAAGTCGGTGAATCCCAGCATCGCCTTGATGGTGCGAGCGGAGAGATTGGGGACGGATCTGGCACTGCGGGCTGCATCGAGCAGGCTGAGCCGTTCCCTTGTGGCGTAGTTTCGCAGCCGCAGCAGCGATGTGTCGCCAATGCCACGGGCCGGGCGATTGATCACGCGTTCGAAGGCGGCGTCGTCGGCATGGTTTTCAATAAGCCGCAGCCAGGCGACAAGGTCACGTACCTCGGCGCGTTCGAAGAAGGAATATCCGGCCGCCACCTGGCAGGGAATCTGGTGGCGGGCGAGTGAAGTTTCGAAGAGCCGTGAGAGCGCGTTGACTCGATAGAAAATCGCAAAGTCCCGAAACTCGCGGCGACCGGCAGTGACTTCCGCAAGGATTTCCTGAGCAAGGCCGTCGGCTTCCGCCTCGCCGTCGGCGTAGACCACCAAACGTACCGGACTGCCGTCGGGATTGGAGGTGGTGAGTCGTCCGCGATGCGGACGGCGATTGCTGGAAATCAACCGATCGGCACAGCGGACAATTCGGCCTGTGCTGCGGAAGTTCTGGTCCAGACTCACCACAGCACGTTCCGGAAAGTCACGCTCAAAGGCGGTGATGTTGGCCGGTCGAGCTCCCCGCCAGCCGTAGATCGACTGGTCCGGGTCACCTGTGACGCAGAGGTTACGATAGTCCTGTGACATCGCATGGACAATTTGATACTGGGCAAAGTTCGTGTCCTGATACTCGTCCACAAGTATCCAGCGGAACTGTTCGTCAAGTATCCTGCGAAGCTCGGGTTCTTCGTGGAGCATGCGAACGACGTGGAGGAGCAGATCATCGAAGTCGACGGAGTTCTGTTCGCGGACCTGACGTTCATATTCCGGGAACACCATGCACACGGCCGCGTCGATCGGGCCGGCCGCACGCTGTTCGAAACGCCGCTGAAATTCAGCCGAACTGATCATGTCGTTTCGGGCACGGCTGATGCGAGCCAGCACGCGACCGGGTTCGTGCACCGAACTGTCAAGATTCAGGTCTTTCATGATGCGGCGGACTATGGCTGTCTGATCGGACTGATCAAGAATGGTGAAGTTCGACTTCAGACCCACCCGCTCAGGCCATCGCCGCAACAGACGCGCACAGAATCGGTGAAACGTACTCACCTGGACCCGACTCCCCGACGTCAGCCGGTGCGCTCGCTCAGACATTTCCCGAGCAGCCTTGTTGGTGAAGGTGAGTGCCAGAATCTGATCGGCCGCAGCGCCGGCCTGCAGAAGCCGGGAAATTCGATGGGTGATCACGCGGGTCTTGCCGGAACCTGGTCCCGCCAGCACCAGCAGCGGGCCATCGGTGTGCTCCACTGCAGCCCGCTGGGCTGCCGTCAGATCGCTCGACATCTGCTACTTTCATCAAGAACCGAAAAAAACCACACACACAAAAAACCGCACGAGTTTACTGCAAATGACGCTTCGCAAATGCCAGATACTGCTCCCAGTCGTATTCCGTCACGTCGTGCCTGCCACTGCGAATGTGATAGCCCACGTCCGTTTGTACGGGCTGGTTGAGCTCCGGCAGAGTGGCTGAAGGCAGCGGTGATTTGCCGAACAGCCGATAAACCGGGCCGGCATGGAAAAGCCCAAGGTATTCTCCGCGAGGATCCGCCCACTGGTCTTCAACCGCGCTGGCCACGTAGACAGGCCGAGGTGCTGCAAGTGCCATCAGCATGTGATGATCAACCGGAAGTGATTGTTCGTTGTTGTCGTATTTGCGGTGGTTGACACAAAACCAGTGCGGAAACACACGATTGATGCGGGCCACCGTTTCACCAAAAGCACGGCGACTGAGCGCCGCGCCGCCACAGCCGGAATTGTTCGAAATCACCATCGCGAAACGCTCGTCCTGAGCACCCGCCCAGAGAGATGTCTTGCCCAGACGTGAATGACCAAAGACTGCCACGCGACGACCGTCGATGGCGGGATCCTTCTCGAGCACGTCCAGTGCTCGGCTGAGCCCCCACGACCAGGCACTGATCGAACCACCGGAAACAGGTGTCCTCACACCCTGCTGCTCTGTCGGCAGCAAACCATGAATGCCGTTGCGGAAACCATCGTCGAAGTCGGGATCGATGTCGCCGTAGTAGATGGTGGCCACGCCGTAACCGCGCGCCAGGATCTCCTCGACCGGCCAGCTGTCGCGATCGCGACCGCGCGAAGCCTCCGTGGCTCGGTGCTCCCGGATCCCCCACTTCTCGTCGTCACGCATCCAGCTGGATGTGATCGCCACGGCCGGGTCGTCGGTGGTGCCATGGTTGCCGACGAAGTTCAAGCCAAGAAACAC
>JBJTOP010000308.1:0-4540 GCA_046074645.1 Planctomycetaceae bacterium | reverse complement strand
AGCCCCCGGCGATGTTTGGCACCGAAGGTGCGCGCGTTGTCGTGCTGTTTTTGTCAGGGACTGTCCCCCGGAGAAAACGATGGAAAGCGTTTCTTGTAAAGGAGTTACGGCAACACAAGTGGACGCGAAGTGCACGCGTGGGCGACGACAGGCGAATGTCTGCGGCCTGCTGGTGGCGTGGCAGCGCGGTAGTTTTTTGGATGCTTTGGAGGACTGGCGATGGGTTGGCACGTCACGGCTGACCGTGGCGGCGGTGTCATCGCCGTTTCGCCATCCGCCAAGAAGGCAGGATTATTTTGCACCGACGGCATAGAGAGCCTTGTCGGAGCGGATCAGCAGTCGGCTGGTTTCGGCGTCGGGGACGGGGGCGGCGTTGAAGATGGAACCGTCTCGGAGGTCGCTGGTGGCGAGCAGGTTGAATTTGGGTGATGCAGCGACGACGAATGTGCGTCCTTCGCGGGTCACATAGTAGATGCGATCACCGGCGAGGAGTGCTGAGGCGTAGACCTGGCCTGCGCGTTCCAATCGTTGTTCGTACACCACCTCTCCTGTATCGGCGCGCAGGCACATGGCAATGCCGCGGCTTTCGTGCATGAAGTAGAGGTGTCCTTCATGGTAGACGGGAGAGGTGACGTTTGAGCCTTTCATGCTGGTCCAGAGCCGTCGGCTGGAGGTTACATCGCCGTTACCGCCGGTCTTGACGGCCAGTCCGGCGACACCGGAGCGTCCACCGAGGCAGTAGACGGTACCTTGATGGCTGACGGCGCTTGGAACCATGTACCAGGTGATGTCGGTGGCGCAGGTCCAGAGTGGCATACCGTCAGCGGGGCTGAAGGCCAGCAGGTTTTTTTGGCAGGCGACGATGAGTTCTTCGCGACCGCCGTCAGCGGTGGTGAGGTGTGGGGTGTTCCACGCTTCACGAATGCCTTCCGCCTTCCAGACCTGGCGGCCTGTGCGTGCATCGAGAGCGTAGAGCGATTCGCTTTCGACACTGGCGTTGATGAAGACGAGATTTTTCCAGAGCACTGGGGAAGCGCTGCTTCCCCAGCCGTGGGTTTTATCGCCGACGTCGGCTGTCCAGAGTTGTTTGCCCTTGTGATCGAACGCGATCACTCCTGTTTTGCCAAAGAAGCAGACGATCTGTTTGTCGTCTACGGCGGGGGTATTGGCAGCAAAGCCATGATCGCGAATTCGTTCTTCTTCGGGGAGTTTTGCCGGAATGTCCTGCTGCCAGAGCTGTCGGCCGGTTTTTCGGTCGAGGCACAGCAGGTGTCGTTTGAGGTCAGCCTGGGTTCCACCGGGCTGATCGGGCACGAAGAAGCCGGTGTAGGCAGTGAGGTAGACGCGGTCTTTCCAGATGACAGGGCAGGATGCGCCGGCGCCTGGGAGAGGTGTTTTCCAGGCGATGCCTGAGTCGGCTGACCATTCGAGTGGGTAGTTGCCCGCTGGAACTGTGCCCTGACCATCGCTGCCGCGGAAGGCCGGCCAGTCGGAGGCTGATGCCGCGGAAAGGCCGGTGGCAGCAGCGATGATGAGCAGAGCAGGCAGGAACGCGGGGAAGGATCGGTGACAGTACTGCATGGGTGAATCCTCATTTCTTTCCATGATCGTGATGTTCGGCGAACAGTGGATTTTTCGGATCACCACCGGCGATTACGAAGGCGAGCAGGTCGAAGATTTCTTCGCGAGTCAGTTTATTGAGTACGCCTTTCGGCATGATGCTTACGTCGGATGCCGCCACTTCCTCGATGTCAGACCGGCTGATGGCCACGGCCTTGTCGGGTGCGAGCGGATTATCGACGACTTTGAGGGACTGTGGGGAGTCTTCGATGACAAGGCCTGTGACGACCTTTCCGGAATTGAGTGTGATAATTTTTGACTGGTACTTTGGATCGATCTTCTTTGAAGGATTCAGGATGTGATCCAGAACGTCCGTTTTGGAATATTCCGGAGGAAGTTTTGTCAGATCCGGACCAACGTTCTGGCCTTGTCCGGCGAGCTTATGGCAGCCGATGCAGGAGGCGGCGGTGAACAATTGCCTGCCGACAGCGTACTGGTTGGCGCGATGGGCGAGGTGCATGACGTCTCCCTGCAGGTCAGCGAGTTGCCATTCGGTGTTGCGGCCGAGGTACTTGAGCAGTTCGTCCTGGACCTTGAGACCGCTGGCTGCGAGTGCGGCGGCGGGATCTGCTTCCCATGCAGGCAGGTCAGCGACGACATACAGGGCGCCGTACATTCTGCGCCAGTGTCCGGGGTATGTGCAGACGTACGGATAGATGCCGGGTTCTTTGGGAACTTCGAAGAAGAGCGAATCGGTCTGTTCGGGCTGTACAAGTTTCCCGGCAGCGAGGACGTTGTCGGATTTGGGTACGAAATTGCGGGCCGCGGCATCGGCATCTCGACCGGTAGCTTCGGCGAGTTCGCCGACATCAGCCATGGTACCGGGCCGAACGATTGCGAGGTTATGCGGCATATTGTCGGTGTTGGTGAGTCGGATTTCGATGGGGCGACCGGCCTGAACAACCAGCATTTCGCGATCGTAGATCATTCGTTCGCGGACGGTGCCGAGGTTGATCAGCGGAACGACAACATCGGCCAGTTTCTGATCGTGGGCTTTGAGTGCGGGGGCATCAAGACGAGTGCGAACTGCCTGTGCGAGCATCAGAGCGGACTGGGCGGCTGCGGAGTTGCGGTCACGTGGTTCGCGGCCCTCGAGATCCTGGGTGGCCGCCAGTGCGGCGACAGCAGCAGTAGCGGGGGTCCATGCTTCGGCGGGCAGCGCGGCCGCGGCTGCGAGCGACGTTTGCAGGGATGCGCCGTCTTTCAGGAGTCCGGCGAGCAGTTTTGCCTTGTCGGCATAGCGTTCCGGGAGCGACATCAGGGCAGTGATGCCCAGATCCTGAATGGTTTGGGGGGCAGCGGAGACGAGGACTTCCGGGGGAACGGCCTGCCGGGGCAGACCGGGACCGGTCCAGTCGAAGCCGAGTCCATCTCCGCCGCCGTTATCGAAGTAGGTGACGAGAATTTCGTGCAGGCCGGCCTGGAGCGTGGCGGTACCGCGTTTTTCTACCATGCCATGCAGTCCGTCGTTGTCGATGAGCTGTTCTCCGTCGAGGTAGAACCGCGAGCCGTCATCAGAGCTCAGGAAGAAAGTGTACTGGCCGGGTTTATCGACCTTGATTTGTCCGGAGAATCGCAGTGCGAAGCCATCGCGGGTTTTGAGTACTGGCTGGTCCATCACAACGGTAGTTGCGGTGCCGGAAGCGGATGGTTTGGCGGCAGCGAGTGTTTCGCGGGAGACGTTGGGGGGATTGGGTGCGAAGAAGTCAACCTGCAGTCCGGGTTTGGAAAGCGGCGTAGCGCCGCGGGAACCTGCGAGTGTGGGGACGAGCTGAGCGAGGGGATCGAAGAGTGCATTGCGGGCAGCCGGGGAGGAAACCAGCGACACGGCGCGAAGGAGGTCTTCGACGGTGATGGTGCCCGCCTGAACCGCCTTGAGCACAGCGGTCCCGTTGCCATCGGCGCTGATCCAGGCGGCGATGGCGACTCGCCGAGTTTCGGTGGAGCGGGACGACGCAGCCAGTCGAGCGATTCGATCGCGAACGCGGACGAGTTGATCGGCGGGTTGAGCAGCGAGGAGTCTGCTGAGGCTGTTGAGAACATTCACGCTGGCGCGTGCATTGAGTTCTTCAATGAGGCTGAAGAGTTCGTCGATTTCCGGTACGCCGCGCAGTGTGGCGAGTCCTTTAAGGGAAGTTTGCAGGACTTCGGCGGGCACATTTTCGCGGGTGAGGATAGCGCGATAGACACCTTCGGTTTTCTCCATTTTGAGGAGGTCATCGACACCGGCACTGGAGAGTGCCCAGGCTTCCGCGTTTCTGGACAACTTTTTGCCGGAGGCGAGTGTTTCGCGGATGACCTGATCGGGATTCAGAACACTGCGGGCCTGCTCGATGACGAAGGCTAGTTGCTGATCCTGTTCGGTCTGCATGGCGGCGAAGAGGACTTCGGCGGCGAGTGGTCCGCGTGTGAAGGCAGCAGCGACTACGGCATCGGCGCGAACCTGGGGATCGGGGTCTGAGGCAAGTCGCACGAGTTGTTCTTCCCAGCGGGCGACGGGCGAGTCGTGTTGTTTTTCATCGAGGACAACAGGGATGGCATCGGCGGGACGCGGGTTGGCGGCGGTGGCGACTTCGGCGTTGCGGACGGCCACATCGCGGGCGAGATCGCGAATGACTCGAACAGCCGCGGCGCGGGCATCAGCGACGGGGGAATTCAGCAGGGAATCGAGGATTTTTTCATCCAGCTGCCGCAGTTGCTGAGTGACCCAGAGGGCTTCGACGAGGCTGCGGGCATCGGCTGCTTTGGCGGGATCGAGTGTATCGGTCCATTCGCGGAGCGCCTCGAGAGTTTCAGCGGGGGGGCGTTCGGTGATTTCACCGCGGGCCCGGGAGCGTTCGGCGAGCGTATCGGAGGCGAGTGTGCGGACGACGGTGCGGGTGTCGGCGGTGGCGAGTTTCGTTGCGGGGGTACTGGGCGT
>JBJTOP010000307.1:0-12300 GCA_046074645.1 Planctomycetaceae bacterium | reverse complement strand
CAAGAGGCCAAAACCTGAATCACGTCTGACCAGTACGGCGGCCGGGACTGCCCCGCAGCTTTGGTGGTGGCAGTGTGGGTGAGAACGGATTGTCCGTCAGAATCGACAAAACCCGAAGGCTGGTCACAGGCGTTGCAAGACGATCCGGTTGCGGGGACTGTCCCCGCAGCTTTGGTGCCGGCGGGGTGGGTGGGACTGGATCGTCCGTCAGAAACGACAAAACCCGAAGGTTGGTCACAGGCGTTGCAAGACGACCCGGTTGCGGGGACTGTCCCCGCAGCTTTGGTGCCGGCGCGGTGGGTGGGACCGGATTGTCCGTCAAAATCGACAGAACCCGAAGGCCGGTCACAGGCGTTGTAAGGCGACTCGGCGGCAGCGAAGTACAGGCGAGTGTCACTCAATCTGACAGTCAGGGTGTCAGGACCGTCTCCGCTGCCGCTCAGATTGCCGTACTTACGGACGCTCCATCAAACGGCAAACCGGCCCGGCATCGCGGACAATCGACGTGATCGCCATCAACTCGAACTGTTCGACTGATCGAACTGCTCGACTGACAGGCAGAATCAGAGACTCGCGCGGCCGGCGACGTTTGGTTTCGAGGACTTTGCCGAAGCAGGTGCCGGTGTGTCATCCAGTGATGCGGTGGCTCCCTTTGACTTACCGGCAGGCGTTGCCCCTGTTTCAGAAAGCGTTTCGGGATTCACGCGGGAATGCAACCGATCCCTTGGGGTCGAGCGAAGCGGGGTAATGCTGGGCAGTGACGGCAGCCGCAGCGTTGCCGAGTTTGCGGAGGCAGCGGACGGGGATTTCACGGCATCTTTGGGTTGTGGCAGGGTTTTCTTCGTTTCCTCTGCAGGGGCAGGCTGAACCTCGGCTCCCGCTTTTGCAGAGGCCGCTGGCTTTGCGGCAGACTCAGGCTTTGCGGCAGACTCAGGACCAGCAGAAGTCGCGGGCCTTGCTGTCGACCGTGATTTGCCAGAGTCACTCACGCCAATTGCGGGGACAACTTTCTGCGTGGGAGAGTCGAGGCTGGCGGTGCCCGCGGACGACGGAGCCTGCCTGCCTGCCTGTGGAGTTCCAGCGGGGGCTTGTGGCGGGGCGGGTGGAGTTGACGGCGTGGGCTGCGTCACCTCCGGTGTCTGCACACGCATATTCTTATACTCAAGAATCGATCCTTTTTCATAGTGAATATTCTTGAGAGCAACAGCGTATTCCGCGCGAGCTCGGAACAGCAGTGATTCAGCCTGGGCCAGCCGTCTCCAGCCATCAATTTTGCGATCATCGGGGGTCTCTTCACGGCTGACGATACCATCCACGTATTCGCGGGCAGCAAGGTATTGTTCGAGTGCCGTTTTCATGGACTCGTAGGCACGGTCTTTATCGCCCCAGGCACCTGTGAGGTTACTCAGCACTTCCCGCTGTTGTTCGCGCTGAACGGAGCGTTCGCGCATCAGATTCAGTTCGGCGTGGGACACGGCTGCGTGTGCTTTTCTGTAGCCGATGGGAATGGTCATTTCGACGCCAACAGCCCATTCCTGCTGATCCCCTTCGGCAAGGTTGCCAACCGATGAAGCTGGAGATCCTCCACCCTGATTACCTCCTGCGATGAGTGAGTCCCCGAAGCCGCGGAAGCGATAGCGTCCGACAGCATCGAGTTTGGGATTGAGGAAGTTTTTGGCTGCGAGGAGTTCGAGTTCGCGCTTCTTGACGGCGAGGTTGGACTTCTGCAGTTCGGGTCGCTGTGCGAGAGCTTCGGCGGTGACGAGTTCCCAGTTGAAAGCGAATTCGGCGGTCGTGGGTTCGTCGCCGGGGCGAATGACTTTGCCATCCGTGGCGGGAAGTCCGATCAGCAGTCGCAGGCGACGTTCTGCCGCCAGCACACCGCTGGTGTTCTGCATAGTGCCGCCCGAAGAACCGTTGCGAACTTCAGTGCCGTTCAGGAGGCGGCCGTGCAGGGCCTCGCGAACTTCGTTTTTCAATTGCAGCATCTGCTGGCGAACATACGCGGCATCGACCACGTTGACCGCGTCCTTCGCGTTGGGATCCTTCAGCAGCTTGCCATACTTCTCCTCGTACAGACGTTCGATTTCGGCCAGGGCCTGTCGTTTCGCGTCATAGTCGCGCCAAGCGAGATACAAATCCCAGTAGGCGTTTTCGACATTGCTGACATAGTCACGCAGCGCTACCTGAAAATCAGCGTCCGTCATGTCGCTGTTGACTTTAGCGATCATGATGCCGTTGTAGGAGCCTGGTGCGGCGTTGGGACCTGCAATGCGGTTGAATTCAAGACCTCCGCCCTGCAGCAAAGGCTGGCGAAGTTCCCCTTCAATCCATGAGTTCCATGAGCTGGCAAAGTTGTTTGCTGGAGCGTTGTTGTTGTCGTAGTTGCTCACGCCGCGAAGAGCCATCAGCGAACCGGCAGCGGATCGCTTGGACAGCTCCATCTGATAGTCGTGATAGTCCTGCAGAAACGCGGTTGCACCGCCTGCAAAGAAGCTGTTGTTGTAGATGCGGTCGTTCTTGTTGAAATTGGCCGTGGCTGCAAGCTGTGCATCGAAAGCGCTCAGGGCCGCATCGGTGCCGTAACGCGGGTCTGTCTGCGCCAACTGGCGACTGACTGAGGTGGACATCGAATCGGGTGCTCGCAGCACCGCACCACCAACGTCGCGGAGCACTGATGCCGAACCCAGCCCTCGAGAGAGAATCTCTTCCAGCTTCAGATCCTGATAACTATCGACGGACTGAAGCTGCTGGGACGTCAGCGGCTGCTGAGCCGGGGCGACGTCAGTAAACACTTCGGGTACATTCTTATCAATTGCTCGTGCAATCCGATCGACTTCTGTCGTCGAATTGCCTATGGTTTTTTCGTGCATCACCGCCAGCGGTGCGGTTGCACAGCCAGTCGCAGCCAGCGAAGACAGCATCAGCCCGACCGCGAAACGTCGGCGGCGGCGGCTCCACTGCAGCTTATTTGCCAGGTTACAAATCCAGCGACGAAGTGGTGAAGATTGTGTCTGGGCTGATTTCATATTTCGCGACCCCTGAACTCCAAATCGCCGGAAACGGCCGTAAAGCCGCTGCAGGTAGACCAATCCTGCATAGGCTCAAATCCTGATCCTCTGGACTAATCGGAACTGAGCAGAGACTGCTGCATGGAATCTCTCTCGAAGAAGCCCCGCAGAAACATCAGCTCTCGTAAATCCCGCACGAAACTCGCATTTACCTCAAGCCACTCGAAAATCCCTTTGTCCCCAGAACCCCCCATTCACTTCATTACCGGTTTGAAAATCGAGTTTTCCGCCTGTCACACATGTTCGGAAACAGGCAGACTTTGACGAGTCCTGCCGGGTTAATTTGCAGATTCTGCCGTTGTTCGCAATTCGCCTCTGCCCTGGGTCAGAGGGTGCGGACGAAATCTTCAAGGAACCCTGAATGCATGGCACACACGGATGGGTTCACGCAAAACAGTCCCAGGGAGGATGCCGGGAATGATGGCGATGCGTGATGCAGCGGCAGCGGGCCTCGTTCGACTGACCCCTCGACGGGTTCAGGAAGTGCTGGACGAATCGATTTCCGTCGGGGTGGAGTCCGGACGTGAGCGCGCGTTGTCGGAGATTTTTCTCGACAGGCTGCGTGTCGCGGTGGGCGCGGTCTGGATCCGTGCCTGCGAACGTTCCGATTCGGGACTCAGCGACGTGCTGACTGTTGGCGATTCTGCCGCCGCGACTGCCAGCGAGCACCTCGAATTTCTGCGGGAGACGGCGACTGGAGATCCGGGTGAATTGCGTGAGCGAGTTGCAGCAAACGGTGTTCGCTGCAGTGCTGCCGTGGCGGATCTGGCACCGGGAATCACACTCGTGGTGGAACTGGGCTTCGCAGCCGGAGGCGGCCTGGCGGAGTGGTCAGAGAGTGCAGTGGAAATTTTTGCCGATCTGCGACGACGGGAACTGGTAGCGCGGCTGCAGCGACTGAGTGAGCGACTGAATCTCACGGACGTGCTGATTCGTCGTCTGTACGCCGCTGCAGACGTTCCTGAACTGCTCCAGGTGCTGACTACGGAATCCGCTGCTCTGCTGGGATGTTTCCGCGCGGCAGCCTGCGAGCGGGCGGGAAGTGATTGGCGAATTACTGCTGTAACAGGTGGAGCAGAGGTCAACGAGAGAGCTGACGAAGTTCGAAGAATTTGTGGTGAGGTTCGTCAGGCGGCTGCAGGAAGATCGGACGAGCAGCAGCGACCACAGCCGGGCCGACCGACGGTGCTGATGATTCCGCTGAGCCGAAGTGGAACGTGGCAGGACTGTCGATACGGACTGCATCTGGAATACCACGGCGCAGGCGGTGGCGTCGCAGAGAGCGACCAGCGGGAGCGACTGGTTCGCCACGCCATTCAGGCGTTGGAAAGCCGTGATAAGCTCAGTCTGAACTTGTCAGCCCCGCGAAGGCGCCGCTGGCTGTGGCTGGCAGTCGGGAGCGTCGCAGCGGGGCTGCTCGGGATTGTTCCCGTTGATCTTACGATCTCTGCTTCCGGTGAGCTGCAGCCGGCTGTGCGTCAGAGTGTGTATGTTCAGGAATCAGGAACTGTTGACGACGTTCTGGCGGATGATGGCAGAGAGGTTGGATCGGGCGAATTGCTGCTGCGACTTCGAAATGATGATTTGCGTCTTCAGGAGCAGTCTCTGCTGGGAGAACTATCCGGCGTGCAGGCGCGGCAGGCGGCCCTTGGTGCACTTCGTTCCAGTCGCGAGGGGCAGCAGTCCGCGATGCAGGGCGGCGAATTGGCAGAACTGGAGGTTCGGGCAGAGTCGCTGAATGCGCAGCTGGGGATCCTGCGGCGGCGACTGGAATCGCTGCAGATCAGGTCGCCACTCGCGGGCAGAATACTCAGCGATGACCTGCGGGAAAGCTTTCAGGGACGTCCGGTACAGCGTGGGCAGCATGTGTGTGATGTGGGTGACCTGCAGGGCGACTGGGAACTGCAGCTGAACGTCAGCGAACTCGATATTCGTCACGTGCTGACTGCGGCGGGCATCAGTGCGGGAGCAAGCAGCGAAGATCTGCCTGCTGCCGGCAGTGGAAAACGGCCGCAGATTAAATATTTTCTGGAGACCAGCCCGGAGCGTTCCTGGATGGTTGAGCTTGGATCGGTAGCGGGGGCCTCGGAGCTGGATGCCAGAGGAAGTCTGGTGACGGCGGTCACAGCAAAGGTTTCGGGTGACCTGCCGGATGGCCTGCGGCCAGGGGCCGGTGTGCGAGCGGTGATTCACTGTGGACAGGCCCCTGCGGGTTATGTGTATTTTCGCAGGCTCATCGATGTGCTGCTGCGGCAGACGCTGCTGTAGGTCAGGTCGCCTGTCGGTAGCACGTGCATGGCTGAATTCAGGGAGCAGACGATCGTGATTCAAACTCGATATGAGTCTTTTGTGCGACTTCTGGTGACTGCCGCGCTGATCAGCAGGGCCGCTGGCGCCGTTGCCGGGCAGGAGTCTGCCTCGGTCAGACCGACGGGTGCGCCGTCGTCGGAGTTGGTGACCGTGCCGAACTGTCATGTTTCAGCCCGGGAGACTGTCGAAATCCCGGCTCTCGAACGGGGTAGTCTGCTGGAGATTCTGGCAGAGCCTGGAGCAGAAGTGCGTGCAGGGCAGGTGCTCGGTAAACTCGACGACGCCGAGGCCAGTCTGGCTGTTGAACTGGCACGCCAGGAGCTGCGTGTGGCGGAGCAGAAGCTGGAGAGTTCGAGGCTGGTCGAAATCGCGGCTGCGGCGGTGGAGGAGGCAAAAAAGGTTGCAGAACAGGCCGCGCAGGACGCGGCTGCAGCGCAGGCTCAGGCTGAGGATGATTCGGCAGTACGACTTGCAGAGAAAGCCGCAGAACTTGCGAGGGACGTGCTGGAGCGTCGCCGGGTCAGTCGCAGTCTTTCGCCGACGAGTATTTCAGAGATGGAGTGGTTTGAGACCGTCAACTCAGTCGAGCAGGCTCAGATACGGCTTGAAAGTGCTCAGCAGGAACGAAAACTGGCGGGTCTGCGAAGTCAGTCAAAGCAGGCGGCCAGCGATCAGCAGAAAGCTTCGCTGCAGCGACTGATGCTCCAGCTGGATCAGGCTCGCGGAGCACAGGAAACGGAGCGTTTGTCGCTGGCAAATCTGAAAACTGCACTCCAGATCGCCGAGGCAAAACTGCAGCGCCGACTGCTGAAGGCCCCGTTCAACGGAGTTGTTATCGATCAGAAACGCTTTGCGGGGGAGTGGGTGGAGTCGGGTGAGTCTGTGCTGGTGCTCATGCGTCGCGATCGCCTGACCGTCGAGGGATTTGTGGGACCTGCTCAATCGGCTCAGCTGAAGGCTGGCACCCCCGTCAGGTTTGTGCTGCGCGACGGCGATCGAATGGCTGGAGGTCGCGGGAAACTGGTATTCGTCAGTCCCCTGATTGACGCAGTAAATCAGAATGTGCGCGTCAGGGCTGAAGTGGATTCGGCAAACAGCGACCTGCGAGCCGGAGAAATTGTCGAGATGCGCATTGGGGAGCGGAACTGATGCCGATTCCGGAACGTGCTGCGGCAGCAGCGAATCCATGGGCGACCGGCCGGTTCTGCTGGGAGCTGCGTCCCGACATGGAACTGAGCCGCCAGCGGGGCAGTGAGGATTCGGCCGGCGACTGGATTCTGCGGGATCCACTGCGGCTGACATTTTTTCGAACTTCGGCGGCGGGGCTTGAATTTCTGCAGAGCGGAGGTTTGCGCGGCACGCTGAATGAAGAAGCTGCGCGATTACGGGATGCCTACCCGGACGAAGACGTAACTCCAGCCGGTTTGCAGGCCCTGGCCATGGCAGCTGTCACCGCCGGAATTGTGCGGCCACTGATTCCGGGCGGCGTACCGACGCGATCGGCGACTCGCAGCATCCCCCTTCAAAAAATACTGCATGGCTGCAGTCGAATACTCACCATCCGCTGGCGGGGATTCGATCCCACCTGGCTGCTGAAGGCCTGCTACCCGTGGGGCTCATGGGCCTTTACTCGTCCAGCAGTGTGCGTGGCTGTCATGCTGATGCTGGTCGCGCTCATCACTGTACTGCTCCGCTGGGACCAGCTGCTGCTGGAACTGCCCAATCTCGGAAGCCTGCTCACCTGGCAGAATCTCATGGGGATCACACTCGCATTCGTCATTGTGAGACTGCTGCATGAACTGGGGCATGCGTTTACGTGCCATCACTTCGGTGGCGAGTGCCATGAACTGGGAGTGTTTTTTATCCTCTTTATTCCGGTGCTGTACTGCGACGTTTCTGATTCATGGCGGCAGTCGCAGCGACTGCCGAGACTCATGGTGGCCGGTGCAGGAATCTATACAGAGCTTTGCATCGCTGCCGTCTGCGGGCTGCTCTGGGCCTGCAGCGCACCCGGTCTGCTGCACTCACTGTTTCTGAATGCGATGCTGGTCAGTTCGCTGAACACTCTGCTGATCAACGGCAATCCGCTGGTGCGGTATGACGGCTATTTTGTACTGTCAGATCTGGTTGGGGTGCCAAACTTGTGGTCACTCAGTCGCAGTGCGGCGGGAGCAGTGCTGCAGCGGGTGATCCTTGGCGGAAAACTGGCCTGGCAGGATTACGGTTCGCGACCGGCCTTTGCAGGTCTGACATGCTTTGGAATCGCATCGTTCTGTTACCGAACTGGCCTCGTGATCACCTTGCTGACGTTCATGCATCGCACACTCGAACCTCTGGGCCTCCAGTTCGCAGCTTTCGTGCCGGCAGCTGGCGGATTACTGTCGGGAATGATCAGCGTCCTCAGACGCATCCGCCTGGGAATCACGGAAAGTGATGGTCGCAGGCGAGCTGCGGCGGGACTGCTTTTGACCGGCAGCGTCGCTCTGCTGCTGCTGCTGGTGCCGATCTCTCTGCCAGTCTACGCGCCGTGTGTGCTGACACCGGGTCTTGCCAGTCCGGTGTATGCTGCCGTCAATGGGAGGCTGCTGAAAGTCGCCGAGATGGGTACGGTAGTTCGTCGGGGCGATGTGATCGCAGAGCTTGCAAATGACGACCTGGAACTGGATCTGGCGAAGGCCGCCGGATTACTGCGGGAACGTGAGACAGAGTTGCGCAGCGTGCGACTGCGGGCACTTTCCGGGGTGACGGCTGCCGAAGCAATACCGGTGGCGGAGCAGGCTGTTGCGTCGGCCTCGGATCACCTGCGGTCGCTGCAGCAACAGCAGACGCAGCTGTTGGTTCGCAGCCCGGCCGACGGCGTTGTGCTGCCACCTCGAAATATGCCGCGTATCGCTGGAGGACCCGACGCGTTTATCTCGTGGAGCAACCACGCGCTGCAGCAGAGTGCCGTCGGTGCATGGCTGGATGCCCAGACCCTGTTGTGCTGGATTGGCGACTCTGAAATGCTGAGAGTTGATGCCTGTGTCGAGCAGACAGAGATCACCCGAATCGCAGATGCGGGTGATTGCAGCGTTCGCTTCATCGGCGCACCGGGAACGTCAGTGCCGGGGCAGCTGGAATCCGTCAGTTCAGAACCCGTGAAATCGGTCGATCGCGAACTGCTTGTACATCATCTCATTGCTGCTGACCCCACACAGTCATGGAAACCGCAGAACACGATGTTTCTGGTGAGACTCAGTCCGAATCAGGAAAGCAGCTGGGGCCCGGTGTCAGTGTATTCGGCCGGTATCGCCCGACTTCCCGGACGACCCATATCGTGCGCCTCACGGGGCTGGAGGCTGCTTCGCACAACATTCGGCTGGTCTGCCATCAGGGAATGATGAAGATCAGTCCGGTGATCACAGCAGCTTCCGCGGCGGCACCCGTCCACGAATACTCAGGAAGCAGCGCAGACATGGGATATTCGCAGCCTGCCTTGCAGTCACGAAGTGTTCGCACGGTGGAGCACGGAGGGGAGACAGCCATCTGCCACGGCAGCATGATCGTGGACGCGGCAAAATGCGTGGCTGACACGGCTGTCGTCAGGCAGCCCCACGATTTCCCGCAACGCTCCAGATTCGCCTGCTCAAAGTACAATGGCTGATGGTGAAATGCATAGGTGTCGCGGGCCGCTGTGCGATGTACCGGACCAGTGTAAGAATTCCCATCAACTCGCGTGCTGAACCACGCATCCACATTGATGCTGCT
This sequence comes from Planctomycetaceae bacterium, assembly GCA_046074645.1. GTDB lineage: Bacteria > Planctomycetota > Planctomycetia > Planctomycetales > Planctomycetaceae > SXXK01. The sequence continues at coordinate 3,172 of JBJTOP010000307.1, read as the reverse complement.
TCGAGCCTGACTGCGATTCCTGATGGCGGTCTTCTCGGCCTCGTCAGACTTCGCAACTGCCGGGGTTAATGTCAGATCAGACAGTTTCGGGAACAGCGATGACAATTCAGCGGAAACCGGTGGCTGAGAGTTGGCTGGCAGAGCACTGGCGGACACCTGTATGACACCGGCTGCAAGCACGGGGGCCGCAGAACCCAACCCGGCTCGCTGCTCAATTGACTGCAATTCTCGAAACCATGCCGGCTGGGCATCAGCGATTTGCTGAGGCGCGGCCTCGGCGAACGTGTCGTTCAGCCGCACCCATGGGCGCGAACCGTCCGTCAGCGTCTGAAGCTCCGTGAGGTACTGGGGCTGAGCAGTCTGGGGAGGCTGGGCAGGCTGATCGTCAAGACGGGCGATCGCTCCGACACCCTTCCTCGCGGACGGAATCGATGACAACTCTTCCAGAATAGCCGGATGTACCGTGGCTTTGGCTTCTGCTTTTCCTGGAACTACAGCGGCGATCTGAGTGACCTTTGAAGGCTGCCCGATTAAGGCTGGCGCGACCTGCGATCGACGTGGCGATTCGGCTGTCTCAGCGTTGGACGCCAATTGTGATGCCTTCAGTGCTGCCCCGTTTCTGAACCCGTCGCTCGACCATGGGGTTGGTCGGACATCCACGTCCTCCGCAAACATCGGAGTCTCGGTGACCTTACGCGTGCCTGCAGAAGCCTCCTCGCCAGCTTCTGCGTTTGGCAGGCAGCAGGGGATCCAGGGAAGGCTGGCAAGTAGTGGCAGGACAAATCGGCGAATGGCCATCTGGAATCTCCCCGGACAAACCTGATCGAACAAAAACGAAGGCCTGAAGACAGCAAACAGAGACGAGACGGCCGCAGTCCGAATGAGTCGGTCCTTCAGGTACTGACGGTCCTGATCAGTGTTTCGACGACTCCGGGGAGTCAGGTTGCAGGGATTCGCAGGAAGGGGCGGAATTTGCCGGAGTCACAGGAAGCGTTCTCCGTGCAGATTCCGTGCTTGTTGCAATCGAAAGATTCGGAACATTCACGCTATTTTGCCTGGTGTTTCAACCCATTTGCCGTCGCTGCATAACTCAGACGGCGTATTTTGCCGATGTTTTTTCGATTACCCAGTCGGTTTTTCATGCATTCTCGACTTGTATTGCGTATTTTCAGGATGTGAAGAATCCGGTTTCAAATACTGCGGGTGCAGCAATGGCAATTTCGGCTCTGATGAAACTTGTTCGGCGGTATTTTCAGGACACGACAGCTGCGGCAGAGGGGCGGGCTGTCAAACGGCCCCGCGTACGCCGGCCAATGCTGGTGCAGCTGGAGGAACGCCGCGTGTTCAATGCCACTTTTCTGCTGAACGCGGGTGGACTCACACTGAGTAACTTCGATGCCAATTCGAATCTGAACATCAGTCAGAACGGTGGTAATCTTGAATTGCAACTCAGTGGCGCAGCATCCAACAACTGGGCTCCCTCGCTCGGTAGTAATCCCCTTTCAACGTCCGGCGGCGGCTCGATCATTACTGTCAGCCGCGGAGACTTCACCGGAAGCGTGAATTTCACCATCACGGATGCCCCGGCCGGCAACCTGGATGTCATCATCGCCGATGCTGTCACGCTGCCCACAGCCACGACCGGTTCCACCTTCGCTATGACGATCGGTGGACAACTCGATATTGCCATGGATACCGGCGGCAGCAGCAATGACGCATTCGACGCCACAGGATATTCACTGCAGTTCGCGGCCACCGGAGAAATTCTGCTCCACGACGACATTCGAGACTCGGCTGGGGACGACGCCACGTCGGTCAATCTCAACTCTGCTGACGACGTCACACTCAGTGGCCAAATCTCCGCCGAAAACAGCGTCACCATCACCTCAGGTGGCAGCATTGTCGATGGCAACGCCGACACCGAAAATGTCATCGCTCCCACCGTCACCCTGCAGGCCGCCAGCGGCATCGGTGACTCAGATGCCATCGAAATCCAGGCCGATTCTCTCTCAGCAACGAACTCCACATCCGGTCGAATCCGCATCACAGAGCTCTCTGCAGGTGGCAGCCTTGCCCTGAATGCGATCAACAACGCGACCCGCGATGTGTTCCTCACCGTTCAGAACGGCGCCTTGACTGACGGCAATGACGGAACAACTCCAGAGACGCTCAATATCACCGCCGGTAACCTGACCCTCAGCAGCACGACCGGGATTGGCAGCGGGGATGCCCTCGAAACACAAATCACAAGCCTCACGGCAAGCACCAGCGGTAACATTCAGCTGACAGAACTCGCTGCCGGCGGAGACCTGGCCCTCAGAACAATTAACGCCGGCAGTGGCCTCGTGGACCTCCGCGCCCTGGGTGGTGCTCTGACCGATGACAATGCCGCGGCAGACAACATTCTCGCGGGATCAGTCAGGCTCGCTGCTGACACTGGCATCGGAGCCGCCGATGCAATTGAAACCACAGGTGCAGGACTGCTGCTTGCTGCCCAGACACGAACCGGAAACCTGCAGATTGTCAACACCGGCGCCCTGCTTGTAGGCACCGTTGGCGGACTCGTCGGGGCGCAAATTACTTCCAATACAGCCGCCAGCAACCTCGTGCTCCGCGCCCGCAGTCCGCTCACTATCAACACCGCAGTGTCTAACGTGAGTGGCGGTGACATTATCCTGGCAGCCGAAGGAACAGCGACCGCTGATAATCTTGCGATCAACGCCGCTGTGTCCGCTTCCGGCGGCAACGGTTCGATTTCTCTCTACGCCGGCAACAACATCACCATGGGCGCATCAGGATCCATCACTGCCGCCGGTTCCGGTGCAATTCTGCTTCGTGCCAGCACCAACTATGCGGGTGGTACGGCGACGAATGGTTACAACAGCCCGCTTGCCGAAGCCTCCAGCAACGGCATCGTGAGTATGAACACGTCGGCCAGCATCACGTCAGCAACCGGCGATATTACCATTCGTGGCGATGGTGATGTCTCGATCAGCACGATTACCAGTGCATCTGGAAATATCACAATCAGTGCGGACGATGATGGCGTGACCACAATGTCGGATGGTGGTGGGGCCATTATTGATGCACTGACCGGCGAAGCAGCCGCCAATATCACCAGCGGCGGGACTTCACTGCTGACATTGTCCTCCGGATCCGGCATCGGTGTGAG
>JBJTOP010000306.1:0-6877 GCA_046074645.1 Planctomycetaceae bacterium | reverse complement strand
TCGTCTCCCCGCTCTCCGGGTTCCCATGGCTGCCAACGAAATTCGCTCCGTCACCGCTCGCGGTATTCCACTCCTGCTGGACGACATTGACACTGACCGGATCATTCCGGCCCGTTACCTTCGCTGCGTGACGTTCGAGGGTCTGGGAGAGTACGCGTTCGAAGACGACCGTCGCCAGGACCCCGGCCACCCGTTCGATCAGCCTCAGTACAAAGGTGCGGGTGTGCTTCTGGCTGGTCGCAACTTCGGCTGCGGCTCATCCCGCGAGCACGCCCCACAATCGCTCATGCGCTGGGGTATCCGTGCTATTGTCGCTGAATCCTACGCCGAAATCTTCTTCGGAAACTGCAACTCTCTTGGCATCCCCGCCGTCCGCGCCAGCCGCGAAGATCTGCAGAAACTCGTCGCTGTCGTCGAAAAAACGCCCGATATTCCCGTCACGGTTGACCTGACAACCCTCAAAGTCACAGCCGGCGATGTCTCTGTCTCGGTCACGCTCCTCGACAGCGCCCGCGATGCCCTTGTCACCGGCCAGTGGGACTATCTCGGCCGACTGCTCAGCGCTGCCGACCAGGTCACTGCTCACGCTGCCAGCATCCCCTATCTGACCGGCTTCTCCACTCAGGCCCCCTAGATGGTTCAGGAACATCCGGCGCGAATGGGGCACCCTGGAGCATCCGTCACTCGTCCCAGTACTCCGCCCATCTTTCAAACCACGGCCTTTGATGTGCCGGATCTTGACGTCCTCCAGCAACTCTATGCAGGGACGGCTGCAGGGGACATCTATACGCGGGACAGCAATCCCAACCACTCCGCACTCGCTGCCGCAATCGCTCAGCTTGAAGACACCGAAGCGGGTGCCGTGTTTGCTTCCGGCATGGGTGCCGCCGCCAGTATCTTCCTCGCGCTGACCGCGGCCGGCGATCATGTCATTCTCGCACGATCCCTCTACGGCAAGACGCTCCAGCTGGCCTCTCGTATGCAGCAGCTGGGAGTTCAGGTGTCGTATTTTGATGTCAGTCAGCCGCAACAGCTGCCAGCATTGATTCAGCCACAAACCCGCTTCGTGCTCGTGGAAACCATCTCCAACCCACTCCTCGAAGTCGCCGATATTCCCGAGATTGTCCGCTGCTGTGGTTCTCTGCCCGTTGTCGTGGATTCCACCTTCACCACTCCACAGCTGATCCGTCCCTGCAGCCTGGGCGCAGCCATCGTCTATCACAGCGCCTCAAAGTATCTCAATGGCCACGGCGATGTAATGCTCGGCGTCGCCGCCGGCTCTCAACAACTCATGCGAAGGCTGCAGGAAACCGCTTCCGTCTTTGGCCAGAATCCCAACCCCTTTGAATCGTGGCTCACCCTTCGCGGCCTCCGCACGCTGCCGCTTCGTCTCCAGCAGATCTGTGGTACCACTCGAAAACTCGCCGAGGCGCTCGCCAACCATCCCGGTATCAGCCGTGTGCATTTTCCACTGCTTCCCGGACATCCCTCGTGGTCGATCGCACAACATCTCTATCCGCAGGGCACCGGCGGTATCATCGCCATCGAGCTGCGGGGCACGGGATTCGAAGCGGTGAACAGCTTTATGCATCGCGCTTCCGGCATCCCCTTCTCACCAACTCTGGCAGACGCTCGCACAACCCTGTCACACCCCGCGACCACATCACACCGCTTCCTGTCACCGGCAGACCGCTCTGTCGCCGGCATCGCTGACGAGCTGGTCCGGATCTCCGTGGGCCTGGAACCCTTTGAGATGCTGTGGAAGGAATTCGACGTGGCCCTGACACCCGGCACTTGATAGTCTTCAGAGGCACGCCCTGGAATCGCTGATGAGCGTTCAGATAAAAGAAGGGTCGCCTTGAAGAGCGTTCACAGATTAAGGCGGGAAGAACAAAGCGAGCTGAGCATTTTTCGGTTTGCGTCGGTGGGGTTCCGAACCGTAAGATTTGCCGGACGTGCTGGTTGCGGATTTTTCGGAGTTTTCAGATGAGGCAGGTAGCGGCTGGATTGGTGCTGATGACCTGGGCATTCTGGCTCGGGCCATTCTGCTGCGCCGATGATCCGCAGTTTGCTTTACAGGTGTTCCCCATCCTGAAGCGACGATGTATTGAATGTCACGGCGCGGGATTACAAGAGTCGGGGCTGAGACTTGATGATGGCAAATCGTTGCGGACGACAAAAGTGGTCACTGGCGGACAGCCGCTGCACAGCGAACTTTGGCGACGAGTGACTCTCAGCGACGAATCGGCTGAACGAATGCCGCCGACAGGTGACCGGTTGTCGGCCTCAGAACTGGCTGTCTTGCGAAGCTGGATTGAGCAGGGAGCGGTGGTGCCTGCAGATTTTCAGCCCCCGCCGCACTGGGCGTGGCAGTTGCCACAGCGTCCACAGCTTCCGGGTGCAGCCACAGGGGCTGCTGCCGTTGACTGGTTGATACAGCAGCGGCTTGTCACGGCCGGACTTGAACCCTCCCCGGCAGCACCGCCCGCGGTGTTGCTCCGACGACTGTCGCTCGATCTTGTCGGGCTGCCCCCTGATCCGATTCTGGTAGACGCCTTCGAGCAGGAGCCTTCTGAAGAGCACTACGTACAGCTGGTGGAGCAGTTTCTGGCCAGTCCCCAGTTCGGCGAACGCTGGGCTCGGCACTGGCTGGATCTTGCCCGTTACGCAGACTCGCACGGCTTTCAGCGGGACGACCTGCGTGAGGTGTGGGCGTGGCGCGACTGGGTGATTCGATCGCTCAATGCGGACATGCCGTTTGACCAGTTTTCGATTGAACAGCTGGCTGGCGATTTGCTTCCGAACGCGACGGAGTCACAGCGGATTGCCACTGGCTTTCATCGCTGCACCCCGGTCAACGTCGAAGCCGGCTCGCTCCCGGAAGAGACTCGGGCCGAGCAGTTAATTGATCGCGTGAACACCACTGCCGCTGTCTGGCTCGGAACCACCCTCGAATGTGCTCAATGCCACGACCATAAATACGACCCCTTCACCCAGGCTGACTACTATCGTCTGCTCGCGTTCTTCAACCAGACGGCCATCGAAGCGGATCGAAAGAATCCGCAGCAGCCATCATCGATCGCATTTATCGGCCCCGAGCTGCAGCTCAGCAATCCCGAGCGGGACTCGCGTCGCCGTGACGTAACTGAGCGACTGGCAGCGTTGCGGGCAAGCCGCAAGAGTCCCGCAGCGCCAGTCGCTGTGCCGGAAACAGTTCTGGCCCTGAGCGACTTTCAGTCCGAAGGCAGCACTGATGAATGGCGGCTTCTTGAGGATGGTTCACTGCTGATCACCGGCGCGGATCCGCCGGCAACGGACACCTATTCCATGTTGGTCCGCGAAATTCCACGCGACATTCACGCGATTCGACTGGACGCGCTGACACATGATGATCTTCCCGGACGTGGCCCCGGCAGGGGTTCAGCAGACCGGCCGAATTTTGTACTGCACGAGCTGACAGCGGAGCTGGAGAGCGCGGACGGTGACCGGCAAAAACTGGAATTCAGCACGGCCTGGTCCGATTTTTCTCAACAAAACTGGGCCGCTGCGGGTGCTGTGGATGGTCAGCCAAAAACCGGCTGGGCGATTGCACCTCAGTTTGGACGCGACCACTTTCTCGTTGCGGTCCTTCGGGAACCACTGCAGGCGGAAGAAGGGGCCGTTCTGCGAGTGCGCCTGCAGCAGCAATTCGGCAACGCAAGAACTCTGGGACGTTTTCGATTAACGGCCATCTGTGGTGGTCTGCCGAAGCGCACGAATGATGCAGCAGACGACTCCGCAAGGCAGACACAGCAGAATCTGGCAGCACTGGAACGCCAGCTTGCAAGTCTGCAGCCGGAGACCAGTCTGGTGATGGTCGAGCAGTCAGAGCAACGCGAGAATTACATCTACGAGCAGGGTGACTACCGTCGCAAGGGGACTGCGGTGAAACCGGGCATCCCGGAATTTCTTGCCACGTCCCATTCTGCATTGAGTCCTCCCGGTGTGCAGCCATCACGTCTGGAACTCGCGCGATGGCTGGTTTCACGAGACAACCCGCTGGCCGCTCGCGCGGCCGTGAATCGATGGTGGTCCGAGCTGTTCGGCGAGGGGCTGGTATCGACGCCGGAGGATTTGGGGGTGAAAGGCGATCCGCCCAGTCACCCGGAACTGCTCGACTGGCTGGCAGTGGAACTGATGGACAACGGCTGGTCCATGAAGCATGTGCTCCGACAGATTGTGCTCTCACGCACCTATAGACAGTCATCGGTGCAGACATCTTCGGGGAGACTGGTGGATGAGCGAAACCGGCTGATGTGGCGTGGCCCTGCGTTTCGGATGGATGCAGAGATGATTCGGGACAATCTGCTGTCAGTGAGCGGACTGTTGAGTTTAAGGCAGTTCGGCCCGCCGATCAGGCCACCGCAGCCCGAGGGTTTGTGGGCCAAGGTCGGGGGGACTCAGTACGAGTATCTTCCGAGTGAAGGCGAGGATTTGTGGCGGCGGGGAATTTATGTCGTTTTGAAGCGGAGTGCGATGAATCCGTCACTCATGACCTTTGACGGCCCGGCACGGCTCAGCTGCACCGTCCGTCGCTCCCGCACCAACACCCCGCAGCAGGCCCTCACGCTGCTCAACGATCCCGTGAGCGTTTCTGCAGCGCGATCGCTGGCGGCACGCGTGCTGCAAGAGCTGCCGATGGGTACCGATGAAACGCGCCTGGAGCGAGCGTTTCGGTTGTGTGTCGCGCGACGCCCGCGAGCGGAAGAATTGTCAGTGCTGGCAGGACTCCTTGCGGCACAGCGAGCGGCCTTCGAGCTGCGACCGGCGGACGCTGCATTGATCGCAGATCGAATGCCCGCCGGAACCGGTGCAGTGACCGCAGCGGCGGCTGAAAAAGCGGCCTGGAGCAGTGTTGCAGCAACACTGCTCAATCTGCATGAAACAGTGACGAAGAACTGACGGCTATTGAACGGGAGCGGAGCAGTGACAGAGGCAACGAGCTCGACTGAAATCAGGCGGCGACAATTCGCCGGCACAGCCCTGAGCGGTCTGTCGGTACTCGCCAGCGCAGCACTCACGGAATTAAGCGGCACGGCGAACGCTGCCAGTCTCGCTGCCGACAGCCTGCCACAGCTGCTGCCGCGCGCGAAGCATGTGATCTATCTGCACATGATCGGAGCCCCTTCCCAACTCGATCTCTTTGATGAAAAGCCGGAACTGCGGCGGCGGCATAATCAGCCATGTCCGGAAAGTGTCACGCGCGGCAGGAATTTTGCGTTCATCGGCAAAACATCCGCGCTCGCGGGATCACCGTGGCGATTTCAGCGGCACGGAGCATCAGGACAAGTGTTTTCTGAACTGCTGCCGGAACTCGCGCGGCAGGCCGATGAACTGGCCGTCATCCGATCACTCCACACCGACGAAATCAATCACGCCCCGGCCCAAATGATGCTGCACTCCGGCTTCGGACGAGGCGGCCGGCCAGCTCTCGGCGCCTGGGTCACCTTCGGACTCTCCGCAGAGACTCGCAGCTTACCCGCCTATGTGGTGCTCCTCAGCGGGCCGCCGGGAGGTGCCGGAACAAGTCTCTGGTCTGCCGGTTTTCTGCCGGGTGTGTACCAGGGCATTCCGTTTCGTTCGCAGGGTGACCCGGTTTTGTTTCTGACCAGCCCCGAAGGATACCGGCCCGAAGATCGTCGCCGCGAGCTGAATGCCACGGCGACGCTCAACGGACTGCAGCAGGAAGTGAGTGGCGACCCGGAGGCTGCCACCCGAACTGCTCAGTATGAACTGGCGTATCGAATGCAGGCAGCAGTCCCCGAACTGATGTCCATCGCCGGGGAAACACAGTCAACACTGAAAATGTACGGAGCAGTCCCGGGCAAGGCTTCGTTCGCAAACAACTGCCTGCTGGCACGGCGGCTGGTAGAACGCGGCGTGCGAATGGTGGAACTGTACGATGCCGACTGGGATCATCACTCCGGCCTGCAATCAGCTCTGCCCAAAAAATGCCGCGATGTCGATCGCGGCATGGCGGCCCTGTTGAGCGACCTGAGGCAACGCGGAATGCTCGATGAAACACTGGTCGTCTGGGGTTCGGAATTCGGCAGAACTCCGCTGCGTCAGGGCACTGCTGCAGCCGGCGACGCTGTTCCCGGGCGAGATCATCATCGCGACGCCTTTACGGTCTGGATGGCCGGAGGTGGCATTCGCGGTGGCGTTTCGTGGGGAAGCACGGATGAGTTCGGAATGGATGTGGTGGATCAGCCAGTGCATGTGCATGATTTCAATGCCACGATTCTGCATCAGCTGGGGCTGGATCATCGGCGTCTGACATGGCGCTTTCAGGGCAGAGACTTTCGGCTTACCGACGTTCACGGTGAAGTCGTCGAGGGAATCCTCGGGTAATTCGCCTCGCAATCATGCTGCGATCTCTGATTTCGCTCTCATGAGAGAGATGCGCCGCACCGGCGCAGGAAACAGGTATTCGCAGCCACAGGGCGTCTGGGCCGCTCGGAACCGTCCAGTGCGATTGTGATTAGATCCTGCAGATCCTGCGCTGTGGACGGCGAGCCATTTCCAGCTGCCTCCGCGCCGGTGATGTCCGCACCGCACGCCCCCGGTTCGTTCCTGCTGCGTCACTGGCAACGCGAGCCTGCACCTCTGCAGTCGCTGCAGGTGCCATGCACCTCGAGGCGGTAACGAGCCCAGTTTGTCGGCCACTGCCCCACCTCATTTTCACGGTGTCTGCGACTGCGGGGACTGTCCCCGCCAACGGCGCAGTCGTTGCGGTTTCTGGGGACTCTTCGGATTGTGACGATTCTAACGTCCAGCCAGCGGCCGCCGGTGCACGCCCGCCGCTGTGCCCGCGGGGACTGTCCCCGGTGTTGCACCA
>JBJTOP010000305.1:0-2079 GCA_046074645.1 Planctomycetaceae bacterium | reverse complement strand
ACCGGAACCGTTGTCGGGGACTGTCCCCGGAAGTGTAATTGGCGGGTTAAGGGGATGGGATGATGGTCGGCGAAGAGGGTGCACGTCGCGTCAGGGTGCATGGCACCTGACGCTGTTCCAGCCGCTGTCTGTTCGGAGCGACGCGGATCGGTGCAGTCCTCGAGGAAGTGAGGGGACTTGACGGACTGGAAGTCCGTCGTACAGCATTGAGGTACATGGCACCGCAGGAGCGGAATTGCAGTAAATTTACAGCCCTTCGCAGCGTCCGGCGGGACAACGGGGACAGTCCCCGCAGGCGGTGATTCCGGGGCTGACGAGCAGGAGTTGTCTGGGCGGAGGAACTGATACGGACCGACGAACCGTCAGGATCCGCAGGACTGGAACCGTTGTCGGGGACTGTCCCCGGAAGCGTAATTGGCGGGTTAAGGGGATGGGATGATGGTCGGCGAAGAGGGTGCACGTCGCGTCAGGGTGCATGGCACCTGACGCTGTGGCACCTGACGCTGTCTGTTTGGAGCGACGCGGATCGGTGCAGTCCTCGAGGAGGTGAGGCGGCTTGACGGACTGGAAGTCCGTCGTACTGGCATGGTGAAACGGCGAAAATGTGGTTAAATTGAGATGTTTCAGTTTGGTCTGCCAGTTGACATGCCGCGGCCGGATGAAGTCACAAGAACGCAGTGTGGCGTGCGGCCGAGGTCGATCGGCCTGTGTGGCCGTCGTGCGTTCCTGATGCGGTATTGGCCGCCAGGCACGCACCGTCACCGGTGGATTAACATTCCCCGCACGCCTTGTCACGTGGGGGGGGGATTCTGAAACACGACTTGCGGTGTTCTTAACACCTTTTCGTCGTCCCAGCTTTGCGCTCCCGCGACGCGCCTGCTTTTTCACTGTGATTCACAGAAAGCCGGGGCCATTTGGCTGCCTCCCCGCGGCGCGTTTGGTATTTTGTGCGGGATTTGCTTCTGGGTGTGTTTCTCTGCCGCTCCATGGCTGATCCTGAAAGACCTCGTATGGATTCCAGCTCTTTGCCAACTCCCGAGACTCCCGCAGCGATTGCGGGATCGGTGACTATTCTGCTGCAGCAGATCCGTTGCGGGGAACAGGATGCGATTCAGCCGCTCTTTGAACTCTACTTTGGCCGTCTGGCAGCGCTGGGACGATCCTTACTCCCTGAACGCTTTCAGCGGGTGGCCGATGGCGAAGATCTGGCCCTCGAAGTGCTCACCGCCTTCTTTGCAGCTGCCGGCAGCGGAACTCTGCCCGAACTGCAGACCCGCGGAGACGTCTGGCGAATGCTCGCACGGCGACTCCAGCAGAGGGCGGCCAATGAAATCCGTCGGCACTCCACACAAAAGGCCGGAGATGGTCTTGTGCGCGGTGAATCCGTTTTCATTGCCGCCCCTGGCAACAATCAACTCGGAGGTCTGGACCAGGCCCGCGATCATCGTATGGATGCACTGTTGCACGAACTGAATCGTGACCTCGTGGAACGACTGGATGATGCGCTGCTGCAGGACATTGCCAGATTGCTGCTTGAAGGACACAGTGTGGATGATATCGCGGCCAAACTGGATCGATCCCGTGCAACCGTCTATCGAAAGCTGGATCTCATCAGAGCCGCATGGCTGATCGAATGACATGGCTCTGAAAACATGCGAGAATCCTCCAGGCTGTCAGCTGGCGAAAAACTTGTTTCCACCCCATTCCCCATACCCCATACCCCATGAATCTCTTTGCCGCTGCTGAACAACAGAATCGGGACGCAGCCAAACCCCTGGCTGCTCGGATGCGTCCGACGGTGTTGTCGGAGTTTTGTGGGCAGGAGCACATTCTGGGGGCTGGTCGGCTGCTTCGGCGGATGCTCGATGCCGACCGCATTGGATCGATGATTTTCTACGGTCCGCCGGGTACAGGAAAAACTACTCTGGCAGAACTGATTGCCCGTCACACCAATCGCCATTTTGAACGTCTCAATGCGACGACAGCGGGTGTGAAGGAAGTTCGCGAGCTGTTGTCGTCGGCGTCGGAGCGGCTGTCGGCCGACGGGACTCGAACGGTTCTGTTCATCGACGAGCTGCA
>JBJTOP010000304.1:0-7649 GCA_046074645.1 Planctomycetaceae bacterium | reverse complement strand
TGCATGGCACCTGAACGGTCGCCCAGGAAGATCTCTGAATCTCCTGAGAACTGCCCTTACAGGGCGATGAGCTTGCAGGGCGGCGGTGACCTGGCGTGCAGTAACAGGGTGCCATGCACCTTCATGCCGGATTTGCAGTGTTTTTATTCACCGCAAGCACATCTGAGACCACAATTGTGCCACGTCTCAGAAGACCCGCTCGCCACCGCAAACACCCCTGCCGAGCCGCGACCGTCAGGGAGTGGACACACCACCTCAGCACGCGGCCGTAAATCCCAAGGTGCATGGCACCTGAACGGTCGCCCAGGAAGATCGCGGAATCTCCTGAGAACTGCCCTTACAGGGCGACGAGCTCGCGGGTCGGGGGGGCGTTGACCCGGCATTTCATGCCAGGCTGGTAGAACTGGCCTTACAGGCCGAAAACGCAGGGGGGCTCAGCGGGGCGAATCGCCAGCGCTGTAGGTGCCACGCCAGCGCTGTAGGTGCCATGCACCTCATGGCCGTTACGGGCCCTGTTTTCCCGCCACGGCCCACCTCATTTCCCCGGTGTCTGCGCCTGCGGGGACTGTCCCCGGCAACGGCACCGTCTTTGCAGTTTCTGGGGATTCTTCGGTTTGTGACGATTCTAACGTCCGGCCAACTGCCGCAGTTGCACGCCCGCCACCGTGCCCGCGGGGACTGTCCCCGGTGCCGCACCAAATGATGCGGATGCCAATAAAATCTCTGGGATTTTCGCTACAGATGCCATGCACCATTTGCTGCAGGTGCCATGCACCTGAGGGCAGTGACGGGCCCCTTTTTGCCGGGCTCCGGCCCACCTCATTTCCCCGGTGTCTGCGCCTGCGGGGACTGTCCCCTCAACGGCACCGTCTTTGCAGTTTCTGGGGATTCTTCGGTTTTGTGACGATTCTAACGTCCGGCCAACTGCCGCAGTTGCACGCCCGCCACCGTGCCCGCGGGGACTGTCCCCGGTGTCGCACCCAATGATGCGGTTGCCAGTAAATTCTCTGGGATTTTTGCTAAAGGTGCCATGCACCTCGGGGCCGTATGCCGCGGCTGGATTGAGTTATAAAAATGCAGTGTGGCGGGCGGTCGATGTCAATCGGCCGGTCAGGCTTTGGTGCGTTCCTGATGCGGTTCTGGCCGCGTTTGCGCGCACCTTTACCAGTGGATTGACATCCCCCGCATGCCTCTTCAAGGTGGAGCGGATCTTAAGAACGAAATCAGGTGTCCTTAACACCGTTTCACCATCCCAGCCTGGCCCTCCTGGGTCTTCACTCATCTGTTCACAGGATTCCAGAGAACTTCAACGCCATTGGGCAACTCGCCGGCTGCACTCCGTCGGCGTCGCCGCAGGGCCGCCTGTAGCGGTTGCGGCGAAATCTGCGAACGGAATGATTGCAGTGATTTTAACGTCGGCAGGGCCATTTCTCCATCCCGCCCCAGGGTCTGCCGATGACGCAACGCCGGCCCCCCGGCTATCCGCGCCCCCCGGCTACCCATTTTGGCGCCCCTGCGCACCCAATTTTCGAACACGAATTCCACGACGTGCCGCAGTTGGCTTGATTCTTACCCTGCGTTATCATGCCAGCACTGGCCACCCCCTGAGATCAGGACTTCGGCCAGCGTTTTCAGCTTTCACCCCCTGCTGCGACGAGCGCGGCATTCCCGGAAGGTAGCGGCATGTCAGAACGGATCATCATGCGGACAGGCGAGGCACTGGTGGAGGACGAGGCAGCATGGTCGGCTGCTGAGCCCGAGGTCGTCATTGGTGAGCTGGACGGTCCGGTCGGTCAGGCGATCGCCCATCTGATGGGTGATCAGGTCAAGGGACATTCACGTGTCTTCGCTCTGCTCAATTGTGACGTGCAGGTGCGCCCGGTCACGGTCATGGTCAGCAAGGTGACGGTCACAAAGAATCGCTACACCAATATTCTGATGGGGACCGTTCAGGCCGCAGTGGCCAACGGGGTACTCGACGCGGTTCGGGCCGGCGACATTCCCAGGGATCGCGTGAATGATCTGGGGATTATCATCTCCATCTGGCTTGACCCTGCAGTGCTTGAAGCGGAAGACGTCGACTACGAAATACTCTACCGCACGCACCGGGCAGCCACGGCGAAGGCGATTGGCAAGGCCATGCGAAACGAGCCCTCAATTGACTGGCTTCTGGAGAACCAGGATCAGGTCGAGCACTGTTTCCATCAGATGCTGAAAAACGGTGAACTTTAGAGAGTTTTAATACCCGGGGATTCAGGGGCTCGCGGCGCTGGAATCCTGCGAGGGAATGCATTGAGGCGAACGGACGTTTTCCAGCAAAGGCTTTGTTGTGCAGCAGATTCTTGTGGATGTGGACCAGTGGCGATGTGGTGACGGTCAGCCACTGCTGTTCGTGCTGGGACCGTGCGTCATGGAATCAGAATCGCTGGTGTTGTCCACAGCTCGGCGGCTGGCGGAGCTCAGGGATCAGCATGGGCTGCAGATTGTCTTCAAATCCAGTTTCGACAAGGCGAATCGCACGAGTGTTGACAGCTACCGTGGTCCCGGCCTTGAAGACGGCCTGCGAATGCTGCAGAAAGTCCGCAGTGAAACCGGCCTGCCGGTGACGACGGACATTCATGAAGCGTGCCAGGCAGGTCCCTGTGCCGAAGTCTGTTCAATGCTCCAGATTCCGGCATTTCTGGCTCGACAGACCGACCTCGTGGTGGCTGCCGCGGATGCTGCGGTGGCCCACGGCATCGCGGTGAATGTGAAGAAGCCACAGTTTGTGGCACCGGAAGACATGATTCACGCGGTGGGCAAATGCCGAGCTCGCGGGCTGCAGAGGATCCTCTTATCAGAGCGAGGTTCGACATTTGGATATGGCCGTCTTGTGAATGACTTCCGCTGCGTCCCGATTCTGCGTGCTTTCGGCGTACCTGTCGTCTATGATGCCACTCACAGCGTCCAGCTCCCTGGCGGCTCCACCACCGGTGGCCAGCGGCACATGGTTCCAACGCTCTCCCGCGCCGCAGTCGCCTCCGGTTGCGACGCAGTCTTCATGGAAACTCATCCGCATCCTGACCGTGCTCTCAGCGACGGCCCCAACATGGTGGTCCTCGACCAGCTCGAGTCCCTCCTCCTGCAGCTCGTCCAACTCCGTTCACTGACGCTTTCCTTTCAGTCTGCTCCGGACGCCTGATCCGGCAGGAACTCCTGTATGCCGCAGTTTCGTTCCCCTCGCAATCCCGGTCCTTCCGCGGCACGAAAACTGCGCCTGATCACCGGGATCGCGCTCAGCTTTCTGATGCTGACAGTCGCAGGCTGTGACAATTCACCACAGCAGGCTCCAAAAGCGGCACCAGAAGACGCGGCGGCCCGCCAGGCTGACGAATGCCGCAGTCGGCTGACCAACGCCGTCTCCCGCGTTTCACCCGATTCCATGGCCGTACAGCAGCGCCGCGACGGTATCGTCAACGCGGTCAACTCCTGGCTGGCCTCCTGCGCCGAAGCCGATGTCAGAAAGCTGGCCATCAGCGACGCCAACGCAGCACTGCTCAGCCCCGACTCCCTCCGAACCGCTCGCGTCTCACGGTTCTCCGAATCCGACATCATCTACATCCGCGACTGTCTGATGCTCAGCCGACTCACTGCTGTCATCTGGAAACGTGTCGAAACTTCGAGTGATGCGGCAGCTGCTGATCGCCAGCGTGTGACGGAATTCTTCCGGCACGTGATTCGTCATCTGGCACTGCTCCCTGGTGATTCAAGCCGCCCCCCGGTTGGTCTCTACGAGGCCCTGCTCACAGGCCGCGGATCCGTGGACGATCGCATCTGGGCCTTCACAGAAGGGCTCCGTCAGCGACAAATCGACAGCCTTGTGCTTCATGCTGCCGCCACCGCGTCCGTGGACGGCACCGCTGACGCTGGCACCAATATTCCCGCAACTGCTGAATGGCTGGTGCTGGTGGCCGTCGGCGACGAAACTCTGCTCTTCGATCCGCTCCGAGGCACTCCGGTCCCGCTGCCGGAAGAACTGTCGATGCCCGTTCGGCAAGTTGCCGGAATCAGTGTCCTGCAGAACCTCGATCGCTGGAAAAACGCCAGCGTTTTCGCTTCCGCCCATCCATCCGCCCCAGCCCCACGGATGCTGGTGTTTCAACAGCAAATGGAAGCCTCAACCGCCGCAGTGCTCTACGAAGAACTCGCCGGTGGCACCAGCGAAATTCGTCCTCTTCTGGAGCGACTTCCAAAGTCCGTGCTGCAGGTCTGGCCCGCGGCAACAATTCGTCTCTGGCCCGTTCCCGAATCACGAATCAGTGCCGCAGCAGTGTTTACCGAGGCACAAAAACAGGAACTGCAGCGGCTCCTGCGGCCTCTTGACAGCCCTTTCGAACGAGCGTCCATCGACCGCGAAAAACTGCTCGCCGATGCCAACGTCGATGAATCGCAACTCTCCGAGGAAGAACTCAACACCATCGTCGCAAACGCACTCGCCGAAATGCTCCAGCGTTCCGATACACTCTTCGGCAAGCCCTCCCGCCGACTGCTCAAAGCGCGCGTCAGCCAGCTTTCCGGCAATTTCGAAGTCGATATGATTCAGGAGCTCCAGCAGATCCGCATCGCCTCGCTTCAGGATTCAATCGACCTGAATTTCAACGACGGCACTGAATCGCTCACTCGCCGCATTCCACTGCCGGCCAGCATTCTTGAAATCCAGCGGTCCGCAGTGGCTGATGCCCTCTACTGGACGGCACTCACCCAAATATCCCGCGGCGACTTCGGCACCGCCGTACAGACGCTCCGCAACTTCCGTCGCCAGTATCCCGATTCTCCGCTTCAGCACGCTGCGATCCTGAATGAAGCCGAATCCCTCGCAGCGCTCGGCAACCCCGCCCTTGCCGCAGAAGTGCTTGCCGCAGCCCCCCCAAACAACCCTGAACCGGCTCGCTTCAGCTGGTGGCAAACGGCCCTGAAAGCCGCAGCCGCTCAGTCCCCCAACACTCCTGCTGAACAGCCCAAAGCCCAATGAAAATCGGGATCTTTGCCGACATCCATGACAATGTCGATAATCTGCGCCATGCGATTCGCCTGTTCAACGCGATGCAGTGCCGAGCAGTATTGCTGGCGGGTGACTTCGTCTCGCCGCTCGTCGTCCCCTCCATGCGAAAACTGCACTGTCCCGTGATCGCCTGCTTTGGCGATAACGACGGCAATCAGAAGGGGATCGCCGGCGGCATGACCATCGTCGGCACACTCGCTCATCCCCCGCTGTGCTGGAAGTCCGCAGATGGCCTGCGATTCCTCATCTGTCACCAGCTCCAGGATGTCCGCGACTGCATCGGCGATGCCGACGTCGTCGTGTTCGCTCACACTCACCGCCCCAGTCTCGTCCGCGATCGCAGCGGTCGCCTGTTTATCAATCCCGGTGAAACGGGTGGCTGGATGTTCCGTAAGCCGACGGTGGCGATTTTCGACACCGACACACGCGAAGCAGACATCCTCGAGCTGCCCCCCATGCCTCCGGCTGTCCCTATTGAGGAATAACCCATGAAAATCCGCCGCATCTTCGCTCACCGTGTTGAACTCCCACTCCACGAAGGCTCATACAAGTGGTCAGGCGGCAAGTCGGTCTCTGTGTTCGACAGCACGATTGTCGGAGTGGAAACGGACTCCGGGCTGACAGGCTACGGCGAAGTCTGTCCGCTGGGGCCGTTCTATCTTCCCGCGTATGCTGAAGGTGTTCGTGCCGGTCTGCGCGAACTGGGCCCGCACCTGATTGGCTTCAATCCTCTGCAGCTGCAGGTGATCAACCACCGCATGGATGCCGCTCTCAAAGGACATCCCTACGTCAAATCCGGCATCGACATCGCCTGCTGGGACTTGCTTGGCAAAGCCTGCAACCTGCCCGTCTGCGAACTGCTCGGAGGCCGCTTCGGCGATGCGGTGCGGCTGTACCGGGCCATTTCACAGGAAGCTCCGGAAGTCATGGCAGAAAAAGTGGCCGGCTATCGCGTTCAGGGATATTCGCGGTTCCAGCTGAAAGTCGGCGGCGATCCCGATACTGATATCGAACGAATTCACGCTGTCCGCGCCTTGCTGCCACCAGCAGACCGACTCGTCGCCGACGCCAACACCGGCTGGACCCAGCATGAAGCGGTCCGCGTTGTAAGAGCAGTGAAGAATCTGGATGTGTATATTGAACAGCCCTGTCTGAACTATGAAGAGTGCCTTGCCGTCCGTCGGCTGACCGATCATCCGTTCGTACTGGATGAAAACATCGACGGCCTCGATATGCTGCTGCGGGCCAAAGCCGACCTTGCCATGGACGTCGTCAACCTCAAGATCAGTAAGCTCGGCGGGCTCACGAAAACACGACAGGTGCGTGACCTGTGTGTGAGCATGGGAATTGCGATGACTCTGGAAGACAGCTGGGGCGGCGACATCACCACAGCAGCCATCGCCCATCTGGCCCACAGCACCCCGGAATCATTCCGATTCACCAGCACAGACTTCAACAGTTACGTCACTGTCAGCAACGCCAGCGGCGCCCCCCAGCGAAACAACGGCTGGCTATCCGCCCCCACCACCCCAGGTCTCGGCACCACCCCTCGCTTCGAACTGCTCGGCCCCCCACTGGTCGATATCCACTAACTCCAACGCTCCCACTTCCTCAAATCCCAACCCAATTCCCGCCAGCCACCCTTGCCCCTGCACAATGATCCTGCTACATTCCCGCTCCGAATTCGGGCTATAGCGCAGCCTGGCTAGCGCGCTTGACTGGGGGTCAAGAGGTCGTGGGTTCAAATCCCGCTAGCCCGATTTTTGGCCAAAGGCCAAAAAATAGAGAGCAGATGGGAGAAAGTTGAGAGTAGAGGTTGTCAAAAAGCCAGCTGGCTTCCTGACGCTTGAAGGCCTCCAACCGTTCTCCTTTCTCCCACCTGCTCGGTCTACTTTCGACTCTCGTCGCTCAGCGGACCCTGCAAGTGGCTTGGGGGCGAAATCCATCTGCAAGCTTCGGGCTTGGCTTGCCTCGGGCAATTTCACCGGTTTGCAAATAGCTGGCTGCCCAACTCATCCATACCGCACCTCCACTTTCCTCAGGCGTCTTCGCAGACCACGAAATTTTTGAAAAAGTCAGATCCAAAGAGCGCTGAAAAGCTCGAATGGCTGTTTTGTTGCGTGGACGCAGGAAAAAAATGCAGCAGTCTCCGGTTGCGTAAAGCGTCGAGGCTCCAAACGCCGTGTTGCTCCGGGCTCGGTGCCAAATGGGCATCGGCCCACGCAGATCCGAATATGGAATTCCCCGCGACTGTACTGGTCAGACGGGACTCAGAGTTTGGCCTGTGGAGAGATATTGAAAAACGGAAGTCGACTTTGGGGAAGTTGTACTGACGGTGCGACGCTGCACTCAGGATCGCCTCCAGCCCAGTGACATCGATTTCTCTGCTCGCTACTGATGATTGACCAACTGTTCAGACGTGCTGAGCAGTGACACCGGACGTCTGGAGCAGGAGGGGGCCACCGGACGGTTCCATGCGAGTCTGGCCTTCCGGCGTGGCATCTTCGATCGCATCGGTGGCTGGCCTCTGACCAGACGCGGACCCTTGGTGAGCTTGCCCGAATAGATGCGGGTGAAGGTGAGCGAGCCGACGAAGGGATCGTTCATG
>JBJTOP010000303.1:0-4331 GCA_046074645.1 Planctomycetaceae bacterium | reverse complement strand
CGAATAGCTCTTCTTCCAGATGCCGGAACAGGTCGTGCTGCATCACCAGCTGCCGATCGCTGCGATCCGTCACTGCGAGGCGTTGAAAAATGAAACACGGCAGGATGCGGCGAAAGAGCGCCCTCACGCAGCGGGGACTGGCCAGATATCTGGCTGTTGCCAGTACCAGCAGGTGCAGTCCGAGATCCATGCACAGCATCCAGTAGAACCGGTAGAGGTCGGCAACCAGCCGATTGCCAGCCGGCGCGACGCGGCGCCGCTGTGTGTAGAACTTCCAGAGATGCGGAATCAGAAAGAACTGCTGCAGCGGCCAGTCTGCCTCCTGTTCAAGCGCCTGTTCAAGCCCCTTGACCGGCATCAATTGCTCACACACGTGATACTGTGGAACCGTACTGAAAGTGACTTCGAGAATCACTCCCATGCATCCCAGCGAACAGCGGGCTGCCTTCAGTTCCGGTCCGGCTGAGATTGTCACGATCCGCGGCGTACTGTCCTTGCCGTCGTAACAGGCCAGACGCACCTCCTGAACAAAATGCGAAAGACTTGATCGTCCTGATCCATGAGTCCCGGTGGAGATGGCTCCGGCGACCGTCTGAGCGGTGATCAGGCCGACAGATGGCAGCGTCAGCCCGTGTTCGTTGAGGGCTTCGAGTACCTTCCAGATCGGACAACCGCCCTGAGCTTTGACCAGGGTGCGCCCGGCCGTGTGAACCACGCGGACGTCTGTGAGCCGATCGAGGACGATGAGCACGTCGTCCGTCTGAATCAAAGGGCTCCAGGCGTGCCGAGTCCCCGAAACTCGCACCTGACGCGGATGGTTTGCGAGGAGTGTGAGGACATCCTGTTCAGTGCCGGGCGACACGTAACGCTGCGGGCGAACTTCGACGTTGCCACCAAAATTGCGAATCACAGCGTCAGTCATTGATAAATTCTGTCAGGTGGAATGAAGCAGGGTTGTGGCGACCGGGCGAATCCGATCCAGCGCAGACTGGGCGAGTCCCGAAAGCAGCGGCAGCTGGCGACCGGTCTCTGCGATTCCCGCCAGTGCAACGGCTTCATGAAGCACCCGAATCGGGTTGATCTCGTTCCGGAGTGATTCGAGTGGAAGGAACAGGCGGCGAATGGCTTCGGCGCGGTCATAATTTCCGGCAGTGATGGCCGCCAGCATCTGCTGAGACAGCGCGGGATTCACGCAGACACACCCGGATGTGTAACCATTCAGCTGAAATTTGGTCATGTGTACCATCGCGGGCTGTTCACCAATGCCGCTGCAGATCAGTCGTGGTTCCACCATCGCCACCAGACGCTGCAGAAAGTCATCGACAGCCGGATCGGTTCTGACGATCGCATACTTAATGAAGGACACCAGTCCGTCGCGTACCAGTTCTGCTGCGCCTTCGGGGCTGATGTAGCCCTCTTCCTTGATGTAGAGCACGGCAGGACGGCCGATCGCTTCCACAAACCGACGAAACCCTGTCATCAGCCCCGCCTCCGTCATGATGGCTTTTGTGGGCAGCACCATCACGGTGGGGAAGGAAGTGGTTTTGAGAAGATCGGCCTGGTCCATCATCAGCCCGTAGGCGGGCCCGACGGATGGGATCACGGCCGTCTCGGGCGCGGTAATTTCTTCCAGCATCTGCAGCAGTGCGGCGTATTCGCTGAAACGCACGTTGTAGAGATTGGCGTTGCCGCCGTAGAGCAGCATTGAGACTCCACCGCGTTCCAGATGCTGCACGATGCGGCGGTTCTGTTGTGGACAAATGCGTTCATGGCCATCGCGCGCAAGAGGCGGCACGGCAAGAACGGAAGTACGGAACTGAGCTGGCTGTATGGGAGTGGTTTGCATTGCGTGAAGGCCGAAATTTCGGGCGGCCGAGGACGGCCGCCCGAGGGAATGGAAGAAAAAACGATCGATGAACTACCAGATCTGAATGCGATCCACCGGCGCTTTATACAGCTTGTCGCCGGGCTTTACATCAAAGGCTTCGTAAAACGCATTCAAATTGGTCACCGGGCCGTTGGCTCGGAAGGCGGACGGGGAGTGGGGGTCGATCAGCAGCCGCCGCGCCATCTCGTCGTCGCGGTACTTGCGACGCCAGATCTGCGACCAGCCGAGGAAGTAGCGCTGGCTGGGGGTGTAGCCATCCAGAGTCTTCGAGGGGCGGCCTTCGAGCGAGAGCATGTAGGCCTTGTAGGCAATCGCCATGCCGCTCAGATCCGCGATGTTCTCGCCCAGCGTCAAGCGACCGTTCAGTTTGCGGCCCGGCAGTGCTTCATAGGATTCGTACTGGGCCACCAGCTTCGAGGTCAGGGCTTCGAAGGCCTTGCGGTCATCGTCTGTCCACCAGTTCCGCAGATTGCCGTCGCCGTCGTACTTGCTGCCCTCGTCATCAAAACCGTGACTGATTTCATGGCCAATCACCGCACCGATGCCGCCGTAGTTCACCGCGTCATCCGCGGTTGCATCAAAGAACGGCGGCTGCAGAATAGCGGCAGGGAAGACGATTTCGTTCAGGCTTGGATTGTAGTAGGCATTCACCGTCTGCGGAGTCATTCCCCATTCGCTGCGATCCACGGGCTGGTTCAGGCGGTCAATCTGCCGCTGATGTTCGAAGGTGCGGGAGCGGAGCAGATTGCCGATGAGATCATCCGAGCGGATTTCGAGCTTTGAAAAGTCGCGCCAGACGTCGGGGTAACCAATCTTCGTGGTGATCTTTCCAAGTTTGACGAGCGCCTGTTCGCGAGTGGCCGCGGTCATCCACGGCAGCTGACGGATGCTGATCTCGTATGCCTTCATCAGGTTGCCGACAAGTTCCTGCATCCGCTTGCGGGATTCGGCGGGGAAGTGTTTACGGACGTAGAGTTGTCCGAGCGGTTCGCCGAGGACGCCGAAATCACCGGCTCCGGCGCCGGAGGTGGCGTCGACGGCTTTTTTCCAGCGGGGCTTCTGGGCCGGGACGCCGGAAATCGCTTTTTCGTGAAGTTCAAAGTGGGCATCGACCCATTCCTTTGGCAGGTATTCTGCGGCGGCATCCAGCAGATGAAACCGCGCGTAGTGCCTCCAGGCTTCAAGCCCTGCGGAAGCGGCCACAGCCCCCAGGTTTTCGAAGTAACTGGGAGTCACCACGTTGAGTTCTGTGATGTCGGGGACGCCTGAGGCTTCGAGGAACGGCTTGAGCGGGATGCCGGGGGCAATCTGGTCAAGCTGAGTTGTGGGGCGAAGGTTGTAGCGTTTTTCGGCGTCACGCAGTTCCGTTCGCGACCACTGAATCCCGGCCAGCGCCGTTTCCAGCCGGATCACAGCCTCCGCGGCCGCCGCACCATCACTGCGGCCCGCAAGTTCGTACAGCCGCGCTATATAAGCCTGCAAAGCCTTCCGAGCCGCCGCGTGGTCCTCACGCTGCGTCAGATAGTAATCGCGGTCAGGCAGCGTCAGTCCGCTCTGAATGATATGGCAGAGATATCGTGAAGAATTACGGTCATCGACAGAAACGTAGAATCCAATCGGACCAGGCAGCCCCTGCACCCCGCCCGCTCCAAAGTAGCGAGCAATCTGCTCGGCCGAATTGAACTGATCGATGGCGTCCAGCTGCTTTTGAATGGGCGACAGTCCCAGTGAACTGATCCGCGCCTCGTCCAGATAGCTCTTATAAAAATCACCGACTTTACGACTGATGTCGTCCGTCGGATTCTTCACCGCTTCCTCAATGATCGCCCGAATGTTCTCACGCGCTTCGTCGTCCAGACGCGTGAAAGATCCGTAATTGGATTTGTCGGCAGGGATGTCGGTGGAGAGCAGCCAGCGGCCGTTGACGTGCAGGAACAAGTCGTCCTGCGGACGCACGGTTTTGTCGAAGCCATCCGGATCCAGACCGGAATGCGGCTCGTCACCGAAAAGCGGCCCGGATAACAGACAGAGAAGACAGCCGAGAAGACTTGAAAGCAAGCGAGACATGGAATCAGGTCCGAAGGGAAAAGAAACGAGGAACTGAAATCAGGACCACCCCCGCTCCCCTCTCCCCTTCGAGGGGAGAGGGGCTGGGGGTGAGGGGTCCAACGCTCAGGATCAAACGGCCCCGCAACAGGCCCCTGCGGCGGCTGTTGCGGGACGTGGGTTTTGTGTTGTTTATTCGGCGGTTGCTGGGGGCGTGGTTGTAGTGTTTACCCCTCACCCCCGACCCCTCTCCCCTGAGGAGATCGTCCAGCTTTGCGGCACCGCGAGCTGGGGGTTTGGGTAAAATAAATATGACCTTCGTGTTTGGTGTGAATTCGCACAGAATGTGCGTGGAATTGCACCCGCACGCAAACACGGAGGTCGCTGTGAGTTTAAC
>JBJTOP010000302.1:0-1048 GCA_046074645.1 Planctomycetaceae bacterium | reverse complement strand
ACGAGCACTTCGCCGATGTCACCGTTTTTCAGACGCTGAATGCCGGCCCGCACCATTTCAGTACTGCGACTCTGAGTACCCACCTGGAGTTTTTTTCCGGAACGCTTTACGGCATCGGCGAGCAGTCTGCCTTCGCGAATGTTGTGGCAGCAGGGCTTTTCCACGTAAACGTGCTTACCGGCATCAAGCGCAAGAATTGCTGCGGGAGTGTGCCAGTGGTCCGGCGTGGCAATGAAGACGGCATCGACGGTGGCGTCGTCCAGAATCTGACGGAGATCCGGCGTGGTCTGGGGGGCCTTGCCTGAACCTTCTTCCACGATCTTCGCGGCGGCGGCCAGTCGTTGACTGTCAACATCACAGACCCATGCAACTTCAGCGTCTGTGCGTCTGGAAAGTTCACGCAGGTGACCACTCCCCATGCCACCGCAGCCAATCAGGCCCAGTTTCAGTTTGCGATCATCGACACCTGTCGCTGTCGCGTGTGATGAGGTGGAAGCCAGCGAAGCAACGGCTGCCGCCTGCAGAAAATCCCGACGACTCCCCTCGACCATGGCTGCTCTCCTGAAAATCCACGGGACCCCCGAACCACTCCCCAGACGTTAACGCGCGGCTGCGGGTCTGACAAGCGCAGGGGAAGAAGTCGATCACCAGGGGGGCAGGGTGCACCGCATATGTGCAGGCCAACGCTGTCGGCAATACGACTATCAAACGCTGAGGAGCATTCCGGCTGGACACGCCCTGTTTCGCACAGCCGTTCGGCTGTTTCTGCGCTTCTGCCACACCCTGGCTACTCCCATTCGCGGGCAGCGACTGGAAATTTTTTGTCCGCCGGAAGACAGCCCAGTGGGTTCAAGTTATCGCGGATGCATTTCGAGGTTTCCCCCAGCGAGTTTAAAAGACAGAAAAATCTGGTTTACGCCCGCCAGTTCTCATGAATGAGACTTTCTCGCAGTTTTCCCGAGCTTCCCATTCTCTCCAGTCATACTCCCGCTTCTGTCCGCTTGCTCCTTCGCCATCGGATTGAATGCAAACCACCTGAACCCTACAA
>JBJTOP010000301.1:0-37046 GCA_046074645.1 Planctomycetaceae bacterium | reverse complement strand
TCGTCAGGCTGCCGCCCCGGCCGCCTCCGCGGCAGCTCGGGACACCCAGACCGAACACGGCCCCAAAGCCGGCTGGCTGGCCCCGATTGCACTCGAACAACCGCGTCGGCAATCCCGCGATCGAAGCACCGATCGGCGGCTTACAAATCGTGGCTGCCTGTTCATGTCGCTGGATCAATACCTCCAGCTGGTCGACTGGACCGGTCGTCAGCTGCGTCTGGACAAAGCGGGCCGCATCCCTCCACAGCTCGATTCCATTCTCACGCGCCTTGACTGCAGCATTGAAACGTGGATGGACCTCGTCAAAAACTTTCGCAGGCGATTTCTGACCGAAGCCGGCCGTCCGGAAACGCTGAGGTCAGTCTCGCGCCTGCGGCGACACTGTCGTGGCACGCATCACCGCCCATGATCCGGAGGCCGTCATTCAGGAACGACACTGAACTGCTGCTCAGAACTCATCCACGGAATCCCGTCGCGGTGGTTGGAAGGGTTTTGGAAACATCAGTTGAGTTGCCTCGATCCATCCAGTCAACTGGCGATCAAAAACTGCGTGACGGGAAATGTCCTGGCAGGGGGCGAATTCAGAGAATTCAACTTGGTAGTGCACACGAACAGTCAGTCCGTCAATTGTCGCGCGGGTGAGTGTGACGGATTCAAGCCGGGCTGCGCGGGATGGTGGCTGGCATTCGAGGTCAAGTGCTTCAGAAAGGCCGACTGGCTGCTGACATTCGCACTGAAGCCATTCCAGAAGTTTGGCTGCAGACAAGTCGGCGGCGGCACATGGCAGCGACAGGCGGATCATGGTGCAGTCGTTGAATTGCTGGCTGGGGGTACGGTCAGCACCCACCAGAGTCGCGGACCGATTGGCTGAACACTGACGGACTGCAGTCGCCCTGTGTGTTCATCGACGCGGAAGACCTGCAGGCGACCACTGGATTCACCCGCTGCAAGCAGGAAGCGGCCGGTAGCGTCGATGTGGAAGGATCGCGGAGTCGGTTCAGTGGGTTCGCAGGCAATGAATTTCAGCTCGCGGCCGGACTTGTCCAGCTGCAGCACTGCCAGACTGTCGTGGCCGCGATTGGCTACGTACAGAAAACGGCCGGACGGATGAATCTGGATTTCTGCAGTGCTGTTGGAACCGGAAAAATCAGTGGGCAGGGAACGTTCAGTTGCGGCGGCCCGCAGTTCTCCAGTTGGCCGCTGTTCATAGGCCGTGACGGAACTTCCCTGTTCATTGTTGATGTAGGCGATGGGCTGCATGGGGTGCCACGCCAAATGCCGCGGGCCTGTTTGAGGGGGGCGCTGCAGACGATCAGGAGTGAGCGGCGTCAGCTGGCCCGACCGGGCGTCGAAGGAGAACTGGAAAATGAGATTGGGACCTGTGTGGGGTACGTAGGCAAAGCGATTGCCGGCATCGGGGACGATAGCGTGGGCGTTCCTGGCCGTGTCGATTGTCTGCAGCGGCCGCTGGCTGAGTTCCCCATTTGGGCCGATGGAATGAACAGTGACCTTCGCGGCTACGTAGAAGGCTGTCAGCAGAAAGCGTCCGGTGTGATCCACCGAAATCTGAGCCGGATCGGCGCCCGCTTCCACCACACTGATCGGGTCAGGCCTGCCGGTGCCAGGATCGATGCGAAAGCTGCAGAGTCGTCCCGTGGAACGCATTGATGCAAACAGAAAACGGCGATCCGGGGAGACCGTCAATGCACCGGGTTCACCAGGAGTCGCGAGGCGATACTGTTTCGACAGCCGCCCCGTGGCGGTGTCGAGGTACAGCAAGTCCAGCGACTGTTCAGCAGCCGCAGAACAATAAACCCAAATCGCTGCCGCTTCCCGAACCTCGTCAGCTGAAGCCACGGTGTGCACGAAGCTGACAGTGGCAACGACGAGTGCTGTCAGAAGACTGCAGAATTTGTGGTGCCCGGATCTTGTGGAGTCAAGCAGTCTCATCATGCACTTTCGGATATCTTTGAAGCAGAGAGAACCGCGGTGTCGTGGCCGCCCGCATCAAATAGAAATCTGCGAGTGTGGTCCTGCCGGACGCTGAAGCATCCAGTCCGTTTCTAAAACATTTCTTAATCGGGCAAGACTTCGAGTTCCGTCTGAGCAGTACACGTGGCTGTCAGCCGCGGGCGAGGTAGAGTCGCTGGATGTCTTCCACGGTGACACGGATGATACGCACGAAGCCGGTATGGCTGCGTTCGTAGGAGACTTTGGAGGCGAGCTGGGGCTTTTGGTGGATGGCGGCGGAGACCCAGCGACGGTCTTCGTCGGAGAGCTGACCGACGGAAGGATCCCAGAGGGTTTTGGTTTCCATGACCAGCGAATCAACGCGGGGGTCAAACTTGTCCATGATGAGCTTCCGTCAATCGGTCCGGTGACAAGAAAAGCCCGGCACGCGGGGCGTGACGGGCCTTGGGATTGTACGCGGGCAGGGCTGAAATTCCCAGTCTGCGGGGTCTGATTAGTCGCGGCGGGCAAGGGCCAGCATACGACGGGCACGTTCGAGTCGTCGGGCGGTGCCGGAATATTCTTCGTCGGATTTGGCCCGTTCGGCACGGGCATCAGCGAGCGCTAGTGTGGCGGCTTTGCGGCTGAGTTCGGAGGTTGGGGTGGCAGAAAAGGTCAGCACCGAGATGACTGGGCCTTTGACCTGCACGAAGCCACCATCGATGAAGATACCCTCGGCTTCGCCGGAAGCGGCCCGCAGCAGGAGTTCACCGATCCCCAGCCGGCCCACGAGCGGAGCACGACCGGGATAGATGCCGATGGAACCGTCGAACAACGGGACACGGACGGAAGCGACCGGACGGTCGAAGAGGGTTTTTTCGGGAGTGACGAGAACAAGTCTGAGATCTGCCATGTTGATTCCGATCGAATGCCTGGTGATCAGGTTTGGGCCTGCATACGGCGGTACTGCTCTTCGGCCTCCTCGATGGCACCGACGTACATGAAGGCACCTTCCGGCAAGTGGTCCCATTTACCGTCGCAGATTTCTTCGAAGCTGCGGATTGTGTCGGCCAGCGGGGTAATCTTGCCGGGTTTGCCGGTGAAGACTTCTGCAACAAGGAACGGCTGAGACAGGAATCGCTCGATGCGGCGAGCGCGATGCACGACGAGTTTGTCGTCTTCGCTGAGTTCGTCCACGCCAAGAATAGCGATGATGTCCTGCAGTTCGCGGTACCGCTGCAGCGTCTGCTGGACGCGGCGAGCGGCGTTGTAGTGACGCTGACCTACGTACTGCGGGTCGAGAATTCGGCTGGAGGAGGCCAGCGGGTCGATGGCGGGGTAGATACCTTTTTCCGAGATACGGCGTTCGAGATAAATGAACGCGTCAAGGTGAGCAAATGCGGTTGCGGGAGCGGGGTCGGTCGGGTCGTCGGCAGGTACGTAAACGGCCTGCACGGACGTGATGGCCCCGTTCTTCGTGGATGTAATACGTTCCTGAAGTTCGCCGAGTTCGGTACCGAGGGTTGGTTGATAACCTACGGCGGAAGGCATACGGCCAAGGAGCGCGGAAACTTCGGAGCCTGCCTGGGAGAAGCGGAAGATGTTATCGACGAAGAGCAGTGTATCGGACCCGGTGGCGTCACGGAACCACTCGGCCATGGTGAGCGCCGATAGTGCGACGCGGAGACGGGCACCCGGTGGTTCGTTCATCTGACCGAACACCATGCAGGTCTGTTCGATCACGGAACGACCGGTCTGCCCGATCTTGGTCTCCTGCATTTCAAGCCAAAGGTCGTTACCCTCACGAGTACGCTCACCGACACCCGCGAACACGGAGTAACCGCCGTGGGCACTTGCGATACGAGCAATGAGTTCAGTGAGAATGACGGTTTTCCCAAGACCTGCCCCACCGAAGAGACCAGCTTTACCACCGCGGACGAAGGGTGTGAGCAGGTCCACGACCTTGATACCGGTTTCGAACACTT
Organism: Planctomycetaceae bacterium; assembly: GCA_046074645.1. Classification (GTDB taxonomy): domain Bacteria; phylum Planctomycetota; class Planctomycetia; order Planctomycetales; family Planctomycetaceae; genus SXXK01. The sequence goes on along the minus strand of JBJTOP010000301.1, from coordinate 33,111 downwards.
CGGTTTTGGAGCTGAGGGATTCGAGCTTTGGGGGGTGGCGGTGGATGGGCCAGCGTTCATCGTGGGCAACGGCACCGCGACCGTCGATAGCGTCACCGAGAACGTTGAAAACGCGGCCAAGAGTTCCCTTGCCGACGGGGACGGAGAGCGGGCGGCCGGTATCGTTGACGGTCATCCCGCGACGCATACCGTCGGTGCTTCCCAGTGCGACACAGCGGACGCGACCACCGCCCAGGTGCTGCTGCACTTCGCCCGTGACCCGGACGCGGTTGCCTTTGATCTCTTCATCGATTGTAAGGGCATTGTAGATTTCCGGGAGGCTGTGCTCTGGAAATTCGGCGTCGAATGTGGATCCGATCACCTGCGAGACTTTGCCCTGTTTTGTTGCTTCAGCCATGTTTCGCCTGCCGTGAGAATCGCGATTGGGTCTCTGATGGTTCAGGGACGAAGGTTGATTGGAGTTTGGAGATGCCTAGCCGAGTGCTGCGGCACCACCGATGATTTCTGCAAGTTCTGAAGTAATGCCGGCCTGTCGGGCGCGGTTGTATTGCCGTTTGAGATTGCCGGCCATCTCGTCGGCGTTTTCAGTGGCGCCCTTCATGGCGACCATGCGAGCGATCTGTTCGCTGACGATGGCGTCCAGGAAGCACTTGAAGAGTTTGGCGCGGAAAGCTGCCGGAACGATCTCTTCGAGAATTTCCTGAGCTGAGGGCAGAAAGTCGTAGTCCACGCCACTGGCCCTGGCCGGGCCACCCGATGAGAGGCTGGAGAGTGGCAGGATGGGCTCGACGACGGCGAACTGCCTTGAGCTGGATTCGAAGCGGGTGTAGGCGACGTCCAGACGGTCGATTTTGCCGGCGATGTACAGATCCACGTAGCGACTGGCCAGAACGTCCACTTCGAGAAAGGTGGTCTTGTCCTCGAAATGCGTGTAGGTCTGATCCATCGCGACCTTCTGGAAGTTGAGGAACTTGATACCGCGTTTACCGGATACTTCCAGCGAGGTCTCGACGCCTTTTTCCCTCTGCTGACGGACGTATGCCAGCGTCTGCCGGAGGACGCTGGCGTTGTAGCCGCCACAAAGGCCTCGATTGGCAGTGAGCACCAGCAGAATGCCTTTTTTCTCTTCAGCATGCTTCTGCAGAAGCGGGTGTGAGAACTTCAGGCTGGCCTGGCCGAGGTCACCAACGATCTCGGAGATCTTGCGGGTGTATTCCGCAGCTTCCGTCGCGCGGTCCATAGCCTTCTTGAAGCGACTGGTCGCGATCAGCTCCATTGTGCGCGTGATCTTGCGGATGTTGCGCACCGCTTTGAGCCGTTTCACCAGCAAGCGTCGATTGGCCATGGCAGAACTGCACCGGGGATTAGGGGTTGAACGGGAAGCGGATTAATCAGCCTTTAGCTGCCTGGCGAGCGACGAAGGCATCGAGTGCTTTACGGAGCATTGCCTCAATTTCGTCGGTCAGGGCGGCCTCGGCAACCAGTTTGTCACGCATATCTGCATGCTCGGTGCGAATGAATTCGTGGAGTTCTTTCTCGACGGCCTGTACTCGGTTGACGGGCACCTTGTCGAAGTAGCCCCTGGTGCCCGCATAGATTGCCACAACCTGATCGGCAACATGGAGAGGCACGTACTGTGGTTGCTTGAGCAATTCGACCATGCGGTAACCGCGATCGAGTTGTGCCTGGGTGGCTTTGTCGAGCTCGGTTCCGAGCTGGGCGAAGGCTTCGAGTTCGCGGAAGGCGGCGAGGTCCAGACGGAGACTTCCCGCGATCTTCTTCATGGCCTTGGTCTGAGCATTACCACCGACGCGGCTGACGGAGATGCCGACGTTGATGGCGGGACGGATGCCCTTCCAGAAGAGGTCAGGTTCGAGGTAGATCTGGCCGTCGGTGATGGAGATCACGTTGGTGGGAATGTAGGCGGAGACTTCGCCTTCCAGCGTCTCGATGATTGGCAGGGCGGTCATGGAGCCACCGCCGAGTTCCTTATTGAGCTTTACTGCACGTTCGAGGAGGCGGCTGTGGCAGTAGAACACGTCACCGGGGAACGCTTCGCGGCCCGGCGGACGACGCATGAGCAGCGAGAGCTGGCGGTAGGCGACGGCCTGTTTGGAGAGGTCATCATATACGACCAGAGTGTGCTTACCCTGATACATGAAATACTCAGCCATCGCTGCGCCCGCGTAGGGAGCAATATATTGCAGCGGAGCGGGATCGGAGCTGCTGGCGGCGACGACGATGGTGTAGTCGAGTGCACCGTTTTGCCGGAGCACTTCAACGACACCGGCGATGGACGACGCTCGCTGACCGCAGGCGACGTAGACGCAGATCACGCCCGTACCTTTTTGGTTGAGGATCGTGTCGATGGCGATTGCCGTCTTGCCGGTCTTGCGGTCGCCGATGATGAGTTCTCGCTGGCCGCGGCCGATGGGAGTCATGGCGTCGATGGCTTTGATACCCGTCTGGAGCGGTTCCTTGACGGGTTGACGCTCAGCTACACCTGCGGCCTGCCATTCAACAGGGCGGGACTCGGAGGTAATCACCGGGCCGTTGCCGTCGAGCGGAACTCCGAGCGGATCGACCATGCGACCGAGCAGCGACTCTCCGACCGGGACAGACAGCAGTTTCCCGGTTGAGCGCACTTCGTCACCCTCCGCGATGCTGAGGTAGTCCCCCAGGATCACGACGCCGACGCTGCTTTCTTCGAGGTTAAATGCGAAGCCGGTGGTGCCGTTGGAGAATTCGACCATCTCCCCGGACATCACGTTGGACAACCCCGTGCAGCGCGCGATGCCGTCTCCGACCTCGATCACTCGGCCTACTTCCGCTGTCTGAATCAGACCACGAAAGTCTTCAATCTCCTTCTGGATGACTGAAGCGATCTCGTCTGCTTTGAATTTCATTGAAAGTCTTCTCCACCAGACGTCCCTGCAGAGCTTTCAGCCGGGAACGCAGCGATGAGTCAAAAACGGTATCACCAATTTGGAGCACGACTCCGCCGAGCAACTGCGGGTCGATGGATTCTTCGAGGATCGGGTCGAAGCCGAAGCGTGCGTTGAGAGCAGCGACGATGTCAGCGCGGGCTTTTGTTGTCAGCGATCGGGCGCTCCGAACTTTGACTCGCTGCCGCCCTGCTGCGGTCTCCTGGAGTCGCACGACAACCTCGTTGATTACCGGCAGGAGTTCCATCCGGCCGTGTCGCACGAGCACTCTGAGGAAGTTCGCGAAGAATTCGGAACATCGGGGAGCGATCACGCGACTGATAATCTTAAGTTTTTCGTCACGGCCTGCGAAGTCCGACAACAAAACGTCACTGAACTCGGGGAACTGAGCAAGCACGTCGGTGAGGAATGAGCTGAGTTCTTCGGGGGCGGACGGAGTGTTATTGGTGGCAGCGGCCGACAGGAATGACTCTGCATACAACGTCGCCACGGCGCGCGCACCGGGATCTTCCAGTACACTTTCCGGACGTGTTGTAAACCTTGAGCCAGCCATGGGAAGCAGCCTTTGCGCAGCCGGGTGGGGGGGTAGTTGTGAGCGAATCAGCGACTGACGTGAGCGAGCGCTTCGGAGACGAGGCGATCCTGATCAGCATCAGCGAGGGTTCGTCCGAGCACGTGTTCGGCAGCGAGGATGACCTGAGAGTTAATCTGGCTGAAGACCTCGGCGAGTGCGGTGTCTTTGGCCTGACGGATCTCTTCGCGGGCTCGGATGCGAATTTGATCGACTTCCTTCTGAGCAGTGGCGATGAGATCTTTGCTGGTTCGCTCGGCATCCCGCCGGGCTTCAGCAACCATAGCTTGAACGGTCTGTTCAGCTTCGCGCAGCTTTTTCTGGTAGTCGGCCAGCATTGCTTCCGATTTTCTGCGATTCTCCTCGGCATCGTCGATCGCTCGTCGAATGCCCGACTCGCGCTTGTCCAGGCCCTCGATCATGGGCTTCCATGCGAGAGTTCCGAGGACGACCAGAAAGAACACGAACGCTACGATGGAGAACAGCGAGAGGTCGCCTCTGAAGCCCATGGGTGGGCCTCCCTCTGCACTCGCAGCGAACAAGGCAGTCCCCAGTCCGCTTGGCGCGACCCCTACGGCCAGCACTAAAGCGCACAGGACTGCAAGCCACCGCCCGCAGCGCCTGTACTGAAACCTGATGTTCATGAACGCCATCCCGATCGAATGGAAGCTGAGGAACCGTTGGAAATCACGCGATAAGACAGACGATGAGACCGATCACGGCGGCCCCTTCAATCATGGCTGCGACGATAATCATGCTACCGCGAATGTCGCCGACAACTTCGGGCTGTCGAGCCATGCTTTCGAAGGCAGCGGCTGACAGGCGAGAAATGCCAAGGCCGGCGCCGATTACAATCAGACCAGCACCGAATGTGCTGGAGAGGTTGATCAGAGCGTTGCTACCTTCGGGGGCAGCGGCAGCGGTCGGTGCAGCGGCACCTTCGTCGAACGCCATTGCCGGGGCAGACAAGAGAACAAAACCGGCCAGAAGCAGCAATGCAAATTTCAGAAACTGAGACACAAGTCACTCCTCATGATTGAGCGGATACAGGAAAGAGATCGAATTTCGGCCCCTGAAGGACCACTGTGCAGCAAGTCAGGCCGGTTGTCCGGCGGAAGATCAGTGTTTGTGAATTGCGCTGGCGATGAAGATCGTTGCAAGGAATGAGAACACGTAGGCTTGAAGCACGGCCACCAGGAGTTCCAGCAGGCCGACACCGACCTGCCCGAGCAGGCTGCCAATGGTGACGATACTCCAGAGTGCAACGGGACCTTTCGCCGTTGCTGCGATGAAGCCGAGGATCACACCGAGAGCGGTATGGCCACCCATGATATTGCCAAACAGTCGCATCGCAAGGATGAGATGCTTTATGAGAAAGCCGAGTGCCTCAATGACGAACATGAGGCCACCGATTGCAAGACCACCGAATCCTGTCATGCCAGTATTCGGGATCAGATTTCCGAAGAATCCACCGAATCCCAGAGACTGCATTCCGTATGCTGTGGTTGCGACAAAAGCGCTGAAGGCGAGCGCTCCAGTGACGTTGATATCGCCGGTGGCGGAGCCCATCGAGGGAATTGCACCAAGCAAATTGCAGAACAGAATGTAGAAGAAGCAACTCCAGACGAACGGCAGGTAGCGATCCGCCGGGTGCCCGCCAGTCGATGGGGGGTGAGCACGGTGACTGTGGGCGTCGTGAGTTCCATGGGAGTCATCGTGGTGATCGTGATGGTGGTCACCGATTGTTGGACGAACGACCTGATCGCGAATTGCGAGTGCCATCATTTCCCAGAGGTTCCAGAATCGACCGCGAGCGGGCTGGCCGGAGCGGATGCGAACGGCAAGCCCGCGGAAGATGAGCAGGCAAATGATGAGCACCAGAACCTGCAGCACCATGAACTTAGTGATGATGAATCCGGGGTTCTGGTAGGTGCCGGCAAAGGGTTGTGGAATGAGCACCTTGCCGACCATGGCGGCGTTGATCTGTTCCAGCGTTGGCTCTTTGGGTGCCTGACCGTCGCCGTGGGCTTTGTAAAAACCAAGGGCGTACTTCACGTGCCAGGGGACGTTGCCGATGTCGTCAAAGGCGTGCCGGGACGTCAGCATCCCCGGAACTTCGAAGAATGCGAAATCGCGTACGTGATGAAAATTATCTTCGCCGCTCATCCTGGAGCCATTTCCGAGGAGGATTTCGGGGAGTGATGAATTAAGTTGGACGTCTGCAAACCAATTGTCCTCAGGACGGCTTCTTCCATCGACCTTGCAGGGTCAGAACCTCAAGCACCATTAATTGCAGATAGAAGAAAATGAGCCAGCCGTAGAATTTTGAAAATCCGATTTGCGGCTGCAAAGTTCTTACAAGAACAACAGCGACAAGTACCCAGAGAGAGCGATTCGCGGAGTGCAGAAAGGTTTCTGTGAGAGTATTTTCTTTTTTCAGGAGTTTGACCAGTGCCAGACCGGCTAATCCTGAGCAGAACATGAGCAGGGCAGCAAGGGAGAGCCAGAGTACTCCGGATGCCTGATGAAGAACGCCTGCTGGCCAGTAGGCAACCAGCCAGCCAGCGAGCAGGACAAGGAGCAGCCGGAATAAGAATCTGAGGGAGGACACAGGAAACGCAGATCTGGCGGGGATGGTCATCCTTCCATCGCCGGGTTGACCAGGAGTGAGGAAAGGATCTGAACTGATACGACCGCGTTTGCGACACGTGTCACGAGAGGAGTAGACAGGTAGTGTGTTGCGATTTGCGTCTGTATCGGCTGATGAGAAGGAGAGAGAGAGGATTAGGCGATGTGGGCGTTGAGGCGTGTGATACCATAGCAGAGCACGCTTAGACAAGCCGTCGCAGAACGGGGATGGGAGTCTAAGATTGGTCTGTGACCCAGTCAAAGAGGGCGATCTCAGAGTCTGCAATTTCCCGGAATCGGGATGGTTCAGGGATCGGATGATTGCTGGGGATGAGACGCCTTTGTGGGGTCTGTTGTGTGATCTGCTGCGGCATGACCCAGATAACCCGGCCAGGACTCGAACCTGGAAAAACAGAACCAAAATCTGTTGTGTTACCGATTACACTACCGGGTTTTGGATTTCGGGACTAGTCGTTGCGGAGTCGCAGACCGACTTCGCCGAGTTTCAGGCGGATTTCGTTAAGTGAGGTCACACCGAAATTGCGACTGGCGAGAAGTTCGTCGGGGGTGCGCTGGCAGAGTTGGCCGATGGTTTGGATGTTGAGTCGGGACATACATTTGCGAGAGCGAACGGAGAGGTTGAGGTCGGAGACGAGTTTGTTCATCTGGGCCTGTTCTTCCGGCGTCAGATTCTGATCGACGACGTGTTCGCGAGTGTGGATTCGGTGGAGATTTTGTCCGATGCGGAGTCCGTGAGCGGCGAGGAGTTCGCGAATTTCTGTGAGTGATGTTTCGCCGAAGTTTTTGCCGGCGAGGAGTTCCTGTTCGCTGACTTCGGTGAGGTCACCGAGAGTGTTGATATTCATTTGCTGGAGGCAGTTGCGGCTGCGAACAGAGAGTTCGAAGTCGGTGACGGGGCGACCGAGGAGCTGCTTCATGCGAGCTTCCTGGCGGGCCTGGTCTTCGTCGTAGTACATGTCCTGGGTGGCTTCGATGTCCTTGAGATACAGGTCAGCGAAGGCGTTGCCGGAGTCATATTCGCGAATGCGGCGGAAGCAGAAGGCAGCGGCTTTGTAGTTTTCGCGGTCTTCGTAGAGCAGTCCGAGATTGAGCAGGGCGCCGATGTAGAACGGGGGGCGTGAGAGTGAGCGTTCGTAGAAGCGGATGGCATCATCGTCATTACCGCGGAGTGCATTTTCGGCGGCGAGCCAGAAGAGGGCTCGGGAGTGATGAGGGTCCATGTCCACGGCGCGTTCGAAATATTCCACGGCGGTGAGCGAATCACCGCGGTCGGCCCAGATGCAGCCCATCTGGAAGGAGTATTCGGCGCGGCTGGCGGCGGCGGCGGCGACGCTGCGGAGCATTTTTTCGGCTTCGTCAACGCGACCGGAGGCGCGGACGGCGCCGGCGCGGCGGAGGGTGCAGCCGACGGGATCGACACCGGCTTTGGCGGCAGCTTCGAATCGCGCAGCGGCCTCTTCAGGGCGATTGAGTGACAGCAGGCACTGGCCATGCACATACATGGCCACGCCGTCGCGAGTCACCGCGGAGAGAATACGGTCAGCCTGAGCCTGGCGTGAGAGCAGATATGAGCCAACCCCGGCACGTGCCAGCACGGGTTCGCTTTTATCCCCAGCATCCGCCTTGCGCACGGCTTCACCGGCTGCCAGACGGAGGTCCGGAAGCTGGGAAGAACCAGCAGCGGCTTCGAGCTGGTGCAGCTGGTCAAGAGTCAGCAGGTTTTCTGATTCAAAAATGTCACGGACGTTGACGGAGACTGGGGGCACTTCGGTCGATTCCTGACAGTACAGAGGGCGAATGTTTCCGAACACCGCGGAGCCGGGAAACTTGCGAGAAACCGTGGATTGTAGCCTGCCGACCTGCCATTAACAAGCGTTCCAGACCCGAGAACAGGCAGGTGCGCGTTTTCTGAGAAAGCTGGTGTTCGGCTGATACCTCGATAAACCTGAGCGATTTTTTGCAAAATAAACAAATTTACTGATTTTTCGCAAGTGACTGCTTTAGGCAAAGCCGGGTTTCTGGGGACAAGTCAATCCCGCCAAGCGTGGGAAATGGGATGTCCTGGAATGTCTGGTGACAGCTCCCGATTATTTCTGCCGTGCCAGTGACAGTACAGTCCGACCCTCGCCCGTCAGCACATACCGCTGCAGGGAGCTCCGAGGTTTATCAGGGATGGTCATCTGCAACCAGCCGATGTCGACCAGGGGTTCTAAATGCTTGAATCGAAAGTTTTTTCGATCCTTCAGGCCTGCGGCCAGCTGAAGTTCAGCGAGATTACGCGGCTCCATGGCCGCTGCAAGAATCGCAATGACCTTCGAACTGAGAGGGGATTGGACCTCGGGTACGACGTCCTCGGGGGTGACTTGGGGGTTACTTGGGGGCTGTGTTCGAGCCCAACATGGGAAAAGACATGGGAAAAGACTTGGGCCACAACTTGAGGGGCAACTTGGGGGGCGGCTTGAGGGGTGACTTGAGGGGTGACTTGGGGGGTCGGGCCGACTTTGACCGGGAACCTGACCACAACACAGTGGCTTTGCAGTTCAAAAACGGGCGGTTCAACGCTATGTTCCCCGCAGACTTCAATCACTCGGTTCGTACCACGGCCCCATGTCTCGACAGCACCGGTTCTGTGAAACGTCTCAGCAATCAGTGGATTTCGCAGGATCGATTTGTGGGGGCCGCTGAGCAGTTCCGGAGTGACACCGGGGAGCAGATTGCCATAGCTGCTGATCTCGATCCGATCATCAAAGACTGCGATGGAGATATCACCGCCGGGATTGGAATAATCGCGATGCATGACTGCGTTGAGGATCACTTCTCGGAGTGCGTCGGCTGGGACGGGCAAACGGTCTTCCCGCTGGATACGGCCTGTGACGAAGTGCCCGGAGAGCGGCAGGGTGCGGTCAAGAAACGCCATGGCTTCGCGCACGACTGCGAAGGCATGCAGGAATTGCTGCTTGTTATCGAGGATGTCACCAGTGATCTTCGTGCCTCGAAAACGGCCCATCTTCACACGAACCTGCGGTTAATCAGGGAGAAACCGCAGACCGTAAAGGACCTGAGCGGCCTGGGTGATCTGGCCGTCATGCCGCGAACCCAGCCGGTCGAGAATATCGCCCACGTCGCGGCTGGTGCCTGCGGAGATTCTGCGAAATCGGATTGCATCCTCCCGCGTGCGAAGGATTTCTTCATGATCGAGATCGTCCAGTGTAACGCCGACTGCGGGTTGGTTTTCCCAGCGTCGTCGCGCGTGCTGTTGCTGCATCAGCAGCCGCTCATACTGGTCCTGCGGCATGCGAGAGGTGGTTGTGCCGGTTCGTTGCCATGCACGACCGTCGTAAGTGTACGGAGCACCATCGGAGCCACTGGGGGACTTCAAGCGGAATGCCTGACCTGCGAAGGTCAGGCAGCAGGGCAATTTGCAGCTCAATCGGAGCTGTGGGCTGAAAGCGATCCAGCATGCGGGCAATCTCCTGCTGCGTTGAATCGCTCACGTCCTGACCTCGAAGCTCTCCGGATGCAGAGACGCCGATCAGGACGATTCCACCATCGCTGTTGAGCATTCCGCAGAGTGTTTCACCGGCGCGTGGCAGTTGCGCCGTCGTGTTCCTGAACTCGACTGTTTGCGATTCGCCGCGAGCCGCGATGTCGCGCAGCTCCTGCACCCTGTCTGTTGTCACTCGTCTGCACTCTCCTGCACCACTCCCATGGATTTATCGGCGGTGATCACCGAACGCAGATCAGCAGGTTTCCCGCTTTGTGTCAGCTTTGGCGGAGAAACGTCGCTCGGCTCATGAACTCCCTGACGGCCGTGGCCTGATTGCTGCGGGTCTTCAATCAGTGCCGCTGAGGGAAATGGGACAGTGCCATGTACCTGAAGTTCGGCGATTGCAGGGAGGGTTGGTCTCACGCAAAGGCGCAAAGGGACAGAAGGTTTAGACTTCCAGCATTTCAGATTTGCGCCTTCATGGGACCCCAACAGGACGTCCAACTGCGAATGGTCCGCACGTTTGCGATGAGTGTGAGCGAGTCAACCGCAAGGACATCGTGCACAGCGGCAGGGGGCAGGGATGGATTGGTGGGGGGCTGCAGAGTTCCTGCGGGAATTTGGATTTCCCGAATGATCAGTTTTGTCGCTGCACGCGGCGGAAGGGGTAGACCCACTGGAGCAGTGGGTAGACGTATCGGGTCTGGACCCAGACTTTGCCCTGACCGTTGAAGCGGCAGACGAGGCCTTCGCCGCCGAAGAGGAAGTTTTTGATGGTTTTGGTGGGGCGGGCGCCGCGGAGGACCTGCACCTGGTATTGGAGGGTGTCTTCAAACCCAACGATGTATCCCGTATCGATCAGCAGGCTGTTGCGGACATCAAATTCGATGATGGCGCCGTACGAGTTGAAGAAGATGTCACCGGTTCCGGAGGCTTTGACGAGGACCAGTCCTTCGCCGCTGAAGAAACCTTTTGCTCCCTGCCATTTTCCGCTGATTTCAACACCTTCGGAATGGGCAAGGAACGAGCCGCGCTGGAGGTAAAGGGAACTGCGGTCGAGGTAATGATGGCAGATATCGCCGGGGATGCCTGGGGCGAATGTGACTTCGCCGGGTCCGGAGTCTGCGCTGTAGGTGCTGGTGACGAGGCTTTCTCCGGCGAAGACGCGTCCGAGGGATTTGCGGAGGCCGGATTTGAGTCCGGCTTTGAGGGTGAGGTTTGGCGTCATGGAGGCCATTGCTGACGGTTCGGAGTACACGCGCTGGCCCTGCTGGAGTCGCACGGAGACGACAGCGAAGTCCGGGGACATCGAGATCTGATGATCGAGACTTTTCATGGGACTGCTTTCACAAAGACGCGATTGCTCAGCGTGGTTTCAGGCTGGGGCTGAGCATTTGACCGAAGCTTTTGGGGTTATGACTTTGGCAGTAGAGCTTCCCCTGGCCGGTGAAGCGGCAGACAAGACCTTCGCCGCCGAGCAAACTGCCGATCAGGCTGGCACCGGCTTTGACAATCTGGAATTGCATGGTGTCTTCGAAGGCCACGATGTGGCCGGTGTCAACGGTGTACTGGCCGTTGACTTCAACCTCGTAGATGGCTCCGAAGCTGGACAGAAAAATATCTCCCTGTCCCTGGGCTCGAATCCAGAACGCGCCTTCACCGCTGAAGAAGGCTTTGCCGAGCCCCTGCCAGGAGGCATCGATGGTGACGCCTGGAGTGCTGGCGAGCCAGCTGGAGCCCTGGATCAGAAGAGTACCACCTCGCAGTCGATGATGGATGACATCGCCCTGCATGGTTGGCCCAAGAATCAGGATTTGATCTTCCTGTTGCGCGGTGAAGTGGTTGAGGAAGTAATTTTCGCCGGCGAACATTCTCTTCACACCGCTTAAGAGCCCGCCCGCTTTGCCTTTCATGGCGGAAGTGGTTTCGACGCTGAGTCCTTCGGTCATGGCGATCATGGCACCGACTTCGCAGGTGACACTTTCACCTTCATCAAGGCCCAGTTTAACGACCGACGCCATTGGGCGGCAGAGGATTTGATGTTGCATATCAGCCCCCGTTTGATTCAGATGTGTGAGTTGATCCAGGCGGTCAGAGCGCTGAAGTTGCGGGACTGCAGGTAAATGCGTCCCGGCCCGCGAACACGCGTGACCAGTCCTTCACCACTGAAGAAACTGGAAAAGATGCCGCCAGGAAGTCCCACGCGGATATTAACGGTTGGTTCATAGCCGACGAGGTGTCCGGAATCGACGATGTATTCGTCTGTGACTTCCCGGACATAAATTCCGCCGTATGCCGAAAACCAGACTCGGCCGTGGCCAGAGACGACGAGTCGAAACAGGCCTTCGCCGCCGATGAGGCTGGCGAAGCCGGCCCACTGCGTTCCGAGGCGAACTCCGGGTTCGCAGGCGAGGAATGCGCCGGGCTGGAGGAACAGCGATGTGCCCGCAAGCTGCATGCATTCGATGTCGCCGGGGAGTGCCTGTGTGAGCACCAGTTCGGCGGGGGTATCTGCGTGGAATTCGTTGACGAACATCGATTCGCCACCGAAGAGTCGCCGCATGATGGCCGCGAACATGCCGCCGTTCCAGCGTGTGACCAGTCGAATACCACTGGACATACTGGCCATGGCGTCTGCTTCTGCAGTGATCATTTCGCCGGGCTGCAGTTTGACAAGCACATTAGCGAAGGAAGGGCGATTACGGATTTCTGATTCCATGGGTTGCTTCCGGTTATTTCTGAAGGCGGCGTTTAAGTCCGTCCCAGTCGATATTAAGTGAACGATACTGTTGCGGAGGCAAATCGGCAACTCGGGCGCGAATGGATGCGATGCGAACGTCGTGCTGGGGATGCGTTGAAATCCACGCGATGGCGGCAGGGACATCCTGGCCCTGTTCCTTCAAATGTTCAAAAAACAGGGCCAGTGCGAGCGGGTCAATGGCGGCGGCATGCAGCATGCGAACACCTTCCACGTCAGCCTCCGTTTCCAGTTCACGGCTGTAGCTGGTGAGTGCTGCCTGCTGTCCCAGTTCGGCAGCGAGAGCCACGAGTCCTGCGGCGTCACCGACCATGAGCTGCACCGCGACGATTACTCCCGCGGACCGCACAACCGTCTGCAGGCCATGTCGGAGCGTTGCGTGGGCCATTTCGTGGCTGATCACGCCGGCCACTTCTTCGGGAGTGCGCGCTGATTTCAGGAGTCCGGTGAAGATGACCATCTTGCCTCCGGGGAGACAAAACGCGTTGACATCCTCGGAATCGATCACCTTGATTTCGAACTTGAGTCCCTGCAGGGCGGAGTGGGGTTCGAGCTGTTGAACGATTTCACGGCAGGAATCCACGATCAGCGGATCCGTGATTTCGGGGCCACCATGATCCATCTGTGAATACGCCAGCTTCCCGATCTGTTCATCGACCTGCACTGGCAGCGTCTTTACGGCGACTCGGCCGAGTGCCAGTGCGGCGTAGTAGCCACCGTACAGCAGGAGTCCCAGTGCGAGCAGACTGAGCAGCAGGATGCTGCGGCCGCGACTGCGGTTACTTTTGTGGTCGGCGGAGATACCTGCGAGCTGTTCGGCGAGGAGTGTGCTGCTGTGCAGTTCCAGGGCTGTTCGGAACTCCCGATCCTCGCAAAACAGCGTCAATGTCCGGTCGGCATTGCGACAGAAGAACATGCGGCCACTGGCGCCACCCAGCTCCAGCTGCATCTGGTCGTACCGCAGGAAAAACTCCTGTCCTGCCTCCGTGACTGCTTTAAGGCCTGCGGCTTCACAATGAAGCGTCACACTGCAGCGACCGCCAGGCACCTGGTCACTGAACACACCCGCTTCAAACTCCTGTTTCAGATCCCAAGTGTTCATGTCGATTTCCGGAGGATGGTTTGTTTGCACCACGAAGAATCAGCGCGGCGCCGGTGATCAGGAGCAGTGTGGCCGGGATCAGCAGCTTTGGAGGCAGATGGACCTGTTCGTCCAGATTCAGATTGATTCCGGCAAGCGTGAACCATGGATTCAGAGTTTCCAGACTTAGCAGCAGGCCATTGTTGGCGGCGTGCAGGAGCATTCCCGGGAGCACGCTGCCGCTGTGCAGTCGGACGATTCCCAGGAGCAGTCCCAGGAGCATTGTACCGGGAAACCGTTCAAGAGCCAGATCCGGGACGAGATGCGCTGCAGCAAATATGCTGGAAGAGATGAGCAGCGGTGCAGTGCGGCCACGAGAACGCGTCAGGAGACCATTCATCAGAAAGCCGCGAAAGAAGAGTTCTTCAGCGACGGCCGGTACAAGGGCCAGGCAGACAAGCTGGAGTGGCAGCGATGACTGTTCTTTGAGTCGTTTCACCATTTCCTGAATCGCCGGATTCTCCAGCAGTTTGCTCCAGCCTGACAGACCGTTGGCCATGATCAGCAGTTCATAAACGGCAGTCCATGCGGAGAGGCCCAGCAGGAGTGCACCGGCCAGCATTCGCGGTTGAAAGGGTCTGACGGAAAACGCAGCCGCGACCGGCTGTCGTGCAATTCGCAGGAAGACCAGCGGCAGGCCGCAGAGCAGACCGAGGAGGATTGCGGCGGAAAGCAGCAATTGTGCGGACGTGTTTTCCGGGTTTACGAGTCGGTGCCGGGACATGGAGATGATGATGAACAGCGGCAGCAGGACCGCCGAGCAGGCAGCCACGAGACTCGGTGGAAGCTCTGCCGGGCGACGTCCGCTGTTCTGGGCTGTCAGTGGAGCGGGTGCGGATTGCAGTACGGCATCGCTTCCGAAGATGCGAGCTGCCAGCGTCAGCGCGGCAGCGGACCAGGCAGCAGTCGCTGTCACGGTGGCGGCAAACAGCGGCAGCGTTGCGTCGCCCTGGAAGAGCTCACGCCCAAGCAGCACGATGTTGACAAGCGGCACAAGTGCCAGCGGAAAGGTCAGCCGTACTCCGGGCATCAGACTGAGAATGCCTGGAGCCAGCGAAACCAGCATCAGCGGAATCAGCCACGCCTGGGCCTCGCGGAAGCTGCGTGCAAAACTGGTGACGGATAACAGCACGGCTGAAAAGAATGCGGCAAAGACGACAAGCATCAGCAGGACCTGAGCAAGCATCAGCGGACCGGCACCGTTGCTGAGCAGGACGCGGTCGAACCCCGTTCCGTATAAGGTGAGCATCATGCCAATGAGATTCACGAGTGCCGTCATCACGGCGACAAGAAATACAGCGGCGAATTTTCCCAGCAGAATATGCTGCGGCGGAACAGGGGCAGCCATGAGCATTTCCAGAGTGCCACGCTCGCGTTCACCGGCTGTGAGATCGATGGCAGGATAGACGGCTCCGGTCATTGTCATGAGCACGAGCATGAGCGGGACAAAGGCGGCCAGTGGTGATTCGGCGGGGGCTGTGGCAGCAATTGCGAGGCGACGCACGTAGGGCATGGCAACGCGGCCGAAACGGGTTTGATCGAGCAGTTGTCGCATGAGTTCGTCGCGATTTTCCCGCAGTCGACGTTCCAGCTCTGCAGCCGCGTTTTCGCTGAGCGGCTCTTGTTCGCGGCAGACAACCTGAAGCACATCCGACTGAGTCCCGGAGCCGCCGGGAGTTGCCGGCCCGGAGACCAGCAGCACGCCGGCATCCGCAGCGCCCAGCCTGACGGCCTCCCGAATCTGTTCCGCCGAAAACGGTTGTGCTTCGATACGAATTCGTGGAGTGTCTGGAAGATTCGAGCCGGGCAGAGCGCTGGGCAGACCACCGGGCAGACGGGGAAGCTGGTTCGATGTCTGCTGATCGACTGCTGTCGGCTTCGCAGACGACTGTTCGTCCGGCAGTTCTCTGAGCATCAGCACGGCTTCCTGCAGCGGGATCTGATCATGGAGCAGGACGACGGCTTCCGGAACTTCGCCCCCCGCGCGGGAGATGGCGAACTTCTGTATCACCATTCCCAGCAGCGGATAGACGATGAGCGGCATGAGCACGAGTGTGGCGAGTGTGCGACGATCGCGGAGCGATTCGCGGAGTTCTTTGCGAGCGAGTCGAGCGAGCCGCAGCGGCAGTGGCGTGTGGGGTCGTTGTGTGACCGGCGGTGACGAATCAGACATGGACGTGACCTTTTACGGGATCACTTTTTTGCAGCAGGTCAAGGAACATATCGGTGAGATGTTCGCGACCGGTTTGTTCCTGGAGCTGCTGCAGTGTTCCCTGCAGAGCCAGCCTGCCGTGGAACATGATCCCGAAACGGCAGCAGAGTCGCTGGGCTTCATCCAGTCGATGGGTGCAGAAGATCACCGCCTTGCCCTGTTCGCGGAGTAGAGCCGTGTAGTCGAAGATGCGTTTGCTGCCGACGATGTCAAGACCGCGGGTGGGTTCGTCCATGAGCACCACCGGGGGGTCGTGCATGAGTGATCTGGCGAGATTGATTCGCTGTTGCTGACCGGTGCTCATACCGGCGCAGCGGCGGTCGAGGAACCGCCGGAGCTCGAACAGGTCAGCCAGCATTTCGATTCTGGCTTCGGCAGCGGGCTGCGGAATTTCGTAGAGCTCTGCGAAGTACAGCATGAGCTCTCGAGGGGTGAGCCACTGGTAGAGCCCTGAGCTGGCAGAGATCAGCGTGACATTGCGGCGGACCTGCATGGGTTGTTCAGAAACATCAAAACCGGCCATGCGAACGGAACCCGAGGTGGGAGCCAGCAGTCCCATCATCATGCGCAGCGTTGTGGTTTTGCCGGCGCCATTTGCGCCCAGCAGTCCGAAGACTTCGCCCGGGTGCACATGGAGCGTGACCCCATTCACTGCGCGAATCGTTCCGGCCGCCGTGGTAAACGTGCGAATCAGCTGCTGCACATCAACGGCAGTCATGAGCAGTGGGCTCCCGGAGGCGAAGATGGGGACTGAGTCATCCTCCTGACTTATAGGCAAAGAAGACTGAAAATCCAGACAGATATGTTCAAAAAGGGGAGGGAATTCGGGTAAGCTGCTGGGTTGTGCGGAAGATGACTGCGGGGCGGCTGATGTTTCCGTTTCTCTGACCGTTTCCTTTACCGTGAAAGATCTCAAGGTGTCTGCTGTTCATCGACTGGGTTCCAATTCACGCTGGTCTGACGTGGTGATCCATCGCGGAGTCGCTCGGTGGGTGGAAGTGGCAGAGGATCGCAGGACCGATTTTCAGGATCAGGCCCGGCAGGTATTGCGGCAGGTGGACGAGACGCTGCAGAGTCTGGCCGCAGATCGCACTTCGCTGCTGCAGGTGCTGATCTTTGTTGCTGATCTGCAGAACATCGATCAGCTCAATGCCGTCTGGGATGCCTGGGTACCTGCCGGTGCCGCTCCGATCCGTGCCTGCATGCAGGTCGGACTTTCGGGCGGCTGTCTGATTGAAGTCATCGTTGAGGCTGCGGTCGCTGAAGCTGTCTGACCGCGAAGCTCGCCCTGCGAGGGCGTTCAGGCGATTTCTTGCCAAAACTCTCAGCAAACGCGAAACTCTGCTCCAGTCGTCGGCCTGTCCGCCTCCATTTCCACCCGGGCAAACCATCATGCAGCGATTCTTCCTCCTGTCCCTGTGCATTCTCAGCCTCGCTGCGGCCCCGGTTGCCTGCTGCCGTGCCGGGGATCCGGATCCGGTAAATCCTCAGACAGTAAATCCCGAGACTGTGCTCGCTGCCATGGTTCGTGCAGTGAAAGCCTTTAAGGAACAGGCCGGTTTCCGCGGGGGATATGTCTACGAAGTTTCGCTCGACGGCAGTTCTCGCCGTGGTGAAGGTGACGCCACAGCCACCGAAATCTGGGTGCAGCCACCTGGAACCCCCGAGGTTGCAGACGCCTTTCTGGATGCTTACCGCGCCAGCCCCCGACCAGAGTTTCTGGAGGCTGCTACTGCCGCTGCCATAGCACTGCTGCATGGTCAGCTGGAATCCGGTGGCTGGGCTGATCGAGTGGATTTTGACCCGGCGGGAAAAAATACGGGACGCTATCGCGACGGTCGCGGTAAGGCCAAAGGCCGCAACTACTCCACGCTTGACGACGACAAGACTCAGTCGGCCCTGCGCTTCCTGATCCGGCTCGACCAGCAGCTTCGGGGCGCAGACGCCAAACTGCATGAAGCCGTCCAGTACGCCCTGCAGCGACTGCTTACCGCACAATTCGCCAACGGTGGCTTTCCACAGGGCTGGGAGAAGCCAGTTGCCGCTGTTCCATTGGTCAAAGCAACATTCGCCGCTGGTGACTGGCGGACTGCAGAACGCCGCAAGAATTACTGGGACTATCCAACTCTGAACGATGGACTTGCCGGTACCGTCGTGCAAACCCTGCAGCTGGCCTATGAGTCTACAGGGGATGCTCAGTACAGGCAGGCCCAGCTGCGTTTTGGGGACTTCCTGATCCGCGCGCAGCTTCCCGAGCCCCAGCCGGCATGGGCTCAGCAGTACAGTCACGAACTTCAACCGATCTGGGCGCGGAAATTTGAACCGCCGGCGGCCGCTGGTGCCGAATCGCAGGACGTGATCCGCACCCTGCTGACACTCACCGAACTCACCGGCGAACGCCGATTTCTCGAACCCGTCCCGGCCGCCCTGAACTGGCTCAAACGCGTCCGACTCCCCGACGGACAGCTCGCCCGCTTCCACGAACTGCAAACCAACCGACCGATCTACTTCGTCCGCAACACCTACGAACCCACCTATGACGATTCTCGCGTGCCGACCCACTACAGCTTTAAAGGAAGTTGTCAGGCAGAACAGCTGGAAGCCGACTATCGGCTCATCGCTGCCGGTGAACAGCTCCCCGTCAAACAGCGCAGCCTGAAAACGCTCAAAAAAGACGCGGCCGAGATTCTCGCCCGCCTTGACCCCGACGGTCGCTGGGTCACGGACGAAAATGGCAAGCCCGTCCTGAATCCTGACAAGGGCGATCGATCAAAATTCCTGCTGGAAAGCCGCGTCTTCAGTCGAAATCTGCGTCGTCTTGCGGAGTACGTGCGAGCTGCAGCAGCGGAACCGGGGGCTCAGTCGGACAAGTCGGAGAAATAAGGGATCATCCTGTCGAATTCCCAGCCAGCATGGTCCGTCCAGGCGGCACAACACAGCCACAATTCTGCACAATTGGCAGAACAGGGAATTGCATTCCAAAGCATTCCCGGGGACAATTGCCAGTCCTCCCAAGCTCGCTTCGTCCCCCGGCCCACGCTGATTGACGACCATCCCGTCCGGGATACCGACTTCGAAAGCCCGCCATGTTTCGATTCCGCCTGCCTCCCATCGCGGCTCTGCTCTGCGTCATCGCTGTCCTGGTGGGGCCTTCACCGGCCTGCGTTGCAATGCAAACGCCCGACCCTGATGGCATCGCCTTCTTCGAACAAAAAATCCGCCCAGTGCTGGTGCAGCACTGTTATTCGTGCCATTCTCAGGAAGCCGTCACTGCCAACTCGCTGAAGGCGAGCCTGCATCTGGACACTGCCGCGGGAATTGCTGCCGGCGGCGAATCCGGACCGGTCATTTTTCCTGGCAAGTCCGCCGACAGCCCCCTGCTGAAGGCCATTCGCTACGACGGCCTCGAAATGCCCCCCGCCGGCAAGCTCCCCGACGAAGTAGCCGCCGACTTTGCCCGCTGGATCGATATGGGAGCCCCGGATCCGCGTGGCGGAGAAGCTCCGCGACCGGCCCGTCGCGAGATCGATCTGAATGCCGGTCGCCAGTGGTGGTCGTTCCGTCCACTGCAGCAGCCTGTTCCGCCGGATCTGCAGAAACCTATCGACAGCTTCATTCGCACCGGCTGGCAACAGCAGGGGCTCACCCCCGCAGAACCCGCCGCAAAGCACACGCTCATTCGCCGTGCATGGCTGGATCTCACCGGCACGCCGCCGTCCCCTGAAAAGGTCGCGGCCTTTCTGGCGGATTCGTCTCCCGATGCATTCGCCAAAGTCATCGACGAACTCCTTGCCAGCCCAGCTTACGGCGAACGCTGGGCCCGGCACTGGCTCGATGCCGCCCGATTCGCCGAAAGTGGCGGTTATGAATTCGATGGCTTTCGACCGGGAGCATGGCACTACCGCGACTGGGTGATTCGATCGTTCAACGAAGACCTTCCCTGGAACCAGTTCCTCCGCATGCAGCTGGCCGGCGATCTGCTCGAACCTGATACGCTCAACGGAGCCGCAGCGTCCGGCTTTCTTGTCGCCGGTCCCTACCCAGGCCAGATCACCGCCAAGACTGTCGAACGCATCCGCTATGACCAGCTGGACGATATGCTCATGACCATCGGCGGTTCCATGCTGGGGCTGACACTCGGCTGCGTCCGCTGTCACGATCACAAGTACGACCCGATCCCCCAGCAGGACTACTACGCCATCGCCTCATCGCTGGCACGCACCGTGCACGGCACCAAAACCTACGATTACGATCCCGCCGCCACTGCCCAGCGCGAACAACAGCATCGCAGCGCACACGAAGCACTCCTTGCGACGCTTAACACCTTCGCCACCGACCAGCTGCCAGCTCGCTTTGCCTCATGGCGAAAAGACCAGCTGCCTTCGCTTGCCGATGCTCCGCGCTGGCAGATTCTTGAACCCACCGCCGTCGATGCCGAACGCTCGTGGCTCAAATCTCTCCCGGGTGGTCTGATCGCCCACGATGGACAACTGGTGCCCGGATCCAGTGTTCCTCAGCGCGGCCGCCGACGAAATGTCGCCAGCGAAGAACGCTACGAACTGCGATTCCTCACACATCAGAAAAATCTGCAGTCACTGCGACTGGACATCTTCACCGAAAAATCGCTGCCTCAGAAAGGTCCCGGCCTCAACGGCGACGGCAGCTTCCAGCTCGCTGAAATCAAGCTCACATCCCGGCCCCTCAACAGCACCGACGCCCCTGCTCCCACAGAACTCAAACTGGCCTTCGCCGCCTTCGCCGATGACAACCAACTCGCCAGCCAGGCACTTGATAATAAACCCAATACCGCCTGGGTGGTGCGGACCGCTGCCAAAAAAGACAACGCGCTGATCCTCGAATTCGCTCAGCCCATTGCCGGTTCCGAAAACGGCACCGAGCTGATACTGACGCTGCAGTTCCGGGATGCCGGCATCGGTCGATTCCGGGCTTCCGTTTCCACAGAACCCAATCCGGCCACCTGGGCGGGCAGCATGGGTGATCAGCACGCATTCGAGCTGAAAGCCATCGCTGCTGCCTTTCCACAGCAACCCCCGGCCGCACTCAATCTTCCCCTTGCCCGCTGGATGACGCCTTTTGATGCTGATACCGCCAGGATTTTTCAAGCAGAACAGGCACATCTTGCTGCCGCTCCCCGGCCCGACTTCCGCGAAGTCTACACCACCGTTGCCGGTGGCCAGGACGTTCACCTGCTCAGACGTGGCGAAGTCGATAACAAGCTCGGTCTTGCCCAGCCCGGCTTCCTGCAGGTGCTCTGGCGCGGCCCACAGCCGGCAGCTCCGGTCGCTGAACCCGCCGCCGAACCCCCCCGCGTCGCACTCGCACGCTGGATCACCGATCTGGAACACGGCGCCGGTCCTCTCGCTGCTCGTGTCATTGTCAATCGCGTCTGGCAGCATCACTTCGGTGAAGGACTTGTGGGAACTCCCAACGATTTTGGTGTTCAGGGTGACCCGCCCTCGCACCCGGAACTGCTCGAATACCTCGCAGCCGAATTTGTCCGCGGCGGCTGGAAACTCAAACCCCTGCACCGCGCCATCCTGCTCAGCGACACGTGGCAGCTCGCCCATACCGCTGCCCCGGAAAATCTCGCGAAGGATCCCGCCAATCGATGGCTCTGGCACTTCAAGCCACGACGGCTTGAAGCCGAATCCATCCGCGACTCGCTGCTGGCCGTCGGTGGCAGCCTTGATCAAACCCTCTACGGGCCCAGCGTGCTTGACAACAGTCCCCGTCGCAGCGTCTATCTCCGCGTCAAACGCAGCGAACTCCTGCCAATCATGACCGTATTCGATGCTCCTGAACCCACCCAGAGTATCGGCGAACGCAGTATCACCACTGTCCCCACTCAGGCCCTCACGCTGCTCAATTCACCCATCGTCCGCCAACAGGCAGAAAAGCTCGCGGCCGCCGTCCGCGCGACCCCCGGAAGACCACTTGAAGAGTCCATTCGCGATGCCTGGCAGCGAGCACTTGCAAGGCCCCCCGAACCTGCGGAACTCAGCCGCATGCAGTCCTTCATTCACCAACAGTCCACCGCCAGCGGGGCTCCATCCCCGGAAAACGATCAACGTGCATTTGAAGAGTTCTGTCATGTGCTTCTCTGCCTGAACGAATTCGTTTACATCGATTGAGGCAATCATGTTCGGCTATTACTCAACCGGCGAAATCCAGCTTCCGGCTCGTCGTCGATTTCTCCAGCAGTCCGGGCTCGGCTTCAGCTCGCTGGCACTCGCCAGCCTGCTGCACGCCGAATCCTCCGGTCAGGAACCCGCAGCGGCTGCAGCAACCCCGGCTGGCACTGCAACCAGCCCGCCCACCGACCCGCTGGCACTGCGTCCGCCGCACTTTCCAGGCCGCGTGAAGTCCATCATCTGGCTGTTCATGACCGGTGGCCCTTCTCAGGTTGATACCTGGGACTACAAGCCCGAACTGCAGGCGCGCGACGGCCAGGAACTTTCCGGCGCGGACCCCAAAACAGGGTTCTTCACCACCAGCGGCAAATGTCTTAAGAGCCCGTTTGCGTGGAAACAGTATGGCGAATCCGGCACATGGGTGCCCGATCTGTTCCCGAAACTCTCGCAGCATGTCGATCGCATGTGTTTTCTGCATTCCATGCACCTGCAGCAGAACAATCATGCGCCCGCTTCGATTGAACTCATGTGCGGCACCAATCGCCCCGGACTCCCGGCACTGGGTGCCTGGATGACCTGGGGGCTGGGTTCACAAAACCAGAACCTGCCATCCTGTGTCGTCATGCACGATACTCGCCCACGCGGTGACGACCAGATCTGGTCGGCCGGCTTTCTGCCGAAAACCTACCAGGCAATGGCTCTGGATGCACGCCGCAACGAAGCCATCGACAACCTCGCCCGGGATGCTCGACGCACCGAAGCCCAGCAGCGCGCCCAGCTTGAACTGCTGAAAGAACTCAATCAGTCCCACGCCTCGTCCCGACCCACCCAGTCCGATCTCGCAGCCCGGATTAATTCCTTCGAACTGGCTTTTCGAATGCAGATGGCTGCCCCGGAAGCGCTGAATCTGGCCGCCGAATCGCAGGCAACCCATTCCCTTTACGGACTCGATCAGCCTGCCTGCAGCACGTTTGGGCGTCAGTGTCTGCTATCGCGGCGACTGGTGGAACGCGGCGTTCGTTTCGTGCAGATCTTTGCCGGCAAAGGAGTCGGCGGTGACGGCAGCGTTAATGATGTTCCCTGGGACTGCCATTCAGACGTGGAAACCAATCATCGTTCCTGCGGCCTGCACACCGATCGGCCCGCAGCTGCACTCCTGACAGACCTTGAGTCCCGCGGACTGCTGGATTCCACACTGGTCATCTGGGGCGGCGAATTCGGCCGTACCTCCGACTCCCAGGGCTCAAAAGGACGCGATCATAACCCTAACGGATTCACGATCTGGATGGCAGGCGCCGGTGTTAAAGGTGGCTTGCACTATGGAGCGACTGACCCCTTTGGCTACAAGGCCGTGGAAAACAAGGTGCACGTCAACGACCTGCACGCCACGCTGCTGCACATGCTGGGGCTGGAACACACCAAACTCACCTGGAGATTCAACGGCCGCGACTTCCGTCTGACAGATGTGGGCGGACAGGTGATTCAGGAGATCCTGGTGTAAGGGTGCCTGAACCAAGACAGTGCACAGCCAGCAGCGCCCAGCCAGCAATCAGCAGCGTACCTCCGATCGGCGCCACCATTCCCCATGGCACGCTCAGCCACCGCGGACCGCCGATCACCAGGATGTACAACGAACCGCTGAAGAAGAGCATCCCGAAGATAAAGCTGATCGCCGACAACCGCAGCACCCGCGTGGAACGATGCTGCATGAGCAACCCGCAGACCAGCAGCGCCACCGTATGCGTCAGCTGATAGTCCACACCCGTCTCAAAGTCCCGGAAATACTTGAACGCCGCAGGAACCTCCATGCCCGCCACGGTCTTTGCCGGAGCGTCCGCGTATTTTCGTTCCAGGAACTTCGTGTCGTTCAATCCATGAGCCCCAAAGGCCCCGAGGACAACAGAGAACAGGCCGGATACAGCTGCGGTGAACAGTACAGTGCGAGGTGACATGGGGGAACTGTGACCTTGGGGAGTGACGGAAATAACGGCCTGCAGCCGACTGACACGTCCGACAGAATACCGTAAGTTCCCGACAAATCCATTCTTGTCAGGTAAGCGTCCGACGAATCCATCCCCCCCATCCCCCCCGGCCGGGCCGCGGTCGCGCCCCCGGGCAGTCCTCAACCCGGTCTCAGGTGCGGATGCTTACGGGCAGGCATCGCGCATCCGAACGCTGGTCCGCGCTGTGAGCGATTGCCAGCGATTCCAGCCGCATGGCGGCAGCCTGCGGGCAAATGGCCCTGCCAACGCCCTCGCCAGCGCGCGCACCTTCGGTGCAAAACACAGCCGAGGGCTTCCGCCCAACCGCTCAGCCGCGTGGCTGCCGCCCAATGGGGCTGAAGTACTCTGGAATCCTGTGAGAAGGATCGTTCAGGTGCCATGTACATCGGCATTTCTTTCCGCCTTCGTGGGACCACGACGAAACGGCCAACAGTGAATGGTCCGCCCCTTTGCGACTGCGGGTTGTAAGGCCAGCACTCAGCTTCGTCCCTGCGACCGTCGGTATGGGTGCACGGGATGCTGAGGCAATGGAAAATGGCATCCTCGGCACACAAAAATCCAAAATTATCCTCAACCAGGCAGCAGCCGACGCGTTCCGCTCTGCGAAAGGACTTTCGAAGCCGTTCTTTCGCAGAGCGAAAGACGACTATCGCAGTCCCCGACGGCGCAGGTGACTGCCATTGGGCCAGCGTCCGTCCGCCGACGGTGTTCGAGCGGACGGACGTCGGTCGGGTGGCAATGTTTGTGCGAGGGTACGGATCATTCAGCGGCCGACGGGGACGCTGAGAAGTTGAGTGCCGTTGGCAGTTCGAACGAGCAGGACGAGTTGTCCGCGTTCGCGGGCAGCCTCGAGGCCGGTTTTTACGTCTTCGATGGAGCGGATTTCCGTGCGACCGATTCGCAGCAGGACCATTCCGGGACGCAGGCCGAGTCGGGCGGCGATGGAATCGCGGGCGACGCCTGTGATGACGACACCGGACTGGACGTCGATCTCAAGTTCGCGAGCCAGTTCGGGTGTGAGCAACTTCACGTCGGCACCGAATTCTTCGATGGTGGCGTCATTCTGAGCGACTTCGTTGGGGAACTCGGCCGCTGTGACTTCCAGCTGCATTTCCTTACCACCACGAATGACGACCAGCGGGACGGCCTGACCAATTCGCAGGCGTTCAGCGATTGAGATCAGTTGCTGGCGGGAAACGACATCGCGGCCGTTGAGCTTCACGATGACATCTTCCACCTGCACGCCCGCAGTATCGGCAGGCGAGCCTTTGCGGACTTCGGCCACCACCACGCCGCGGCGAGTTGGTAATTCCAGCGCTTCCGCAAGTTCCGGTGTGAGATCCTGCGGAGTGACTCCGACGTAGGCTCGGCGCACCTTGCCATCCTTCAGCAGCTGGTCGCTGACCCAGCGGGCGAGGCTGACAGGGACAGCAAAGCCGACACCGTCATAACCTCCGCTGCGTGTTTCGATGGCCGTGTTGATGCCGATCACTTCACCTTTCAGATTGACAAGGGGACCACCGCTGTTGCCTGGGTTGATGGCCGCGTCTGTCTGGAGAAATTCCTGTCGAGCCGGAAGGTTTCTGAGGCCGCGGGATTTGGCGCTGATGATTCCCTGGGTGACTGTGCTTTCAAGACCGAACGGGCTGCCGACTGCGAGAACCCAGTCGCCAATTTCAATCGTGGCATCATCGCCGAGGGGCAGAGTTGGCAGCTTGCGGCCGGCGTCGATCTTCAGGACCGCCACATCGGCAAATTCGTCGGATCGTATGTCCGACGCTTTGTACTCGGTGCCGTCTTCCAGAACCACCATCACCTCATCGGCTCCGCGCACAACGTGGGCGTTGGTCATGACCACACCGTCAGCATCGATGATAAAGCCGGATCCTTCGCCGGTGGCAATCCGTCGTGATCTGCCGGATCCCGGCTGTCCCTGTTCATTCTGATTCTGTTCCTGCTGCTGCTGTCGCATTCTTTCCTGGAGATCACCGAACAGGTCATCGAGGGGACTGTTGCCAAAGCCAAAGGGACGGCCTTGAAGCGGGTCACCCATCCCCAGTTGTGGGAGCGGAGAGGCATCGACGCGGCGAATGGTCCGCACCGATACGACAGCCGGCAAGGTGCGTCGGGCCACCCAGCGAAAGGCCGCCGACAGTTCACTGGCATGTGCCAGCAGTTTGGGGTCCGGAATTTCGTCCTGGGCAATGACAGCAGAACCGACAGGGCTGCCTGAACGATCATGAAGACTGGCCAGCAGGATGCCTGTGACCACACCTGACAACAGCACCATCCAGCGTCCCGTTCGCATATTGAATTGCATCAGTGTGTCTCCTGGAATTGATCACTTTCTGTGAGCGGTGGTGAAATCACGTTTGCCGCCGCCGTCACACGAATCTGGCTTGTGCACCACGCGTTCCCTGCGGCTGCTTTTCAGATAAAATTGTTGCCTGAACCGGGATACTCCGAGCAGATTTTTCGTGGATTTCTCAGGGAACGGGATCGCAGTGCCGCAACACAAAGGCCACCAACTCCTCACTTTGAAAAAAGCCGGGCCACATCGAATGTCCCTGCCCCCTGGGAATTATCAGTTCCATTCGTCCCCCAAAATCCTCACATCGCTGCTTCATCAGCCCGGAATTGGCCTCCAGCGGCACAACCCGATCCACGTCCCCATGGATTGCGAATAACGGGACTCCAGCCTTCACAAGTGGCTGCAGCCGATCGATCGGGTTGAATTCGATCAGCCGAGCCTTCAACTGGTCCGCCGTCAGTTCAAAAGCCCCCGCTGCACGCTCAAGCCCCGGGTAACTTGAAAGGCTGCACACGGGGTAGATCCCGGCAAAACCGGACACGCATTCTGGATGCTCGGCAGCCCAGGAGAGCGTCATCAATCCCCCCCGGCTGCGTCCCAGCAGTAACGGTTTTGGCGAATATCCGCGAGCCTTCATGGCTTCGTACAGTGCTGTATAGACGAGGTTCCCCTTCGGACTACCGTAAGACTCACCAGCATCGATTCCCGCCACCGCAATTCCGGCCACCGTGAATCGCTCGAACATCCAGCGTTCCTCCGGTCCGGGGAGATTCGGCAGAGTCGGGGCGTACCAGACCCATGATTTTCCTGAGCGCGGCAGTCCGCCTCGCCCCGGTATCAGAAATGCCGGACGTCCCTCTGTCGCGAATATTTCGCCGTCCAGCGGCAGCTTTTTTTCCGGCAGCAAGTTCTGCTGAGCCCACAGGCTGCCACCACAGAAGTTCCCGCAGAAACAACAAAGCCCTAGAAGCAGAATCCTGCGAATTTCCGGCATGTGGGGTGTTCCATGTTTTGTCAAAGGATTGTCCGTCCGTGGAATTGTGTGGACTCCGTTCGACTGCGTGTTCCTGCTACTCGCTCAGCAGTCCTCGAATTGTCTCGGCCAGCGTTTCCGTGGCGGCGTTCGCGCGGTCTCCTGACTGCTGCTGCTCAGAAATCAGCTCTTCTGCCAGCCGACGATACCGACGGCCAGCGTCCGTCAGCCCTGCTCGCATCGCCGCACCAGTGGCTCGATTCAGCAGCGCCAGCCGCACAAGTCGTGTTCCAGGCCGCTGCGCCGCTGTGGCCGCCGCATCCCATAATCGTTCGGCCACGGACTGCTCGACGCGACCGTCCGCCAGGAGCCGCTCAGCCAGCTGCACAAGTCCGGCAACCTGCATCGTGGCGAACTCGTCGCCCTGAGTCACTCGACCATTTGCAGTCACGGCTTCGTTCGACCTGCCGGTGTCAGCGGCTGTGGTCAGCAGCAGCGAGACCAGGCGGTCGCGTTCCACGAGGCATTCTGCCCGGTCCGCAATTGCTGCGGCCGCACAGATCAGTCCGATGTCAGCAGTCGGTTGTTCAATCGCTCGGGCGACCAGTCCACGAATTTTTTCGCGCAGCTCAGCAGGGCCGAATTCTCCTCGCCACACCGCGTCCAGCAGCAGGCTTTGGATAATCAGCTGTTCCAGCTGCCGCGGATCTGTTTCGGCTGGATCGTCCGGGCCGTTGGGGACCAGCAGCAAGGCGTTACTGATGCGAGCTGGCTGCTGTGGAGCATTCGCTGCAGCGGCTTCTTCCAGCTTTGATTCCAGCCACACCGCCAGCTTCCCGGAAGTCGCTTGCCGAATGCTCCACTGTACAGCGGCGTTCCAGCGCGAGCGGAACGCCGCTGCTCGATCTGGTTCGAGGGTTTTTGTGAACTGCTGCAGGTCGTGCTGAGAGATCCCGCAGAGCAGTTCAGCGGCTTCGACAGGATAGCCGGAATACTGCAGCTGTTCGGCCGTCTTCAACAGCTCGCGGACTCCAGCGGCACTCGGTGCTGCCGCTGCGGATGTGGAGGCGAGCAGGCGTGCAAGCAGCAACTGGCGAGCTTCGCTGCTGCGTCCGGACTGCTGCAGAATTTCTGCAAGGGATCCCTGAAGCTGCCCGTCTCCGATGCCAACGCCGGGTCCCGCTGCAAGAGCCTGTCGCAGCAGTCGCTCACGCGCAGCGGTCCAGTCTGCCCCGAGGCTCTCAAGTCGCTGTTCGAGCAGCAGCAACAGTTCTGTAAACGAATCCGGTGCGTCGACAAATTCGCTTTGCCCTTCTGCAAGCAGCAGTGGGGTTGCCTGGTCAACGAGGGGCGCGTTCCCGAGCTGTGCAGCGGCCGAAATGCGGACGACACGGGCAGCAGCCGACTGCCCTGGCAATGACACGTTCGCCGCCACGTCCCGCAGAATTTCCAGTCGCTTTAAAGTTCCTGTCAGCTGCAGCAACTCACTGCAGGCTGCCAGCAGTTCAGCCCGGGACTGCAGACCGGTTCGTTCAAGCTGCTGCAATTCGGCCTGAAAACCTGTTCGCACCTGATCATCTGTCAGCAGTTCGGGAAGATTCATGAGCATTGCGAGTCCATGTCGCCTCGTGTCCGACTCCGCAAGCAGTCGAACCGCAGACTGCTGTACCAAAGCACGGACCACTTCTTCACCAGCAGCATGCTTGCTCATCGAAGCTGCTGCGGCCGCTGTTGCGGTGGACAGCAGTCGCCCGTTTTCGCGCCAGAACACTGCATCCAGCTGCAGTACAGCCCGCAAAAAATCGCCCCTTCTTCCGGCTCTTTCAAACGCCTGGAAGAACGTCTCCGCTTCAGCACTGAACGTGGCTGCATCCTCACGAAGTATCTCCAGATACACATCACATGCGGCCGACACATTTCCGGCACTCTCCAGCTCCATCGCCTGCCGCCGTCGCCCCGGGGACACCTTGCCCGTAAGTGCTGCAATCTGATCCTGACGCCGCGCGAGCTGCTCGCGATTGCCGGCGGCATCGTCAAGCTCTGCCAGCAGTTCCAGCAACGGCAGAGCGTCCGGGGCGGCTTCGAGCATCGCTTCATAACGTTCCGTGAGTTCAGCAGCACGTCCGCATTGAGCCAGTGCACGCAGCGCCAGCACTCGCTCGCCACCGTCATCCCGGTCGTCCGTTGGCCGATAGCCGGAAAACAGGCTGCCACCGGAACTCAGCCGCAACAGTTCCCACGCCACTTCACCCGCCAGCTGTCCGTTCCCCGCTGTCTGGGCTGACTGCATCCTTCGTGCAAGCACGCCAGTGCGGGTCTCCGTGCTGCGACCGAGCCGCACTTCGACAGAACGCAGAACGTCCGGAAGATCCAGTCGCCCCAGTACCGGAATCAGTCGCTGCTGCTGAGCTTCAGACAGCGGCAGCCCCGACAGCCGCACGGCGGCTTCCCGAGCACGTTCCGGGCGGTCTGCCGACAAACTGATGTTCAACGCCAGCAGTTCGGCATCGATGGCCGCGCGAGCATCGGTGCGGGGTAACTGCGTCAGCAGCAGCAGAGCTTCATCGACAAGTCCCAGCCCCGGCAACAGTTCAGCGAGCCAGAGTCGCAGGTTCCATTCACTGCGATTGAGCGCAGCAGCGGCGGCCAGTTCACGCACCAGCGGATTCGCGGCTCCTCGCTGACGCTGCAGGTCCGCACGCAGCAAACACGCTGCATACGGCGTTAACGCCTGCTCGTCACCCATCAGTCCGGCGAGAAGTTCTTCGACTGTCCCTCGCCATAACTGCAGGCCCCGGCCCAGACATGCTGAGATCAGCCGCTCGCGAGCCGTCGCCGGAGCCATCTGATGGCGAAACTGAATCGCTCCGGGCTGAACGGTTGTGAGCAGCCGCACACTGAGCGGCTCATCCGACCATACGGCATCTGCCAGCAGAAAACGCAGGAGTTGCCGCAGTCCGGATATGTCTGAGGTTTCATGGATCCACGTCGAGAAATCAGGCTGCTCACAGACATTCCGCAGCGGCTGCTGCTGTTCCACATTCCATGAATGACGTAGCAGCTGATTCAGGACTGTCTGTAAAAGCGTGGCATCGCGGAGCAGTACAGCCTGTTCCAGCAGCAGAGTGATGCGGGGAGCGGGGTTATCGGTGACCGGGACGGTTTCGTTCACCAGCTGCAGCAGACCGCTTCGCCAGAGGATCTGTGATGCCTCGCGGAGCTGCTGCGGGTCGAAGACATCGCGATTTGTCAGGACTTCCGGTGATGTCCCCAGAATGGACAGAGCCTGCGTCACAATGCGCTGTTCAAGGCTTGCCTGCACCGCCAGGGAATCTGCTCGCCGGGATCGCGCGAGCCGCTGCTTCAGGAGTGTCAGTCGCAGCTGGAGTTCTGCGGGTTCGCCGCGATCGTCCAGCGAGGACAGCACCGCGTCGAGCAGTTCTGTGGGGATCAGGTCGATCGCAGGTGCAGCGAAACACGCCTCGAGAAAATTGGCACCATCGCGACGAAAAGCGACTGATTCGAAGAGCAGGGGAATTCCTGTCGGGCCTTCGGCCCGCAGATGGTCGCGTGCGGCGATGATCAACGCTTCGGCGAATACAGTGGGGTTTGCTTCAGCCTCGGCCACTGAGATGGCTGCCTGTCGCCAGAGTCGCTGCGATTCGCTGCCGGTCACCGCGGCGCTTGCCGGCTGTGATACGACTGCCGTGGAGCCTGGGGAAAGTCGCAGATTCAGCAACTGCAAACGCAGCAGGTTCGGTGGTGGTGCAGCCATGGATTCCGGAGATACGAGGGCTGGAAGATCCAGTGATGGTGCCGGGGCAGGTGACAGCGGTGGCTCTGCGGTCGTCTGGTCTTTCCGGGTGGCTGCTGCGGTTGGCTCGACAGACGAATTGTCAGGGAGTTGTGCGGCGATCCGGGCGGCCTGAGCGAGGCTCCACCAGTCATCCCGGTCGTGTTCGAGCCGTTCGAGGCAGAGCTGGAGCGCGAGCGGCTGCAGTTGTCGTGATGTGGCGACCTGGATTAAGGCATGAAAATCGGCACGCGGTACAGTGGCGGCTGCAGTGTCGGCGATCAATTGGGAAGTGTCGATGCCGGCCTGCTTCAGGACGGCAGGATCAATCGCGAGCAGTCGTCGCAGGTCCTGCAGGCTATTGGTGCTTCGAAACAGTCGCAGCAGATAGTCGGCGGCGAGAACGTCGCGACGTTCGCGTTCGGCAAGGTTTGCAAGTTCAGTCAGCAGGGTATTGTTTTCGGGGTCAGCGTGCAGGAGCGGTTCAAGGGCTGTTCGTGCATCGCTGAAACGCCCGGCTTCGCGAAAAAACGTGGCCATGGCACGAGCCGCTTCGAGGGGATCGGGGTGAATTCGCTGCCACTGTTCAAGACGTTCGAGGGCAGCGTTCCAGCGACCGCTGCGGAGTGCCAGTTGTGAAAGCTGGGTGACAAGATCCTGTCGCTCCTGATCCTCCGTTGACTGTTCGAACGCCCGCCACGTCAGTTCCACTGCTTCGGCCGTTTGAAATTCATCCGCCAGCGTGCGGGCGAGTGACCGCAGGGCGGTGACGTCTCCGGGACTGGCGCGCACCGCTCTGCGCAGAGCTTCGACACCCACCTCAGCGCGGCCGACAGCAAAGGCGGTTTCGGCCAGAAACTGCCAGGCTTCCACACTGCCGGGAGCAGCTTGCGTCAGTTCGGAGGCCGCTTCGAGTGCAGCCTCCGGTCGGCCTGCACGCAGTTCCAGACGAACAAGCTGCTGCTGATATCCCGACCAGCCGCGACGATCAAGCTCCATCAGCTCGCGCAGTGCGGCGGCAGCATCACCCGTTTGTCCGGCACGTTCGTAGAGCTGCACCAGCAGACTCCTGTCAGCGATGGAGGCGGGTTCAAGCTGCACGGCGCTGAAACAGGCGGCGGCGGCTGCAGAGATCCGACCGGCAGCAGACTCAAAGGCAGACAGGCGACGATAATCGGCGGCAGTGACGGTGCCTGCCGTGGTCTTTTCGCTGATACGCGAACGCTCGGTCTGCAGTGCGAGGGCAAGTCCGTCAGATGCCAGCAGGGCGCGCACTCGCAACTCGAGTACCCGTTCGCGCTCAATTGCTTCGGCTGCGGAATTGTCGGACAGATCCAGCTGGCTGATTGCTTCCGTGAAATAATGCTGAGCATTGGCATCACCGGCTTCGGCGGCCAGCAGCAGCAGTTCGACAAATCGAAGTCGATCGCTCAATTCCGGATTCAGAGCGCACGCTTCGCGTCGGGCCTGAATGGCCTGCTGTAGAAATCCGTTTCGCTGCAGCAGGTCTGCGAGCTGTCCGAGAGATTCGGTTGATTTGAGGGGACCTGCGGCCAGCTGATTCCAGACTTCGATCGCTTCACTGGACCGTTGACGGCGGTGAAGAAACAAGCCGAGAGCTTCGCGGGCGGCAGGGTCTTCAGGCGACCCGGCGAGAGACGTGCGGAGGAGTTCTTCGGAGCGTTCGAGGCGGCCGGCGCGTTCGAGCAGTTCGGCGGCCAGGCGGAGCTTTCGCGGATCGTCAGTTGCGAGTTCCGCGAGCTTTTCGAAAGCTGTCGCGGCCAGATTCTGACGGGCAGCCGGAGTCAGATCTGAGCGAGCGAGGTGCAGGAGGCCAAGCTGCTGCCATTGCGAGGCATCAGCGGGGCCGCTTTCGAGCCACTGTTGCAGGCGGAGAGCGGCGTCGGCAGTGCGCCCCTCAGCCTGGAGGGAGGCGATGAGAGCATTTCTGAGAATGGGATTGGCGGGGGCGCGTTCGAGGGCGCGTGTGAGCCATGTTCGCGCTTCGTCGCTGCGGCCCAACTCCTGGAGCACTCGAGCGAGACGCTGCATGACGTCGAGGTCTTCAGGATGATCGGCCAGCCACATTTCATAGTGTTGTGCGAGGTCGGCAAGG
>JBJTOP010000300.1:0-8817 GCA_046074645.1 Planctomycetaceae bacterium | reverse complement strand
GTTTGGCGGCGGCCCCCGGGCTGTGTGAGGTTCAGCGAACGGGTGTCAGGGCCTGTTTAAGTGCTTCCAGATTCTTCGCCAGCCGTGTGGCGATGCTGTTTCCCTGAAGGTCAGCGATGCCGGTATCGAGTCGGACGGGCTGCAGTCCGAATTCTGTTGCCGTTTTCTCGAAGTCTGCTGGTCGCTGACTGCTGAGCAGGAACAGTCGGGGCGTTTTGGCGGGCTGGCCACTGGCAATTTCCTTCAGCTGTTTCAACTGTTCGGGCTCCGGGGGACCGGTTTCGCTTCCTGCGAGATACAGAGTATCCCAGCCGAGGTCCCGCATCAGGTACAGGAACAGGGGGCTGTCTGCGATGACGAAGGGCGGTTCAGTTGCGGACGATTCGCGGAGTTGCTGTACGGAGCGTCTGAGCGGTTGCAGTTCGATTTTCCAGGCGGTGGCGTTGCGGCTGAGAACTTCGCGGTGTTCCCGAAACTGCTGCACCAGTGCGCTTTGTAATGCGTCGATCTGAGCATCAAGCAGTGTGGGCGAGAGCCACGTTGACGGAATGACGCCGGGGTGGCTGTGTCTTCCCTGGGGACCGTGCTGATGTGTGACGGCATCGGGAACAGAGATGAGCTGTTCCGGAAAGCCGCGGGTCGTGACTACGAGGCGGGAGTTTGGCAGAGAAACGCGACTGGTCCATGGCTCCCAGGAAGCCCCATTCATCACGACGAGGGAGGCCTGCTGCATGGCTCGGACGAACTGGCTGCGGGGACGCCAGTCGCGGGATTCCAGAAGATCAGGAAGTGCAGCAGCGACGGTAATGCCGGTATTTGCGGTGATGGCGATCGCAGCTTCGAGGAGGACCGGGTGTGTGACGAGGACTTGAGCGGACGTGTCTGTGCTGCGTTTCGGAGACGCACCTGCGTTGCCCGGCGCAGAACCGGATTGTCCACCACAGCCGCAAAGAAGTGTGAGTGACACGAGGGCCGTGATGGCGGAATACAATTGCCAGACAGGAAGTCGGTTGTTCATGGAAATTCCGCCGCAGAAACGCCGAAGATCGACGGATGTTCCCCAATTTACGACGCACTGCAAGCAACCCCGGCATCCGGGGACCTTTTTCCCGGTTCGCCGATTGCGTCCGCTGGCAGTCGGGCGATACACTTACCACAGCTTCCACAGCCTTTCCAGGCCGGCTTTTTTTCTTCCGGAATCAGGATGTCAAATGTCTGATCCAGCATCTCTGACAGTTGCAGTCGGACATTGGCGAGGGCTGCTGCAACAGTGCTGCCTGTTTGTGCTGACGATCGTCGGCACGGTCACAGCCGCCGCCCAGGATTCCCCGGAATTTCCCCGCGAACAGCTCGATTTTTTCGAAACTCGCATTCGCCCGGTGCTTGTCGAACACTGCCTTGAGTGTCACTCCGCTGCATCCCGCCCACTGCAGGGTGGCCTGCGGCTGGACTCCCGCCCGGGGTTGTTGAAGGGTGGCGATTCCGGACCAGCCGTAGTTCCCGGTGAACCCGCCACAAGCCTGCTCATCAAAGCCCTGCGACATGACGGTTATGCCATGCCGCCGAAAGGCCGTCTTTCGGACGCCATTGTCAGCGACTTTGAAAACTGGATCCGTATGGGGCTGCCTGACCCTCGCGCGGCCGACACGCTGACAGCACAACGTGTGATCGATATCGCCGCCGGCCGCGAACACTGGGCTTTCAAGCCCATTATCGATCCTGGCCCGCCATCCGTCAGTTTGCAGAACTGGTGTAAAGACCCGGTTGATCAGTTTATCCTTGCCCAGCTTGAACGGCATCAGCTGGGGCCCGCCGAAGACGCAGAGCGTCACCTGTGGCTCCGACGCGTGTCGCTGGATTTGACGGGCCTGCCGCCGTCCCCCGACGAGATTTCTCACTACATTTCCGATGCCTCGCCGCAGGCCGAGTCCACCGTTGTCGATCGACTCCTCAATTCCCGCAGCTTCGCTGAACGCTGGGCCAGACACTGGCTGGATCTGACCGGCTATGCTGATCAGGTTGGCACCTCCAACGACGTTTTTGCGGAGCACTCGTGGCGTTATCGAGACTATGTGATCGACGCCTTCCACACTGACAAGCCGTGGGATCGCTTTGTAATCGAACAACTGGCTGGCGATCTGCTCCCGATTGAATCGGCAGCGGAGCGTGCGTCGGCAGTGACTGCAACTGGTTTTCTGCTGGTAGGGGACGTGGAAATCGTCAACCCGGACAAACTCAGACTCGAAACCGACCACATTGACTTTCAATTGCAGCGAATCGGCGCGGCCTTTATGGGAATGACACTCGGCTGTGCGCGCTGCCACGATCACAAATTCGACCCGATTGCCGTTGACGACTACTACGCGATCGCCGGCACGCTCCGCAGCACTGTTTCCACTCGCAAGATTGACCACGGCATCTGGAGCGGTCTGAATGTGGTTGAGCTGCCGGAGACGGCCGAGCAAACAGCAGCTCGTGAACTGCATTTGGCAGAACATCGACAGCGCATCGCTGCCCTGCAGGCCGAAAAGCGGCAGCTGGAAGATGAACAGACACAGCTCAGCAGCATTGCTGACAAGCCGGCGGCCGAACAGGAGACGGCCACGGCACGGCTGGAGCAGATTCGTCGCCGGATGCAGAAGATTCCCGGCGAAATCACGCACGCTGAATTCTTCGCGCCGTCGATTCCGCGAGCGTTTGCGGTGCAGGATGCGGCGGTGCCCGTGGACATGCCCGTGGCCATTCGTGGCAACCCTTACGCTGAGGGGCGGCGGATTCCACGCGGTGTGCTGCGAGTCGCTTCGTGGGATGCCGGTCCCGTAATGCCCGCTGACAAAAGTGGCCGCCTGGAACTCGCGCTGTGGCTGGCAGACACCCGCAACCCGCTCACGCCCCGGGTGACCGTCAATCGCATCTGGCAGAAGCTCTTCGGGGAAGGACTCGTCCGCACCGTCGATTATTTCGGGACTCGCGGCGAACGACCCAGTCATCCGGAACTGCTCGATCATCTTGCCACCCGTTTCATCCGTTCAGGCTGGTCGCAGAAGTCTCTGATTCGCGCATTGGTGCTCAGCCGCGCGTACCGCCAAAGCAGCCGAGTGTCCGTGACGGCCGAGCTGGCGGCGCGGGCTGAAGACCCCGAAAATCGACTGCTCTGGAAGATGCCCACGCGGAGACTGGAAGCCGAGGCAATTCGCGACTCGCTGCTGGCAGCCAGCGGCGAACTTCAGCCCTGCGACGGCGGCCCGGGACTGCCACTGGAATTTCCTGAAAACACGGGCAACCTCAAACCCAGATCCGTCAACCCTCCCAGCTTCTCACTCAAGCGGTTTCGCCCGGAGCAGGAGTTTCAGCGGACGATTTATCTGCCGATTGTGCGGAGTGCTCAGCGAGGCCCTGCGGAACTGAGGGATTTATTTGACTTTGTTCAGCCCAACGGCATTGCCGGCCGGCGTGTTGAAACCATCGCTGCCACTCAGGCCCTGTATCTGCTCAACAATGAACTTCCCCGCCGCCGAGCTACGGCACTCGCAAAGCGACTGGCCAAAGAAACACCCGATACTTCACAGCGTCTGCAGGCACTCTGGCTGAGAACACTCTGCCGCCCCATCACCGCGGAGGAGGGTGAGGATGCCCGAGGCTTCCTGGCGCTGTCCGGCGAGCCCACCGAGGCGTGGACGGAGCTTTGTCATTCCCTGCTGAGCTGCAATGAGTTTCTCTACCGTCAGTAGCAAAGTGAGTCTTATGAAAACGCTGCCAATTTCTCGCCGACAGTCGCTGGTGCATTCCTCCTGCGGCTTTGGGGCGCTCGCTTTCAACGGGCTTCTGCAGGCCGCCGAGACTGCATCCGCCGGTTCATCCCCCAATCCCGCCGCGCATTTTCCCGCGAAGGCCAAACGCATTATTTTCCTGTTCATGCAGGGCGGACCATCGCAGCTGGATTTGTTTGATCCCAAGGACTTCATTCAGCAGCGGCACGGGCAGCCCATCGATTCACCGCTCAGCAAAAACATCCTGCAGGTGGGTACCGAAAAGTTTCTGGCACTGGG
Source organism: Planctomycetaceae bacterium (assembly GCA_046074645.1). Classification (GTDB taxonomy): domain Bacteria; phylum Planctomycetota; class Planctomycetia; order Planctomycetales; family Planctomycetaceae; genus SXXK01. Next base: position 4,768 of record JBJTOP010000300.1, on the reverse strand, counting down.
AACGGCCGTTCCCGTGCGTCCCCGCGGAAACAGTGGTATGCCCATTTCCGATCTGCTCCCCGGTTTGGCCTCCATCGCTGACGAGATCTGCCTGCTCCGTGGCATGAGTGCCGACAATCCGCAGCACATGCCTGCCGAACTCCAGCTGCACACCGGAGCACTCAATGACGTGCGGCCCTCGATGGGCTCATGGATCAGCTACGGACTGGGCACTGAGAACCGTAACCTGCCAGGCTTTATGACAATCAATCCGCACGCCGACGTTCGCTACCATGGATCTGCGTGGTTGCCGGCTCAGCATCAGGGAACTCGACTCTCAGCGACTGCTGGGCTGGATGCGGCCCCAATCGAGAATCTCCGTAATCTGTCCCGTGACACGGCTGCTCAGCGACGTCGAATTGATTTTATTCAGCGTCAGAATCAGCGACTGCAGCAGCAGCATTCAGGCGAGCAGTCGCTGCAGGGAATGATCGACGCCATGGAGCTGGCTTTCCGAATGCAGGCGACCACGCCGGAGCTGGTGAATCTGGCAGGCGAGACCCAGGCGACGCTGGACCTCTACGGAGTTGACGGCACGGACACCGATCGCAACGCCCGCGCCTGTCTGCTCGCAAGACGACTGAGCGAAGCCGGTGTGAGGTTTGTTCAGGTCACCATGGGTGGCTGGGATCATCATGGCGACATTCGCGGAAACCTTCCGCGTTTATGCGCACAGACCGATCGCCCCGTTTCGGCACTGATCCGTGACCTGCGTCAGCGGGGCCTTCTGGACGATACTCTGGTTGTCTGGTGCGGCGAATTCGGACGCACACCGTGGAGCCAGGATCTGAGTGGTACTGCCCCGATCGATTCACACGGCCGCGAACATCAGCCCGAAAGTTTCTGCGCATGGATGGCTGGTGGGGGAGTACGTCAGGGGTTGGTATATGGCGAGACTGATCACATGGGATATCGCGTGATCAGCGGCAGAGTCCATTTGCATGATCTGCACGCCACCATCCTGCACCAGCTGGGGATTGACCACACGCGGCTCACGTGGAACCACATTGGTCGCGACTATCGGCTGACGGATGTCTACGGGTCTGTTGTTCATGAGATTCTGTGTTGATCGTTTCACGGATCACGTACTGCGGCGCATCGTTGATGCAGATGTAGACGCGTCCGAGATATTCTCCGAGCAGGCCGAGCGACATCATTGTGAATCCGTTGGTGAACAACAGCACGGACACAAGAAATGTAAAGCCTGCCGGGCCATTCGGGTGCTGCAGCCAGATAAACACCCAATAGACCAGCCCGGCAGCTCCCAGCATCGAAAAAACGAATCCGACAACTGTCGATACTCGCAGCGGGGCAACGGAAAACGCCGTCATCCCATTCAGAAACAGCGAAATGGACTTGCCTGGAGTGAACCCGGTCGGCAGATGGTCGCCCCGGGCGCGGCCGTGCATTTCGACAGAGGCGATGTTCGATGTGACACGCAGAACGAGCCCCTCAATGTACGGATAGGGGTGTCGATAGCGGGCAATCTCGTCGGCCACAAAGCGACGCAGCGCATTGAAGTTGTGAAACCGCACATGCTTCGGCTTGTTCAGCAGCAAATTTCCCATCATGGCATTGAGCTCACTGCCCAGCTGTTTCCAGCGCGTCTGAACATTTGCGGGGTAGCTGGCAGTGACCGCGTCGAATGAACCGGAAAGGAGTGGTTCCAGCAGCCGCCAGAGCTGCGGTGTCGGCGACTGCAGGTCGTCATCAAGATTGATCACGATCTCGCCGCGGACGAAGCGGTAGCCTGCCAGCACTGCGGCGTGCTTCCCCACGTTCTTCGCCAGACTGACAACGCGCAGTTTTGGTCGTGATGCCGCCAGCTTTCTCAGCACCTCAAGCACGTTGTCCGGCGAACAGTCATTGACTGCAAGCACCTCATAGTCAAACTCCGGCCGCTCGCTGACAGTTCGCTCAATCTCGTCCAGTACCTGTTCAATCGTCAGCGCACTGCGATAGCAGGGAATCACAAAACTGAGCAATCGCATAGAGCGGAACCCGCGAGTGAGACAGTCAATTTGGAGCCGTTGGTAACGAGCAGTGCTGTGAATTCCAGTGGCTGGCAGCCAGGGAACGTTCAGGTCAGATCAGATCACCCTCACCTGCCGATTCGACGGCTGGAGGCGTGGGTGGGCTTTGGGTGGTGGAATCCGACGCGGTGTCGCGGATCATCATCGGGTTTGGGGTGAGTCCGACAACAAGGAAGCTCAGGGTCAGCCAGCCGATGACATGGCGGAACCAGCCCAGTGATTCCGCATCGTCTGCGGTGGGTGGATGTCGAATCCCGGTCAGGAGCATCAGAATCACCAGCAGGACGAACGAGTAGTTCTGCTGGAAGACAATCATGCCTGCTGCGGCAGCGATCGTGAGCAGAGCGAGGGTGTGAGCGCGACGTCCGAGGAGCGTGTAGGCGATGTGTCCGCCATCCAGCTGGCCCACGGGGAGCAGGTTGATGGCTGTGAGCATGACGCCAACCCAGCCCGCGAACGCCATGGGTATCAGGAACATACCCTGTCCAGCAGGCAACGGCCCATGGATGAGTTCCATAATCCACGTGATGATCAAAGGATCACCGAATTCAAGGTACTGTCCCTGAGGCAGTGGAGCATATGTGGATCCTTTCAGGCCGATCCAGAGAACCGGAAAGGTCACTGCCAGTCCGGCGAGCGGGCCTGAGACGGCGATGTCGAACATCTGTCGCCTTGTGGCGACGCCGTGTCCCTGAAAAATCACGGCGCCCATCGTTCCGAGGGGTGTGAGTGGCATGGGGATGAAGTAGGGAAGCGACGCGGGAACACGATAACGCACTGACTGGAGGTAGTGGCCCATCTCGTGGCAGAACAGAATGAGCATCACCGGAATTGCGTAGGACGGTCCCCCCACAAGCCAGGTACTGATGAAGGTGAGTATGAACAGGAAGAAACTTCTGATCAGCTGCTTTCGCTTCCACGCACGGTACCGCGCGCGGTGGCGTTCACTGGCCGCCCGAGCCTCTGCGACGGTCGGCATGAAATTGTCGGCGTCGAGCGATTCTGAGAGTGTTTGGGAGGAAACCAGCACGATATCCGGGGCATAGGGATTCTGCGGCAGTTCCCCGGGGAATTCAGTGGAGTTGGATGAATCGGGCTGGGACGTGGACATTGCTTTACAGTGGCTGAGTGGCTGGTGGGAACCGGATTCGACTCCAAATCCTAGCACTTTGGCTGCCGTCAGACACAGTTGGTTTTCGGTAAATCGCCGCTGGAAGCGGATTTTCCCACAGTCCGCGACACATCCTCCGATAAACTGGACACGTCAGCTGTTCCATCGGAATCGTCTTCATGCCCCAGGTTTCTGCCATACACGTCATCACTTCCGAAAGCGCCGGCACGGTGCTCGCAGCGATCCGTCGGCATCTTCCCGGCACCAGCTGGTCAGCCGCCCGCGCACTGCTCGCACAGCATCGCATTGCCGTGAACGGGATCCTTTGCGTCGATGAAGCCCGTCGACTGGTCGCGGGAGATCGCCTGGAAGTCCGCTCCCGCGCCCTCCCACCACCTCCAACTGACCGCGACATTGCCATTCTCTATCTCGATGAACACCTCGTGGTCGCCCACAAACCCTCGGGAATGCTCACCGTCCGGCATCCCGGGGATGTCAACTGGTCACCTGAAAAGAAACTTCGACAACCCGCACTCGAAGAATCTCTCGAACGACTCATTTCTCAGCGGGAACGAGCACATCGAGGCCACCGGAAAAACGCCCCCCCGGCTCACTCAGCAGCTCAAACACGAGCACCAGCCGATGCCCACTCGGCAAAATTGTTCACAGTGCATCGCATTGATCGCGAAACCAGCGGCATCGTCCTCTTCGCACGCACTGAAGTCGCTCAGAATCTGCTCATCCGCCAGTTCGCTGCCCACACGATCCACCGCAGATACCTGTGCGTGATCCCGGGATTTCTCGCAGCACAGACACTGCGATCCGTGCAGATTCGCGATCGAGGCGATGGCTTGCGGGGCAGTACTGAGGACATCGAAGTCGATGGCCGAACCATGGTGACACACATCCGCCCGCTGCGGGAATTCGCCGCATTCACGGAACTCGAATGCCGCCTGGAAACAGGTCGTACCAACCAGATCCGCATTCAGCTTGCTGAACTCAGCCACCCGCTCTGCGGTGACGTCAAATATCGCGGCCCACACACTGCTCCCGAAATTCCGGATCACTCCCACGCACCACGACTCGCACTGCACGCCGCGGAACTTGGTATCGCCCACCCCATGTCAAACGCCCCTCTTCGCTGGACCAGCCACTGGCCCACCGACATCCTCCGCTGGCTCGCCGGACTGAAATCTTCACCGACTTTGTCCCGATGACGAAAGAGTTGACGTCGCAACAGATGTTGTGGCCATCGGCGGGGTGTTGGCAGTGTCCTTTTGCCCGCAGGCTGCCGCCATGCGGCTTTGATAGCGGTTGGGCGGAAGCCCCCGGCTGCGTTTTGCACCGAAGGTGTGCGCGCTGGCGAGGGGGCTGGCAGTGTTCTTAGACCCCTCACCCCCGTCCCCTCTCCCCTCGAAGGGGAGAGGGGGGATTAAGGCCGATTTTCGCGAAGATAGAGAGAACTTCAACGCCATTGGGCGGCAGCCTGCGGGCAAACGGCCCTGCAACGCACCGCCATCGAGCGCACACCTTCGGTGCAAAGCACAGCCGGGGGCTGCGATAGTCGTCTTTCGCTCCGCGCAAG
>JBJTOP010000299.1:0-6630 GCA_046074645.1 Planctomycetaceae bacterium | reverse complement strand
CCCGCGGGGTGGGATCAGCCGGCACTCAGAGCCTGCTCTGTAAAGGTCTCTGGAACACTGCAGCAGGACGAGTGCAAACATGGTCGGGCGAGGCGGCTCAGCGGTTGGGCGGAAGCCCCCGGCTGTGTTTCGCACCGAAGGTGCGCGCGCTGGTGAGTGCGTTGTTGGGGCGTTGCCAGGGGCTCTTTGCCCGCAGGCTGCCGCCATGCGGCTGTGATTGCCGTTGCGCGACGGAACCTGAAAACCGCGCCACCCGACATTTCATGCGAGGCTGATGGATCTGGCCTTACAGGACGGAAACGCAGCACCAATCACCTGGACTGCAGCCTGCGAGCGAACGCTTCTGCGATCGCAACACCAGGGCCTCTGGTAAACGCGCGCACCTTTGGAGCAAAACGCCACAAGGAGTTCCCGCCCGTCAGTTTGGGCCTAGAACATGCCGCTGATCAGGCTGAGAACGGGCGAGGCTTCTGCGTTGTTTCCGGGCTGAGTCCAGATCCACATGGTGCGAATGAGTTCAACACCGACGACAAAGCAGACGACTCCGAGCAGTGCAGAGAAGCCGATCATGGTTTTGATTCCCATGCCCCAATCGACTTCGGCTCGGCGAGCGACAGCGGGTGAGGCGACAGTGGAAGTCCCGCCACCGAAACCTTCTGAGTCACCGTCTTCGCCATCGACGGCGTCGTCGAAGTCGTCTTCGAAATCATCACCAGCGCCCGCATCATCGCCGTATTCGCTGTCAGCATCATAATCCTCGGCGTACTCTTCTTCGGTTGCGGGAGCTTCGTCGATGAGTCCGGAGGAGTCCTGGAGAGAGGGAGCGGCGATGGTCTTGGAATCACCCAGGTCGTCGTCATCGAATGTGAGCACGCTGGTGTTGGTGCCGAGAGCGTCGTCGTCATCAAGGCCGGCCAGTTCGAACTCGCTGTCCCCGCCAACACCGGGAGCAGGGATATCAAGCTGGGTTGTTTTACCAGAGTCAGCGAGGGCGCGGCGAGCTCCGGGGATGACCTGCATAGGTTGTGTACGGCTGGCATCCAGCGGAGCCGGGCCGGTATCGTCGTCAAGGTCGAGCGAAATACCGCTGTCGCCGGCATCGAGCGAGATACCGCTGTCGGCACCGCCGGCTTTGGTGCGGCTGTCGAAACTTTCGAGTGAGATGCCGCTGTCGTTGGCATCGAGACTGATGCCGCTGTCCAGTTCCAGGGAAATGCCGCTGTCGGCACTGCCGAGATTCAGTCCGGAGCCGCGTACATCCATGGAAATTCCGCTGTCAGGTTCGCCTGCGCGGACAGAGGACGGGCGGTTGATGAGTTTCAGGTCGCTGTCTTCGGGAAGCAGGCCTTTTGTGGGACGAGCAGTCGAGTCTGCGAGGCGGATGTCGCTGTCAGTGCGACCGCCGGAGAGTTTGACGTCGCTGTCGCTGTCGTCACCCAGAAGTTCGTCAGCCCCGTAGAGTTTGACATCGCTGTCCGAATCGAGCGCTCCGGCGGGAATTTCGCCGGTGGCATCCAGTGAGTCCGAAAGGCGGACGTCACTGTCGGAGTCAGACCCGTCAGCGAGGCGGACATCGCTGTCGGAATCGGAAAGGGAGATCAGGTCGTCCTTGCCCGCGCCCAGACGCGGCCCCGAGTCGCCGGAGAGTCGTACGTCGCTGCCGGAGTTGACGAGGTCCTTGAGACTGCCGCGGCTGGCTGGTGGTTCGTCCGCCATCAGACGCACGTCACTGTCGGATGAGGAAAGATCAATCTGGTCTGAAGAGTCTTCGTCATCAGAGAGCAGCGGAAATTCCGGGGAGGAATCGGCCTGCTGCGAGCGACGGAATTCTTCGACCTGCTGTTCGCTGAGTTTAAAAGAGGCGCCGTCCTTGTAGGCGTGCAGTTCGCGGCGATCAATGGCGCGGCGAACCTGAGCAGCCGTGAGGCCAAGGATGGAGGCGGCTTCGTCGATGCTGAGATATTTTTTGGCCATGACGTTCGTGGCTTTCAGGCGGAGAAGACCGGGGAGGGCGGGCGGCGGAGGGGTCGCGCAAGGCAGCGCAATGCGAAAAAATCCCGTGCTTCCATTATCCTGCGCACATTTCCCGATCCGTCAAATTTAAAGCCTTCCGGATTGCGAAGCAAGCAGTTTGTTTTCATCGGATGATGATTTAAGCGGGTTGTAGCGGTGAAACCGCGTCATTGAGCACTCAGCAAACCCACCTCCTCGCCGGTGATCAGATTCAGCCGCTGCACTCGAAAAAGCTTCCAGACTCCCTCTTCCTGCCGCCATTCCGTTTTCCACCGCGTCGCCGCGTGCTGCAACATGCTGCTCTGGCGATCCGTCACCGGCCCGTTGGCCCGCAATGACACCTCCGCCGTGCGGCCGTCCGCCGATGGCACGATCTGCACGTCCTGAATATGAAGCAGCGGCGATACGCGAACCCGCTGCAGCCCCAGCTTCGCCTGTTCCCGCAGTTCGGGGGCCGTTGGGGAAATCTGAGCAAACACCTGCTCCTCAGAATCCGCCACGAAACCCTGCCGCAACGCCTCCAACTGCTCATCCAGCATCTCAGACGGCGTGACAATTGCCCCCTCGACTACATACAGCAAAGCCGCAAGAATCAGACAAACACCAGCAACTCCCGCCTTCTGACGCAGGCCAAGAAGCAGACTGACGGCAGCAATTCCCAGCAGCAAAATCATGCCAGGCCAAGGGGTTTCCGTGATCCAGCTCATAGTCGCCTTCCGATTCTCACTTGACCTTCTCCAAAAACCGCCCCGTACTCTGCTCCGTCAGCTTTCCATCCTCCGTAACATCCAGAAACATCACGTCAACGTCAAGCCGCCGGGCCAGATTCAAACCGGCGTCAGGACCGAGCACCATCAGCGCAGTTGCAAGGCCGTCCGCGGTCATGCAGGACGGATGCAGCACACTCACCGCGGCCGGTGGGTTCTCTACCGGACGGCCAGTTCGAGGGTTGAGCACATGCGAATAGCGACGACCATTGATTTCCCGGAAATTCCGATAATCACCGGAAGTCGCCGCTGCCATATCAACCAGCGGAACCACACGCTGCAAACCTCCCAGCGGTGACTCAACTCCTATCCGCCAGGGTTCCCCCGACCGCTTTGCCGCTCCCGCAAGATTCTCGCCGCCCACATCCACCACGTGACTTTTCAGACTACGGGAATCCAGCAGCGCGGCGATACGGTCAGCCGCATAACCCGGAGCCAGCGCGTTCACACTGATCTGCAGCGACCCACGACGCTTGCGAATCGCCGGCGGCGTGAGGCGAACTTCAAGATGCTGCGGACCCATTTCAGCCAGTGCCGCCTCGATTTCCGCGTCCGTCGGTATTCGCGGACGACGACTGCGTCCAAAACCCCAGGCCTCGATGAGCGGTGCAAGAGTAATGTCCAGAGCACCACTGGTGAGCTGGTGCAGACGCAGCGCTTCAGCCGCGACCTCGGCAAATTCCTGACCCACAGGATACCATTCGGTACTCTGCAAACGATTGAACTGCGAAATCTCAGATGCATCGTCCCATGTGGACATCTGCCGATTCAGATTTTCAAGCAGCCAATCAATGTCACGCTGCAGACGCAATGCGTCCGTACTGCCAGCCTGATCAATACTGATCGCATAATAAGAACCCATCGTGCGGCCGCTGATCCGCAAAGGCTCGTCTGCCAGAGCCGCCGCAACCCAGCCCGCCAGCCATGCCGCGACCAAAATGTACTGACGGATCATCTGATCCCTTCACTCGATTCAGAATTTGCCAGATCGGATTTCCGGTGCCTCAGGGAAAACCCCTGAAACAGATCCGGGCGGAAGGCAGGCCCGTCGCAACAGACCACTGTGATTCCCACAGGCCATTCTGATCGCTCAGGGTACGGAAAGCAATCTTCTTCGATCGTCAGATTCAAGGAACAGGGCCAGGCGCCAGAAGACTGTTTATCTCACCACAGATCACACAGATTGCACAGATGGATTCCTCAACCGGTGCCATGCGCCAGTACACCACATCCCGTCTGACCAGTAGACCGAACAGCGGGTTCCGGATCCCTCTCTTTACAGCAGTCCCTCGCTTTACATGCAATCTCGTCTTGATTTCAGGCAACAGGTGACACCATGAAGCTTCGCACAGAGATCGAGGACGAACTGCTGGTGATTCCCGGCTGTGTCCTCGAAACCGTCGGAAATCGATTATTTGTGGATCAGAATGTACTGGCCTTCGGACCGCTGCAGGCCGCGGTTGAGCAGAACGAACGCCGCTGGCTGCTGCGACGCCTCGAATTGCATTCGACATTGCCGCAGGGACTCACACAACCCCCGCTGACAAGCTGGGCGGTCATCGTCCCGGCTGGTTTCGCCGGCGGTCGTTCAGCTGCCCAGCTGGCAAACGCCGTCAGCCCCCGCATGAATCAGCGTGTGATTATCCTCGTGCTCGGTCTGGGCGACGCCGGCGAACACTGGGACGGAGTGATTGTCGAACAGAACCAGCAGAGAGAACTGGCGGGGTTTCAGGTGATTGAATCGCAGTTGCCAACCGCCCGTCGGAGTGTTGCCGGCGAGTCTTCACTGTCACCAGCAGAACTCAACGGCGACTTCAGTCGCCTTGCGGGTGCCACCAGTGTTTCCTGTGTTCGCGCCATCCGGGAGACGCATGTGGCGGTCGTCGGTGCCGGCAGAAACGGTTCGCGAACTGTACAGCTGCTCGCAGCCGCGGGATTCGGTCGCATTGATGTGATTGACGATGACCTTGTCGAAGCACCGAATCTTGACGCCATGGACTGCGTCGCACAGGACGATATCGGATATTCCAAGGCCGGCCGGGTGGCGAATTTTGCGCATCGGCTGCGTCCGGAACAGATCGTTGTCGGCTGTGTCGAAAAGCCGGTCACCTCTGCGGAAGCCATCACCGCCATTCGTCGATGCAGCATCGTGATCACCGCCGTCGATTCCGACAGCCCACGATTATTTGTCTCGCTGCTGGCCTCCCGTTACCTGCTTCCTCATCTGGACATTGCCTGTGGCGTGGTTCGCTCAGGCACAGGACGGCGTCTGGCAGGTGACATCCGTTTTCTGCTGCCAGGCGACGGCTGCCTGCACTGTGCGGCCGGTGGACTGCCTGATGAGTCGCGAGCCCGCCATGAACTGCTGGCATCACCCCGGGCTCTGCGACGGAATGCCAACCGTGCGTGGCATGACGAAGGAGATCGGCTGGGGTCACTGGGAACGCTGAACAGCATCACCTGCGGAATCGGGGTCCAGATCCTCCTCGATTTCCTCGGTGGCGAAGAGGCGTTGAATCACAGTTTCTGGCAGCGTTTTGAGTGGCACCCGGGGACAGGACTGCAGAGCACTGCCGGTCGGGTTGGGGCGGCTGCCTCCTGCGAAATCTGCGGCCTCTTTCGATGACCGCAGAAATCGCAGAAGCAGCCAAACCCGAGCACCACCTAATCCTGCTGCATCACACGGCCCGGTTTCATCAGCCGTTCGGCCTCCCGCTCCAGATCGCGCCGTGCCTCCTCAGCAACCCGGAGCCGCCGGATGATCCGGCCAACAGTCACGCTGCACGGTAAAATCGCTGCTCCCGAAACCGCAGATGATCCGCCTGCAACTGATCCCGCAGCTGACACCCGAACACTGGAATCCTCAGTCACCGTTCTCATAAGACACCTCCCCGAGAAACAACGAACACTGAAGGTGCGACGAAGAACCCAGTTCGTACCGCCCGTTCGAAATGGAAAGAGGGATCTGCAGGGATCTGCATCTTTGCCCGCACTGTGGCTGACTGCGTCCTGCTGCCCAATCACCGGCTCAGAGCCAGACTTTCAAGAAGATCACCGAGAAATGTGTCCGGGGCCAGATGCCGAACATGCCCGAGCCACGACACGATCCGTGGCTGAATGTCCTGCAGCGAGATACGGCCTTGCTGAAAGTGTCGTTGCATGGTCAGTGCACGGCGACGAAAGCGTCGAATCAGCCGCCGCGACATTTTCACGCTCCGCGGAAAAAGCCGCGCACCCAGAAAAGGGACTCCGTTTCGACAGGGAAACACCTGGCACTTCCGGGCATTCACATTCAGGCGTCGCCCTGCCAGAAAATTCTGTATCCGGGGACGCAGACTGTGAAGCTCAGCCGCCGATGCCCCGAACACCAGCATATCGTCGGCATAACGCACATACCCACGCACACACAGACATTCTTTAATATAGTGATCCAGTGGGTCCAGCATGACATTTCCGAACAACTGGCTGGTCTGATTCCCGATCGGCAGACCCCGCGGACGCTCGCCAGGTGTCAGCAGATCGTCGCCGGGAAACCAGCGTGGAGGTGACTGAGGTGCATCGTGCCGACGGATAATCAGGTCAACCAATCCCAGAATCCGAGGGTCCTTGAAGGTTGCGGAAATCGATTCAAACAGAATCTCATGATCAATCGATGGGAAGTACTTCTGAATGTCCAGTTTCAGGACATACGGAAACTGTCGGCAAAACTTGTGCGCTCGCTGCAGGGCAGCCATCGTTCCCTTGCCCCGCCGACAGGCGTAGCTGTCATAGATAAACCGCCGCTCAAATTGCGGCTCCAGCACGTTGCACAGCGCGTGATGCACCACACGATCCGTGTAGCTGGCCGATG
>JBJTOP010000298.1:0-5523 GCA_046074645.1 Planctomycetaceae bacterium | reverse complement strand
CCCGAGCAGGCTGCGAATCTGAAAACCATACCGCCCGGCGAAAAAACCAAAGGTGTCGTGTGCAGTGATGAGCTTTCTGCGGTGCGGCGACAGGCGAGAGATCATGCCGAGCGCCGTTTCATGCAGTCCCCGAATCCGTTGAATATAGCCGTCTGCACGCGCCTTGTAATTGCCGGACTCGCGGGGGTTCACCGTTGTCAGCGCGTCCCGAATCCGCTCTATCATCTGGACCACGAGCACCGGGTCGTGCCAGACGTGCGGATCCTGTTCGGCGCCTTCCGGTGGTTCATGACGAACATCGTTCAGCTGTTCGGCAAGCACCACGCGTGTCCCGGCAGAACCGCTTGCGATGTACAGTTCGTCCAGCCAGACTTCAAAGCCACGTCCGATTTCAACCACGAGATCGGCATCAGCAAGTGCGGCAGCGGAGCGAGGCGTGGGTTCCCATGCGTGTGCATCGGCGTTGCGGCCAACGAGGGCCACGATGTCGGCATCTGGCCCGGCAACATTCCGCACCCAGTCTTCTGCGATACTGAAGGTGACGACGATCCGGGGATGTGGGGTGGAAGTGGCAGGTGAATCCACGCGGTTTTCCTGCCTGGAGCAGCCGCAAACAGACAGAATCAGCAGGCACAAAACGACCACCGAAGACTTCATCTGACGGAATCCTCAAACCGGGTGCATCCTCAGCCATTTTCAGCCACAAACTCTCAATCCACGTTGACACTACATGCACAACATGTATGCTAACGCACACGCGTTGCATCTGCAACCCGTCATTTTTGTATTGATTGGTTCCTGAACCCACATGTGGATGCTCATTTATGTGGCTGTTTCGAAGATCGGGGCGTGAAGCAGTTGCGAAGTCGGACGAGATCCGTCGGTGGTGCATGGCTGCTCTTCAGCCCCCTGAAGGGTCATTTGTAATGGTGCGACAGGTGGAGTGCAGTGAGCCTGGTTGTCCACCGGTCGAAACGGTGATTGCCCTGCTGGCAGAGGCTGCAGCACCTCGGCAGTGGAAACTGCCGGTTCCACTTGAAGAGGTGACGCATGAAAGCCTGTTGAAGGTGCTGGCGTCTGACGGTTACTGGCAGCCTGCTCAGTGGTCATGTCCGGATTGAATCTTCCTCGTCTTTGGGGTTATTTTCAGAAGAAGGTGTTGTATGGCTGAGTCGTCGGCAAACGCTGTGCCGGTCACTGTGCTGACCGGATTTCTGGGCGCTGGAAAAACCACACTGCTGAATCGGATTCTTTCAGAGAATCACGGAAAGCGGATTGCGGTGATTGAAAATGAGTTTGGGGAGGTCGGTGTTGACAATGACCTGGTCATTGGTGCTGAGGAAGAAATCTTCGAGATGAACAACGGTTGTATCTGCTGCACCGTTCGGGGGGATCTCATTCGAATTCTCGGAAACCTGATGAAGCGAAGGGATCGGTTTGACCACATTCTGGTTGAGACGACCGGTATGGCGGACCCCGGCCCGGTGGCGCAGACATTCTTCATGGATGATGAGATCCGCAGTCTTTTGTCGCTGGACGGAATTGTGACACTGGTGGATGCGTTTCACGTGCAGCAGCACATCGACAGCTCTGATGAAGTGCGTGAGCAGATCGCATTCGCGGACGTGATCCTGCTGAACAAAACAGACCTCGTAACTCCGGCTGCGCTGGATCTTCTGGAGGCCAGAATTCACAGCATGAATTCCGCCGCGCGGATTTATCGGACTCGGGACGCTGCGGTGGATCTGGATCTCGTGCTGAATCTCGGCGGTTTTGACCTGAACCGAGCACTCGAAACGGATCCGAAGTTTCTTGAACCGGAGTATCCGTTCGAGTGGAGCGGGCTGTATTCATTGTCTGCCGGAGAATATTCGCTGGTCCTGCAGTCCGGACCGGATCCGGCGATGAATCTGTGCATGGCAGCGGCCGCGAATGCTGATGAGCCGAGTATGCGGGCGATTGTGGAGTCCGCGGTGGTCCGGTTTTCTGCAGAGCCTGTGAATCTCGCCGCAGGAGTCCCGATAACCGCAGACCAGGAACTTCTCAGTCTGCAACTGGACCAGGCTCCTGCAGTCTTTCCATTGGTGGTACCGCATTCAGGAGCGTGGGTGTTGTTCACAGAACATCATCCAGACGAGTTTTCCGGGATGCTCAGGGATGCGGCTGGCACTGTGATCACCCCGATTGTCACTCGTGAATACAAACCGGATCATGAGCACGATGAAGAAATCACATCAGTGGGCATCACCACAGCTGGCGAACTTGATCTGGAGCGGTTTCAGGCGTGGCTGCGTGAGCTGCTGGCGGAGCAGGGACCGAACATTTTCCGCATGAAGGGGATTCTCAATTTTCGGGGCATGGAAAAGCGGTATGTTTTCCAGGGAGTGCACATGCTGTTCGATGGTCGTCCTGATCGTCCATGGGGTGAGCAGTCCCGCAGGAACTCGCTGATCTTCATCGGTCGTGGCCTTGACCGCGAAATGCTAAATCAGGGTTTTGAATCATGCCTCTGCTGACAGACTCGCTCGCAGGCTTCGCGCTGGACTGGTGCGCAAGACCAGAGGACTATATCGCAGATCTTGCCTGGTCATCAGCCGGCAGGTTTCTGGCGGCGATCACGATCGAAGGTCACGTCAAGGCGTGGAATGTCGACAGTGGCGAGACCTGTCTGCTCGGACATCACGCGGGTGGCGGAGCATCCGTTTCGTGGCGTCCCGACGATGTTCAGCTGGCATCAATCGGCCACGATGGCCGGGTCAGAATCTGGGACGCCCCCAGCGGAAGGCTTCTGCATGAGCTCGACGCAGGCGCCCCCTGGGGAACTCGCGTCGCCTGGAAGCCGAATGGGGCAAGGCTGGCAAGTGCCGCGGGGCGAACGATCAGGATTTTCGACAGCGATGGGCAACTGCACTATGAAAGCTCAGCTCACGCCAGCACCGTCACGGATATCGGCTGGAATCCCGATGGCAGTTCCCTTGCGTCCTGTGCATACCTTGGAGTTTCGCTGCACATCACAGGAAAGCCCCGGCGGGACTACACCTGGAAGGGCTCAAGTCTGGCGCTGGCGTGGAGTCCGGACAGCCGGTTCATCGCCACGGGAGAACAGGATCAGTCTGTCCACCTGTGGTCTGTCCGAACGGGTCGGGACTTGCAGATGAGCGGATTCGCACTGCGTGTTGAGGAGCTTTCGTGGGATTCTGCGGGCCGGTTTCTGGCGACAGGAGGAAGCGACACGGTGGTAATCTGGGACTGCAGCGGTGTCGGTCCGGAGGGGCGACAACCGCTCATGCTGGAATCGCACAACACTCGGATCACACAGCTGCAGTATCAGCCGCGCGGACCGCTTCTGGCTTCCGGAGATGCAGATGGGGTGATATTTCTGTGGGCGCCCCGAAGCCGAAAAACGCCTGTGGCCATTGCCCGACTGAACTCCCGCATTTCAAAATTGGCGTGGGCCGCAGACCAAAGGCGGCTCGCTGCAGGCACACAGCACGGAGAAGTGCTCGTGCTCCGAGCAACCTTCGAGACTGCGCAATAATTCAAGTGTCCTCTCGAGTCCTTACAGATTTCCTCTAAAATCACCTGAGACATATTCGATCACCTTTGTTTCAGGATTCGATATGGCCACTCGCAGCAGTCGACATGAAGTGCAGGAAATTGAGGAAATTCGGGAATTACTGCGAAGTCGTCAGCTGCGGGCGACCCCTGCCCGAATTGCCGTGATGCAGATCCTCAGAGAAATCCAGGCGCCTGTGACTCACGCAGACCTCGCTGAGCGGCTGGTACCCGCTGGTTTTGACAAGGCTACGGTTTTCCGCAATCTGTCCGACCTGACCGACGAAGGATTGCTTCTGCGAACCGAACTGGGTGACCATGTCTGGCGATTCGAACTGGCAAACCTGCAGCATCCGGATCGCAACCGGCATCCGCACTTCGTCTGTTTATCCTGCGGGCGCGTGCAGTGCCTCGAACCGCTCGAATTCACTGCAGGCTCCAAAAGACGGACGCAGGAAATTGGTGCAGTCAGCGAGATTCTGCTGAAGGGCGAGTGTCAGACCTGCCTTGAAACTGCAGGCTGACTTCCACTCGGCGCATCGACCCTCGCACGCACGGCCACGATCAGCTCAACAGCCCACGCTGAATGGCTCTGGAAGGCAGACTGATCCGCCAGTGGTGATGAACCATTTTCGAACCACTGTCACAGTCTCTGTCACAGCTTTTCACAGCTCCTTGTCACAGCTCCGTGTTGCTGATTCTTAGTCTTTTTACACGTGAAAATGCTGTGAAATTGATCTCATGTCACAGCTCATGTCACAGCTCGATGTCACAGCATCCGCAGACGGTATTCTCGGTTTGGATCCGTTGCACTGGCCGCGGAATACTCGATGAGTGCGAGATCGGTCAGACGTTTCAGGTCACGCTGCAGAGTTCTGCGGTTGACACGGGGAAATCGGGATTCCACATCAGAGATCCTGATCTGCATTCCATCCATGAGTGACTGGAGAACGAAGACCTGCCGGTCATTGAGATCGTGTTGGCGGGTCAGCACATCGGTACGGATCACTTTGCGTCCCCGCTCGACGGTTTCGTTCATTTGCGACGCGAGTCCGTGGCAATAGTATTCCAGCCAGCCGGTGCAGTAGAGGCAGAGGGTGGACAGAAGTCGGGAGGTTCTGCCGTTGCCGTCGATAAACGGGTGAATGTGAACGAGCTGGAACTGTGCGAGCCCGGACATGAGTACGGGAGGGACATCGGTCTCCGTATTCAGCCATTCAACAAGTTGTCGCATGAGTTCGGGAACATCGTCTGCCGGAGGCGGGGTGTAGATGATCCGACCGGTTTCAGTGTTGGCAACGAGGTTCTCGACGCGGCGATATTCGCCGGGCCGTGCTTCTCCGCCGCGGACACCGACGACCAGCAGGCGGTAGATTTCGCGGATGAGAGTTTCGGTGATGGGGCTGTCGCTGAGAATGTACCTGGCGACCAACTCGAAGGCTTCTCTGTAGTTGAGCAGTTCAAGGCGTTCATCTCGGGAGACGCCATGCACCTGCTTACCTGCGAGCAGTTTTTCGGACTGTTCGAGGGTGAGTTGGGTGCCTTCGATGTGTGTGGTGTGGTGGGCTTCAAGCAGGAGCGCGCGCTGACTCATGCTGCTCACCCACTGTTCGGACAGTGTAGCAGTCTGCAGGAATCCTCGAGCGCGTTCGGTGGTTGTCAGATCGCGGGTGATGGCGTTGGTGATTAGGAATTGTGGGTGGAATTCGGATCGCGTTCGGGAGCTGGATTTGGTGTCAGCCTTCCGACTTGCCTTTTTGGTGATTTTTCTGGTGGCTGTGGGCATCGCTGTGACTTTGGGTTGGGACCGGGAGTTCTGCATGGAATTTGGCAGCTTTGCCGGATGGTCTGCAGGTGGCATTCGGATGCAGGTGCATTCGGGACGACACTGCTGGGTCCGCGGAATGCTGCGGTGCCACCATTCGTGGGCTTATCTCCTGACACCGGTCATCCGCCTTATGGTTCTCC
>JBJTOP010000297.1:0-2382 GCA_046074645.1 Planctomycetaceae bacterium | reverse complement strand
GCAGTCTCCTGGAGCTGCGGAACAGGCTCTGTTGCTGCCGGCTGCCAGGGATCGGTATTCCCGGCAGTCGGATAGCGGATCATACGCCTGCGAGTGGTTTGGATGCCAACAATTCGTGGCGATTTTCATCGATAAATCATGGTGAGAATGAAAATTTTCGGTGGTGGAAATTCGAGGACACGGGAACTGGTACGAGGGTTCAGCCTGCCAATTGACATCTCTCACCCCGGTCATCCGCCGCCACGACTGCTGGTCTCACGCAAAAACGCAAAGGAAAGGCAGAAGGTTCTGATTTCCCGCATTTCATCCTTGCGCCCTGACTTCCCGGCGTCCCCGCGTCCTGAACATCGTTTCACTTATCCCCTGGCGGGGCGGGGATGGCGAAACGAGCGCAAAATCGTGGTTGTGGGATGCTTTTCACGGGGCTGCTGATTTTGCTCATGACGCATGATGGGAACAGTATCCAACAGCCAACAGCGAATGGTCCAGTCCTCGCAGGATTCGCCCGGCCGGGTTCCCTGCGCGATTTCGGCCTGTGAGACCGCGTGACCTGAGATTTGATATGCAGCTCGGTCTATTCCCGAAACAGCTCGTCAGCGGAAAGCAGAAAGTCGAACACGTTGTCCTCTACAATTGCCGGGTGGAGCTTTCCGTGATGGATGAGTACCGTTCGAACCGAACGGGTGCCGGACAGTTTCAGCGCGGCCAGTTTATTATCGACCTCGGCAACGACGGAGGCATCGATTCGATTTCTGAAACGGATCTCACAGACGTAGAGGGATCGTCGCGTCTGAATCAGCAGATCAACCTGACATCCCTGCTGACGCTGCGTTTTCCGTTGAAACCAGGGACCAGCAAAGAGCACGGTGTGCCGGGCGATGTGCAAACGGTCGAAGACAACATCGAGATTCTCCAGTACGAGGCTTTCGAACTGCAGCCCCATCACGGAGTCCCAGTTTGCAAGTTGTTCGAGGGCCGTCCATTTGAAACGCCCTTTCATGATCTGCTCACGATGCGGTTCAACGTAACGAAGGTAAAACCGCAGGTAATTGTCAGACAGTCGATAGCGTATCCGGCGTGTTTGCGAACGGGCTGAACGTGAACCGGGGAGTCCGGGGATCTTTGGCGAGACGTCTCTTGCGAGGAAACCGGAACTGACCAGTTCAAGCAATGACTGACTGAGACTTCCACCTCGCTCTCGACCAATCGACTGACTGATCTCGTCCACACTTTTCGGACCATCAACGAGTGCCAGCACAATCTCACGACAGGAAGTCGCTCTGCGGCTGAACACGTCATGGAAGATACTCTCGAACTCATGAAACAGCATGCCGCCTCGGTGGAAGCAGAGCCGAGCAATATTTTGTTCGGCAGTTTGACGAGTATTGAGTTCTTCAAGATATCGCGGGATGCCACCTGTAACGGCGAGAAATCGGAGTTTCTCAGCGGTGCTGATCCGGGATGCGGCACGCCCCCAGAAACGCTGAGACTCATGCAGCTCAAGCGGTCGCAGATGGAACTGCCATGAGCATCTTCCGACGAAGCCCGTATTGTTCAGAATGTTCTCGTCGATCCACGCGGAAACGGACCCGCAAAGGACCACCACTGTCCGCGGTCGCCTCGAAAACAGTTCGTCCCAGGCATTCTTGATGTATCCTGCGAAGTCAGGCTCACCGATGCCCATCCATGAGATCTCGTCGAGCAGTATCACAAGCGTTCCCCTGTCGGGAAGCTGGCTTGCCAGCAGCTGAAAGGCAGTGGCCCAGCTGTCAAGCGGCAACCGGGGAGTCCGCGACTGGCGCGAGAGCTGTTCAGCGAACACATTCAGCTGTTCTTTGCGAGTCAGTCCAGGACGTGGCGGGAGCCCTGAGAACTCGAAAAATAAATCAGCTTCTGAGGCACATTCACGGATGAATCGACTTTTGCCAATCCGTCGTCTTCCCTGACAGGTCACCAGTGAGCTGGTGCGTCTGGCCAGAAGTTCAGAGAACTCCGCTCGCTCCGGGGCTCTGCCAATGAAATCAGTCATGTCGATTTCGTGCCTGAAAACGTTTGTGAACAATTGGCACCTAATCGAACGACTGTCGATTTCGTGCCGAGAAAAATCTAAAAAATTTTGGCACGAAATCGACAGTCTGTCAATTACATTGTCTGCACGCCCATTTTTTGACGGCACCTGCCGTCAAAAAAGAGAGCAGGAGCATGGAGAAACGAGAGAAGAGACTCTCGGCTTTCTGCATTCTCCTGCGGTCTCCTCTTTTCTCTCTTCGGTCCCTCCGCGGGCAGCAGTTGGCCACGCCTTGTCGCGTGCCCTTGATCGACTCCAGCGAGCTGCAGAACACTCAGCCAGAACAGCGGTCTGAAAGCTGGCCGATCTCTGAG
>JBJTOP010000296.1:0-5920 GCA_046074645.1 Planctomycetaceae bacterium | reverse complement strand
CGCAGGTGCTTGCCACACAACGCAGCGGCCGCGGTGGCATCCACCAGCAGGGGTGTGGATTCGACGGTCAGTGTCGAAGGGTGTGTGTCTGCAGTCGCCATGGTGCTGCCTCGGGGAAAGAGTGCAAAGTGTGACATCGCTATCTGAAGAACTACGCGATTCACAGGGCGACTGACGACTGCGGAATGTGGAATTCCGGGATGGACGCGGGATGGCTGCGGTTCAACGAGAACCGCTGATCGGGGCTGATGAACGCAGACATGACGTCTGTCGTGTGTGCGTAGCGTGGCCTGACTTGCGATGGAGCAGATCGCCGGTGAGCGATGATCACGCTGGCGTCCATGGCCGTTCAATAAGAGTATTCCCGGCAGCAGGGTGTGTTGCACAGGATGGAAGTAGTCCGCAGTGAGCAGGGGCTGACGATGCTGCAAACGCGACCGCCTCGGACTCTCTTCCAATTCACACAGGCGTCATCGGTCACACGCATTAGCGTTTCGATCGTCCTTTGGGCACTGGTCGCAGGAATCTCCGAAGTCTCTACCAATTGGTCATCTGCTGCTGCAGGTCACGGTTGCGATTCACTGTTCCGTTTCCGCAGTGGTAAGCAGCAAACAAGCGAACGCCATCGAGGATTTCATTACCCTCGGTGTCTTCGATCGCAGTTCGCAATTCAATCATCGGTTCCCCAAACGCTCTGAGCACCGCATGAAAGGCAAAGGCGCCGAGGGCAACAACCACTCTCGGCCGAACAATTTCAATTTGCTGCCGCAGAAACTGCGAACCACAGTTCCACGCCCACTCGTGTTCGATCCTCGCCTGAAGGCCACCGTTTTTTGAGGCAAAGAACAGCGTTGGTCAGGAAGAGGCCACGGGCCTCTTCAGCGTAGCTCGTAACGCTGACCCGGATCCCGATGTGGTGGAGCAGCGTTTCCAGATTACGCATGGTGGGATTGGCGAGCTTGTCCAGGCCTTTGTTGTCCTTGTAATACTTCACACCTCCCCAGTCCTGACCGACGATCATCAGCTGCGCATCAAGATCGCCGTGGAGACGAGACCAGGGGCCAATTTCCTCGGAATCGAATTGCCGCAACGCCGGCTTCGCAGGGTTTGCAAGTCCCGCGCACAGACGGCACGCCTTCCGTTTTTCAACCAGAGCCGTGTACTGCTGTCGTTTGGTTTCCATGGGCTCCGTCTCGCAAATCCCCTCTGATCCAATTCAGCAGCAAGAGATGAAAACCGCCGTTGGAAGTCTCGACGGCCACAGATCACATGTCAAGTATGATCACCGAGCTACACTGGTCGGTCCCAGGTCCCACAGTGGCCGCGACAGCTCTTACGCAGACTCGCACTCCGTTCGGATGCGGTATCGCCCATCCGAAAATGTGGCGTACGCGCGACCGAGATTAATTCGCTCAGACGCATCCGGGTTGTGGTTCGAGTTGCTGATCGCCCACTCGATATGTACGGGCTCATCCGAGTCACTCGTGGGTCCGGAAAGGGTAACGTCAAGGTGATCCGCATACTTACGCCGTTCAGCGACGACATGCTCTTTCGGAAGCCCCACTTCCCCCGCAGCAGCAACAACAGCGATTTCACAAAGCCGACCAGGGTGCAAACGGGAGAATACGAAATGAGCGGCACACTGCTCCATCAGCCAGACAATCGCCTTGCATGGCTGACATTCACACTCGTAAATCTGTTTCTTCAGGTCATTCTGAATTGTCATTGGAAGAACTCCTCGGATGTTCCTGCATTCCGATCGCGACTTTCACCGGTTGTCGCCCGGTCTATCACTTCCGCAGATGGCAGAAAAGGATCTCAACATCTCTCAGCAGGCCAAACTCTGAATCGCGTCTGACCAGCACACATCGGCCCCGCGCGTGCTCCTGTGCCGCATACAGGACGCATGCTAACCTCATATCACCGAAGGAGTCCAATGATCAGTGAATCCCAACCAACAGGCCGTTTCGCTGGCCGATTCTTCCCTGCAGCGCAGAACAAGACAATGCTCCCTCGTTTAATGCTGATCACCGCGGTTCTCATCACTTGCCTCAACAGTTCACAAATCGCGACGGCCCAGACCGTCAAAGAATTCAAGAACAGTATCGGGATGCAGCTTGTGCTTATCCCCAGGGGCCAGTTTGCGATGGGCTCGGCTCGCGGCAACCCCGAGGCTGATGGCGATGAACGTCAACACCAGGTTACCCTCACACGCGACTACTACATCGGGGCATTCGAGGTCACACAGTCCCAGTTCAAAAGGGTGATGGGGCGGAATCCAGGCCAGTTCCAGGGTCCCGGCATCGAAGACGGTGGAGCGAACCTTCCGGTGGATCAGATCTCGTGGTTCGACGCGGTTGAGTTCTGCAAACGCCTGTCAGAACGCACCGAGGAACAAGCCGCAGGTCGCGTGTACCGTCTGCCGAGTGAGGCCGAGTGGGAATATGCCTGCCGGGCGGGGAGCCCGGATGAGTTCGCTTTTGGGAATGATGTACGGCTGCCTGGCGAGTACGCCTGGTACAGGGAAAACAGCGTCGGACTCCGAACGTCCGCTGTTGGCCGAAAGAAACCCAACGCCTGGGGACTCTACGACATGCACGGAAACGCGCGGGAGTGGTGCGCCGACTGGTACGAGGTTTACTCCGGTCGCCCCGCGATCGACCCGACCGGTCCCCACGAGGGCACTGATCGCGTCTATCGCGGCGGCAGCATCGGATATTCAGCAGCCTACTGCCGATCCGCAAACCGAACGGCGACAAGTCCAGCGTTCGCCGGGTTCGTCAGTTTCCGCGTCGCCATGAACGCCTCGACCGCCGAATAGAACAAGCGCTGCTCACCACCCGTGCCCCGCTGAATTGTCACACCAGTTCTTCAACTTCAGAAACCAAACGGCCCACGGCTTCGATTAAACCGCGCTTTCACCGATCCCTGCCTCGCCTCTGCGACGGTCCCATTCAGTCATCATTCTGGCGAATCCGGCAGCGTCGTCGTCACCGGGAATCCTCGGAAGTGAATCATCGTAAAAGGCTCGAACACAGTCCGAGAAACGATTGATCGCCCGACGCCATTCATCCGCCGACACCACACATGACTGACCGTCACGCTGTGTCAGGCGGATTCGGCCGTCCGCTTCATGCGTAACAAACACGTCAACGCCATTTGGGCAACCACAAAACCAGACGTCTTCATCGCCAGTGTCGTGCATGGAGTGGCCGCAACACGGAAACAACTGGTCGCCAACAGGAGCATCAGATGTGTGGTTGCGTTCCAGAGTGCGCAGCAGGTAGATCGCTGCGGCACTGACTGTGAAATCCCCGTGGTCAGGAGCGACCAGGATTTTGTCACCCACCTCGAAACGCACGGGCGAATGTGCACAAAGATCAGACGGATCGTCGGTCCCGTCATCCCTGATCCAATGCATACGAGTTGGTATTAAGGTAATCATTGACTGTCCACGACAAACAGCCGTATGCTGGAGACGCCCACAAACCTCTAAGATCACGATCAGTGTCGATCTCCACGCCCTTGCGGCCTTCACGCGATTGAATATCAGGTCATCGGCAACGCTGTTTTTGGACCCGGATTCGGAAGGCAACGAAAACGCGAGAGCTACTCGGTCCGAACTTTCGTTCACTGCTCCCTGCATGTCAATCGCTCTCCTCGGCGTCAAACCGATGTGCTGCGTCCACACGCAAACCGCCAAATCTGTTGATCGCCAAATCTGCTCATACGCCTGTTTTGGCGGTGCGATTTGACTCGACGAAGGGTGCCGCAGTCACCGCTCGACACGCCACTCCCAAAGCTCGGGTGGCCTCAACCCGCGACCGCAGAATTTCATCACAATGGTCGGGCGACTTCACACAGTCAACAGTTCGTCCCACGAGATTCACAAGTCCGGCCGCAACATCCAGACATGCAGCCCATTTGCCAACCGTACGCCCACCCCGTTCGAACCGCATCTCAGGGCAACCCTTAACTCGAGAGAGGTCACCAGAGCCTGCAATCAAAAGTGGGCCGCTGAATCCTTACGCACAGCAGATGTGCCTCAATCTGAAATGACCATTCTGAACCGAACAAACTCAGCTCTGCCCGGCACTGCGGCGACCTGCGGCAGCCACCCAGGTCCGTCTGACCAGTACACCCTCAGATGCAACCACGACGCGCAAATCTTCTGTGCAGGCGATGGACTGTCCGTCACCGGCACTGGTTCCGCTGTGAAGCAGCCTGCCAGGACTCCGGCAATTCATCCTCAAGATTCGGAGTCACAAAAACATGCTGGCTGCAAGCGTTCGTACTCAGATTTCGTGGTCACTCATCGCACTTTCCATCGCGTTGATCGGAAATGCGGCCTTCGCACAGGACGAACCTGTGAGCCGCACGCCATCGCGGGCTCTGCCCCGAAGTTCTCCCGAGTCACAGGGCATCTCATCGGGAAAGATCCGTGAGTTCGTCGAAGCGGCGAACAGCAAAGTCAACACCATGCACAGCTTCATGCTGGTCCGGCACGGTCATGTCGTGGCGGAAGGCTGGTGGAATCCGGAATCTGCAGAGCAGCCGCATATCCTTTGGTCGCTCAGCAAAAGCTTCACGTCCACCGCAGTCGGCCTGGCCGTTGCTGAAGGAAAACTCAGCATCGACGATCCCGTGCTGAAGTTCTTTCCGGACGATGCCCCTGCCCAGCCATCAGAGAACCTGAAGGCCATGCGAGTCCGTGACCTGCTGACCATGTCAACTGGGCACGCGACCGAGCCGAAGCTCGGGAAAGATGATGTCTGGACAAAAAAATTCCTCGCGGAACCCGTCGCCCACAAGCCAGGTTCAACGTTTCTCTACAACACGCCCGCCACGTACATGCAGTCAGCGATCGTCAGCAAAGTCACGGGCCAGACAGTGCTCGATTATCTGACGCCGCGACTGTTCGAACCTCTCGGGATCGAAACACCAAAGTGGGACACAAGTCCGCAGGGTATCTCGATTGGTGGCTACGGGCTGTACCTTTGCACAGAAGACATCGCCAAGTTCGGGCAGTTGTACCTGCAAAAGGGAAAATGGCACGGCCAGCAGCTCGTTCCCTCCGAGTGGATCGTGGCTGCCACAAGTCGGCAGGTGCAAAACGACAAAGCGCCCAGCGGTGCCAATCCGGACTGGCGCGAAGGTTACGGATTCCAGTTCTGGCAGTGTCGCCATGGAGCCTGCCGCGGCGATGGCAGAGACGGACAGTTCTGCATCGTGCTCCCGATACAGGACACAGTCATCGCCATCACCGCGAAAACGGGCAACATGCAGCGGCAGCTGGACCTGGTCTGGGAATACCTGCTGCCTGCGTTTCAGGATCAGACTCTCCCCGAGAACGCAGCGGAATTCACAAAACTCAGGCAAACACTCGCAGGCCTCAGGGTTGGAGGCAGCAACTGAACTGACATCAGAGCCGATCAGACAGCCTGCTGTTTTGTCCCTCTCCGCGATCAACCTTCGAGGCAGACGCAGCAGACCGTCGCTCGCTCAGAATCGCATCGCTCGCGTGGCAATAAAACATGCGATGTACTCAGTCAATTTCCATGCCACCCCACCGTCTTCATACAACCCGGTAAGGGCCAGGCCAGCGTCCAGCTGGCCACCGATCTGGTCGGCCAGAGTGTGCCCGAAGCAGAGTGGCTCCCCTTTATCCACGTACCGCCGCCGTTCCTCATCGGTCAGGCTGGTCAGGTCCGAGTACGGGATGCGGTGCCGCACGACGAATTCCCCCGCTGCCAGCCGGGCGTCGTCGAACAGATACAGAAGGGGATTCGTAAAACCCGCGAGCAGCAGGCCACCAGGACGCAGAACTCGCGCGGCCTCTCGCCAAACCGGGCGAATGTCGGGCACGAAGCCGTTGGCACACGGGTGGAATACCAGCCCGAATTGGCCATCAGAAAACGCT
>JBJTOP010000295.1:0-22890 GCA_046074645.1 Planctomycetaceae bacterium | reverse complement strand
GTTTCTGCGGACTCTTCGGTTTGTAACGATTCTATCGCCCCGCCAACCGCCGCTGTTGCACGCCTGCCGCAGTCGCCGCGGGGACTGTCCCCGGTGCCACACCAAATGATGCGGACGCCAATAAATTCTCTGGGATTTTTCTTTACAGGTGCCATGCACCTTAGGGCCGTAACGAGCCCATCTTGCCGGCCACCGCCCCATCTCATTTCCCCCGGTGTCTGCGACTGCGGGGACTGTCCCCGGCAGCCGCCTACCGGTTGCGGTTTCTGCGGACTCTTCGGTTTGTGACGATTCTATCGCCCCGCCAGCAGCCGCTGTTGCACGCCCACCGGTGCGTCCGCGGGGACTGTCCCCGGTGCCACACCAAATGATGCGGACGCCAATAAATTCTCTGGGATTTTCGCTGCAGGTGCCGCTGCAGGTGCCACGCACTTTGAGGTCGCGCGTACAGTTACCGGGGGAGGGTGGGTAGGGGTGGGGAATTGACATCCCCCGCGCGCCTTGTCACGATGGAGCGGATCCAAAGAACGAAATCAGGTGTCCTTACCACCGTTGCACCATCCCAGCTTCGCCCTCCCGGCACCCACTCTTGCCAGAAAGTCAGGGCCATAGGGACGAAGCGGCCGACTGACTTTGGCCGCTCGCCAGCGACGATGCGTTTTTTCGCGGCCGCATCAACCCGACGGATATCAACTGCAATCTGACGTGTACCAGTTCACTGACCCACACAATACATGGCTCGATTTGACCGCAGCAGCATTCGCTTGCCATGGACTGCCGGCGTCGCGTTGAAATCACTCTCGTCGCCCGCAAATCGATTCTGCTGCAGAACACTGAACTCCTTCTCTGCCGGCACCACCAGCACGCCATCTCGACGCGTCACGACATAGATCCGCCCCTCGGCAACGATTGGCGATGCATACACCGGACGCCCGCCACTCCTTAATCCCGGCACTCGCTCCCGGTAGATCGTTTCTCCGGTCCCCGCATCAAGGCACCAGGCGATCCCCTGATCGTCCACCCAGTACAGCCGGCCCTCCACAAGCACGGGTGTTGCCACATACGAACTGCTGCGGCTGGTCCACTCCACATGCGTCTTCGTCACGTCACCGCGCCCACCAGCTCGTACTCGCAGGCTCCCGGACGATCGAAAACCGCCAAATACATAAATCGACTGACCATCCACAAGCGGAGCCGGGCTTACATTGCCCGTCAGCGGTGTCTCTGCATACCACGCCAGCTTTCCGGTTCGTGCGTTCAGTCCCCAGACCTCGCCGGGAACCGCCAGAATCAATTCCGTCTGACCATCCGCCCGCTGCAGCTGCGCAGGTGTACCATAAGACAGCTCCAGCGCCTCCGCCTCTGACTTCCAGACCTGCTCACCAGTCAGCTTGTTCAGCCCCAGCACCGCACGCCCCTCTTCCGCCGCGTTCACAATCAGCAGATCTTCAAACAGCGTGAGACTTGCCGCCGACCCCCATTGCCGATTTGCGGACTCTGTACCGACGCTGCATGTCCACAATTCCTTCCCGTCCAGATCGTACGCGGCAACTCCGGACTTCCCGTAAAACGCATATACCCGCTCACCATCCGTCGTCGCTGAATTGCTGGCATATCCATGCTCCAGAATATAACCCTGCGGAGGATCCTCACGCTGCGGCGTCTTTGCCTGTGCGGTCCACAGCACGTTACCGTTGTCGGCACTGATGCACACCAGTTGCCGCACCAGCTTTGCGGGATCATTTCCTGCATCAGCACCGTAGCCTGCGTAGCACGTGACGAAAACTCGGTCGCCTGCAATCACCGGGCTCGATGAACCCTCTCCCGGAAGGTCCCGCTTCCAGATCAGATTGCGGCTCTCGCTCCACTCCACCGGCAGTCCCACTGCATCACTCACGCCAGTCCCGTTCGCTCCCCGAAATCGACTCCAGTCCTCCGCAGGCAACTGCGCACCGAACAACACAAACAAAACCGCGGGAATACAAAGGTTTCCGACTTCAATTCTGCTGGACATCGCGAAGACTTCTGTGGTCGAAGGATACGAGAGACAGTCGCAGACGTGCTCACACTCCACGGATCTTAGGCCAACGCGACGGCGATGCAAAGCGGGGGTGTCAGCGGCTGCGAACACGTACAACATATTTGACTGGGGATTGCCGGAGTGGCCTGCGGGCAAGACCTGCGTCAGCTGTCCACTGCCTCCGGCTGCCGGGACTCCAGAAATTGCCATCGAGAAAACGTGGCAGCCTGTCCGACGCGTTGTCCGGAAAGATTTACCAGATTCCAGATGATGGCATCGCTGATGTGAAAGCATTTTCCGGAACTGCTGATGCGGACACCCTGATAGTCATCGACGTATCCGTCGCGAAGCGCTCGTGCCATCATCTGTGCACGCTCATCGCGATGCACTGGTTCGGCGGTGAGTCTTGAGGGCATGGAGGTGAGTGTGGTTGCGTCCATTTCCCAAAGTGCGAGCGCTGTTCGATTGCCGTAATTGAGGACGGGGTCTTCCTGGGTACCATGGGAGACCACGACAAAGGAGGCATCGAAGAGTCGGCGGGCCTCGTCTTCCGGATCATCGCTGCGGGA
Organism: Planctomycetaceae bacterium; assembly: GCA_046074645.1. GTDB lineage: Bacteria > Planctomycetota > Planctomycetia > Planctomycetales > Planctomycetaceae > SXXK01. The sequence goes on along the minus strand of JBJTOP010000295.1, from coordinate 20,301 downwards.
AATGAGTTCTCTGCCGACGTACTTCTGAAAGGAATCAAGGAGCACCTGAGTGTGCAGGATCCATTGAGGGGAAAGCCATGGCTGGGCGTTGAACGCTGCGGCGGCAGCGGCAGCCTCGGCTACCGCGGCTGCCGCCACGTCATCTTCGGTTGGTTCCTGAGCCTGCGCCAGGGATTCGATTACGGTCGCCGAATCGACGGGCTCTGTCACCGCGTCGCTGTATGCGTCGTCAGATTCGTCGATGGCTGCATGATCAGCGTGGCTGGCCAGAGCCTCTGCAGCAGCGTTCGGGGCCGAATCAGCGCGTTTAGGGGGTGGCCCGGGGTATTGGTAGAACTGGCATTCGAGCTTGCCGTTGAAGAGTTTTCTGCGACGGTGTGCGCGGCGTCCGAACTGATGTTCAAAGGCGCGGCTGGCAGTAATGACATAGATGCTCCACGTGGCCAACGGGGACAGGACACGCCCGAGCTCGCGATAGACGGCAGCCACTTCTTCGGGGTCACCAAGGCGTTCGCCATACGGAGGGTTGCAGATGACGACTCCGTATTCCTGGCCGGTGCGAAAGTCGCTGACTTCCTGCTCGCGGAACTGAATATCGCCTTCGACGCCGGCTTCTCGGGCGCCACGTTCGGAAAGTCGAATGGCGGCGGGGTCGTGGTCGAAGCCAAGGATAGCCTGAGCAAGTCGGGGCTGGCGGAGGTCACGGGCCTCGGTGCGAGTATCCTTCCAGATGCGGCGATCGAACCAGCGCCAGTCTTCAGCGGCGAAAGAGCGGCCCATGCCAGGGGCCATATTGCGTCCGATCATGGCGGCTTCAATAGGAATGGTGCCGCTGCCACAGAAAGGATCAACAAGGAGTCGTTCGCGGTTCCAGTAACTGAGCTGGATCAATCCGGCCGCCATGGTTTCACGAAGCGGGGCAGCGCCGACGAAGACACGGTAGCCGCGTTTGTGCAGACCATCGCCGGAAGTGTCGAGGGTGAGCGAGGCAACGTCACGGAGGAGCGAGACTTCAATCGGATAGATCGCACCGCTTTCCTCGAAGCGGAATCGCTGGTACTTCTTCTTCAGACTTTCGACGATTGCCTTTTTGACACAGCCCTGAACAGAGGGCACAGCGTGGAGACGAGACATGACACTGCGACCGGCAACCGGAAATTTGGCGTCGATGGGCAGGAGATCAGCCCATGGCAGATCCACGGTGCGATCAAAGAGTGCATCAAAGTCCGGGGCCGGGAATTCTCCGACACGAATCAGGAGTCGGTCGGCGGAGCGAAGCCAGAGGTTGCAGCGGGCGATATCACGCTCGTCTCCCTGAAAGTACACGCGGCCATCGACAGTGCGGAGCACAGGGTAGCCGAGCTGCTGAACTTCGCGGGCGACGACGGCTTCAAGGCCGAAAGTTGTGGTGGCAATCAGATCAAATCGGGGCATTCGGGTGGGCTAACGCAGCGTCGAGGGGGTGGAAAATGCTGAATAATTCAGCGGGCGAATTGGACGGAGGGCGGACGGAGAAGTCAAACTCATTCCCCCCGCTTCCTCCGGCTCACTGCCAAATTCCGACAATTCCAGCCAGTTTTCCTGTGGACGGTGGTCCGGGATTCCCTGAAACTGCCGATGTTACCTGTTGCTGTCCGCCCCTGCATGTTTTCCGGAGCCTCCCATGGCAGCCTTCTTCGCTAATCGTCCGTCACGTCGCGGCTTTCTGCACGCTGGAATGCTGGGTACTGCAGGTCCCGGACTCGCAACGCTGCTGCGCCTGCAGCACGCCTCCGCCGCTGAAAATTCAGCACTCGCTCCGGCAAGGCAGCCCTCCGTAATCATCCTCTGGATGCGCGGCGGTCCCAGCCAGCACGAAACCTGGGACCCAAAACCCGAAGCGCCCGTGGAATATCGAGGCTACTTTGGCTCTATGCCAACGTCCGTTCCCGGAATTCAAATCTGCGACATGCTCCCACTGTCCGCAAAGTGTATGGAAAAGTGGTCGATTGTCCGCAGCCTGCACCACAACGACGCAGGCCATTCTTCCGGTGATCAGCTTTGTTTCACCGGCTACCCCAGTCAGGGGCCGCCAGATCTCAATTCGCGTCCCAGCTGCGGTTCCATTGTGGCGAAACAACTGGCCAGCCGACGGCCGGACCTCCCCCCGTATGTGATGATCCCCAAACGCGTACCGGGTGCGGACCCGGCTTATCTGGGTCCCGCCTGCGCCCCCTTCGAAACGCTGGCCGACCCCGCCCAGACAGAGCCCTTCCGCATTCCCAACCTCGCTCCCGCAGACGGACTTGCTGTGGATCGCGTCGAAGATCGGCGATCACTCCTGCAGCAGCTGGATCAGTTCCGTCGCCTCACTGATCTGAATGCTCGCTATCAGGCAGTCGATTCCTTTCAGGCAAAAGCCTGGGATCTGCTGCTCGGCCCAGCCGCAAGGCAGGCCTTCGATCTCGATTCCGAGCCTGCACATGTGCGGGAACGGTACGGTTACATGCCCGCCTACATTGCACCCACCCCGGACCGCTGCGGGGTGCCTGCCTGGAGTCAACGGTTTCTGCTCGCCCGGCGACTGGTGGAGGCCGGCGTGCCGCTGGTTACCGTCGATTGCCGCTGGTGGGACACCCACGTCAAGGGCTACGAAACCATGCGCGACGGTTTCCTGCCTCGCTGGGACAAAGCTTATTCAGCTCTGATCGAGGATCTGCATGAACGCGGTCTGCTGCATTCAACGATGGTTTTGGCCTGGGGAGAATTCGGCCGCACGCCGAAAGTCAACGCCACCGGAGGACGTGACCATTATCCAAATGTGTTCTGTGCAGCACTGGCAGGGGGTGGCTTGAAGGGAGGCCGAATCGTTGGCGAATCCGACCAGTACGGTGCCCTGCCACTCAGCAACCCCAAACAGCCCCAGGATGTGCTGGCCACAGTCTACCGGCACCTGCAGATTGACACATCAACGAATTACCTCGACCACAGTGGTCGCCCTGTTCCGGTGCTGCCTTTTGGAACACCGCTTCAGGAATTGACCTAGACCCGGAACGGGGGTGAAAGTCAGAATTCACATCAATTGATCGGCACTTCGCACGCTTTTCGGCTCACTGAAATCGAGCGACTGTTATATGACACTGGCTTCGCATCTGTTCCACTACGTGAAATCCGGTTTTCACCCCGCGACCGCTCGACGCTCGCGCTGGCGCGCAATGGCGCACGACATCATCCGCCGCAGCGAACACCTCACAACTCTCTCAGACGAAGAGCTGCTGGCACGCGGACGGCGACTGCGGTGGGACGCCCGGGCCGGCACTCCTCTCGCCGATCTGCTCCCCGATGCCTACGCTCTGGTCCGTGAATCAGCCCGCCGATGTCTGGGCATGCAGCACTTCCCTGTCCAGATCATGGGCGCCATCGCCATGTTCGAAGGGCATATCGCAGAAATGCAGACGGGTGAAGGCAAGACGCTCACAGCCACCATGCCATCCTTCCTCCGAGCCTTGGGAGGGCAGGGTGTTCATGTCGTCACAGTAAACGACTACCTCGCAAAACGCGACGCGGAAACCATGGGGCCAGTCCACCAGAAGCTGGGGCTGACCGTCGGGAAAATTCTTGAGAATATGGAAGCGGAGGAACGGCGGCAGAACTACGCGGCTGACATTACCTACGGAACAGCCAAGGAAATGGGGTTTGACTATCTCCGCGACAGACTTCGTCTCGGGGCCTCTCAGGATGACGGCAGCCCGAGGGTACGTCGCTTCATTCGAACGCTCAGAGGCACCGAAGAACCAGTACAGCGCGGACATCACTTTGCACTGATCGACGAGGCAGACAGTATTCTCATTGACGAAGCACGAACGCCGCTGATTATTGGTCTGACGCAGCCGAACGACCCCGCGACGGTGAACCTGTTTCGCTGGAGCAATCGTGCGACTTTTCAGCTGGAACATAAGCGGGATTACGTGTACGAGCCCGAGCGGCGAAACGCATGGCTTACCGATGCCGGCTGTCGTCGAGTGGTGCTGCTCTCAAAACCATCGCTGCTCAGCTCCATGGACACCGAACGAATTTACTCACAGGTCGAAAAAGCGCTGACGGCAAAGCACGCCTTCGAACGAGACCGGGACTACGTCATCGTTGAAAACAAAATTGTGATTGTGGATGAGGGTACCGGGCGTGTCATGGACGGCCGCAAATGGCAGGATGGCCTGCACCAGGCAATCGAAGCCAAGGAACTCGTGCCAATCACCGCGGCTACCGGTGAAGCCGCACGCATCACCGTGCAAAGCTTTTTCCGCCTCTATGCACACCTGGCAGGAATGACTGGTACGGGAACCCAGGCGGCCAGCGAACTGAAAAAAACCTACCGCATCAAAGTCACCTCCGTTCCAACCAACAAACCCTGTATTCGCCGCGGGCTGCCACCTCGCTTCTTCATAACACAGGAAGCCAAACGCAATGCCATCGTCGATGCCATCCATGAACTCACCGGACGCGGTCGCGCAGTACTCGTGGGAACGCCATCGGTGGAAGCCTCAGAAGCTCTCGGACTGCTCCTCAAGGACCGCCTGATCAAACATCAGATTCTCAACGCGCGATACCACGAACAGGAAGCGGGGATTGTCAGCGAAGCCGGCCATGCAGGACACGTGACAATCGCCACAAATATGGCCGGTCGCGGAACTGACATCCTCCTCGAAGATGACGTCCGAAAATCAGGCGGTCTGCACGTGATTGCCACAGAAATGCACAGCTCCAGACGGATCGACAGACAACTCGTAGGACGCGCTGCCCGACAGGGAGATCCTGGTTCATTCCAGTTCTTTTTGTCAATGGAAGACGAACTACTGCGGTGTCGTGAACCGCGCGAAGTGGCGCGGAAGCGGCGGATCGCACTGCCGGATCGCAACGGAGAGCTCAGCCGTGCATGGCTGCGATATTTCCGTCGCGTCCAGCGGTTTCTGGAACGTATGCACCGCAAACAACGCAAACACCTCCTTAAACAGGAACGCATGAGGCTCGAACAATACGAAAACATGGGGCTCGATCCATGCCTTGAACTGACTGAGAACTGATTTCAGGCCCCGGAATCACTTCAGAAGCATCACTTTCCCTGAAACGCTCGCCAGGCTAAACTCCCGGCCTTTTCCTCATTCATCTGTCTAAATTGTCCCCCAGGAATTTGTTATGCAGGTATCCATCACGTGCCGCCACGGCAGCGTCCAACAGGAACTCAGAGACTACATCAGTCAAAAGGCCGAAAAGCTGGTGCGGTATCTCGATACCGTCAGCGAAATCGACGTCACGCTGGAATTTGAAGGTCCAAGAGTAGACGTTGAGCTGGTCGTCGAAATCGAAGGCTACCACACAATCGTGGCTCACGTCGAAGGCGAAGATTCCCGCGCCACCTTCGACAAAGCCCTCCACAAGATGGAACATCAGGTGCATCGCTACAAGGAAAAAAATCGCGACCGCCGCCACGCCACCTCCGTCTCTGATGCCACTCGCTCCGCCGAAGAAAAACATTCAACGGGCACCTGATCGTTCTTGCTGCCACTGGTCCTTTTCCATCGCTTTTCCCCGGTCACTGACATACGCCGGTTTCCCTCTGCAGAATTGAGCCCCCGTTTATGAAACTCACTGAGTTCGTCGTCAAGGAATCCATCCTCCCCAACCTCAAATCCACTCGAAAAGAAGACGTCATCCGCGAAATGGCGACCAGCCTGAGGGAATCCGGGGCCTTCAACGCCGCCAACGAAGAATCCGTCATTGCCGCTATCCTCAAACGAGAAGAACTGGGCTCCACCGGAATTGGAAATGGTGTCGCAGTACCGCACACTAAACACCCCTCCGTCGAAAAACTCTCCGCCACAGTCGGCATCTCTCGCAGCGGCGTCGATTTCGCCAGCCTCGATGGTGAAGATGTCTTCATCTTCTTCCTCGTCGTCTCCCCGCCCGATCGCCCCGGAGATCATCTCCGCGGACTCCAGAACATCTCCCAACACCTCCGCAGCCCGGACTTCTGCAACTTCCTCAGACAATCCACAACCGCTACGGATATCTGGGATCTGCTCGTGGAACGCGACGAAGGCGACCGCGACGCCTGATGCCCCTCAGCAACTGAGCCCACGACTGCCCGATCACGTTTCAATACCGCGATCGGGTGGCCCTGGGTGGCCTCGAGAAATCTCATGACGGAAAATCCCAGCATCCAGAAAAAAGTTCGCGTAACGCCTGAAAATGGGCTGCACCTTGCACCCATCTCCCAACTCGTGCGCACCGCCGTCACCTACTCCTCCGCAATCTCACTGCTCCACGAAGGCAAACGCGCAGACGTCAAATCGGCATTTGACCTGATGCTGCTCGGAGCACCCCACGGAGCCGAACTGGAACTGGAAGTCAGCGGCCCCGACGCCACAGCCGCGGCCACTGCCATCGCCGGCCTCTTCGAAGCCGGCTTTCCACATCACTAATCCGTCAGAATGTGCTGGAACAAACCACTGATTTACCCAGGCACATCCGCACGTCGCACTGCCGCTGTCACAGCACCACATTGGGTGTGGCCAGGTACGTAGACTACCTTTGCTCCCAGAACTTCCGTACCAAACTCCAAACTTCCCACGTTCTCGCTGCTGGCCACGTTACCGGCAATTCGAGTCACAAACAGATCACCAAAGCCCTGGTTGAAGATGATTTCAATCGTAAGCCACGGTCTGACTCGCAATCATGGCAGCCACGTGGTGGTACAGCGGAATTCCGAACAGCAGATTGAACGGAAATGTGATCGCCAGCGCCGCCGTCAGCGAAAACGCCGGATTGGCCTCAGGAAGACTCATTCGCACCGCCGGAGGTGCCGCGATGCAGGAAGCACTCGATGCCATCGTTCCCAGCACCATACAGCCACCAGTGGAAAGCCCAGCCAGAGATCCCAGCCACACTCCAGGACAGCCGTGCGCAATCGGGACCAGAATTCCAAACGCCACCAGAAAAACACCAACCAAGGGCAGATCCGAAAGCTTCGCCCCAGCAGTCAACCCCATCTCAAGCAGAAACAGTGTCAGCGCTCCGCGGAACAATCCGTCAAACAGCGGCTGAACCGGCTTACAGCCCTCTGCACCCGCCACAAGACCAATCAGCAGGCCGCCAACCAGCAACAACAGCGAACGCCCCGTGAGCAGCTCGTGCAGCACGGCTCGCGCTGACTGACCCGAACGCCCACCGGAATCTCCCTCCAATCCCGGCCTCGACTCACGACGACACTGCTCCCGCCGCAGTTGCCACAAACCAAGCCCAATCGATCTGAATGCCGGGAATCTCCAGCATCGCCAGCAGTGCCGGCATGTAACCCTCCACGACAAACCCCGAGACGCCGCAAATTGCTGAGCTGCCACAAACGTCACCGCCGAAACGGATCCGTAGTGTGCAGCAATTCCTGCCGCATCCGATATACTGAATCGCCCAATCCGCCGCAGCACCAGCCACGATGTGAGTGGCGTGATGCAGCCTGTCAGCAGTGTTGCAATCGCCGGAAATGCCAGATCCAGCGGATTGCTGTGACTCAGCTCTACACCTCCCCTTAAACCAATCGCGAACAACAGATAAAACGAAAGCGACGCATACAAATCACGCGGCGGCGCAAGCTCACTGCGAATCACACGTGCGAAAATCCCAAATGCAAATGCCAGAGTCAGCGGTGAACAAAAGTTGGCTCTTAACACCTCAAGAATCTATGATCTCCCAGTCGTGAAAAACCATACACGAAATTAGTTTCGTGTATTATCATGCGTTATTTCGTCGCTGCAAGGTCCAGCTTATGAAAAAATCCCGAAAGTCTCAGGAATTGAAGAAGTCAGAGCCCCCACAGGCGCAACCGCGTACAGACGTCTCCAACTGGACGTTCCTCACGAATCACATGCACGTCCTGCTGTGCCTCTATCGCGATCCAGCTGCAACACTCCGCGAAGTCGCTGCCCGTGTCGGTATCACCGAACGCATGGTGCAAAAAATCGTCGCCGAACTGGTCGCCGCCGGATTCACAGAGATTACTCGTGTCGGCCGCAGAAACTCCTACAGCATCCGACTCGATCTCAAACTCCGACATCCCCTCGAAGCTCACCACAGCATCGGAGAACTACTCAAACTTCTCAGCCGACCCTGACAGACCACTTCCAAAAAAACACCTTTTCGTCAGCTCCACCACCGCCACGTACGCCACCGTCAGCAACAAAAGCGACATCAGCAGCCCCGGCGGCAACGGGACAAAGCCAAACCGGCGACTCAGCGGCATGTATGGCACCAAAACCGCTGCGCAAGCCACGACAAGTGAGGCGATCGTCAGCCATCGCCCCGGACGACTTCGATAACACGGCAGGTGAGTTCGAATCACCAGCGCAACCGCCAGCTCTGTCAGGAGTGATTCCACAAACCAGCCTGTGCGGAATTCTTCAGCGCCCGTTCTGAAAACGTGCAGCAGCAGTGCAAACGTGAGCAGATCAAAGACAGAACTCACCGCGCCGAAGACCAGCATGAACCGACTCAGTTCACGCATGTTCCATCGCCGGGGGCGCCGAATCCACTCCGCATCCACAGCATCTGATGCTATCGCTGCCCCTGGAATATCAGACAGAAAATTGTTGAGCAAAATCTGTGAAGCCAGGAACGGCAGAAATGGCAGAGCCGCCGAGGCCACTGCCATGCTCAGCATGTTTCCAAAATTTGCACTGATTGTCGTGAGAATGTACTTCTGAGTATTCGCGAAAGTCCGACGGCCTTCATCAATGCCTCCAGGCAGGATTCCCAGATCAGGCCGGAGCAGCACAATTTCAGCAGCCTCCCGCGCCACATCCACCGCGTTCTCCACAGAAATGCTCACGTCCGCCGAATGCAAGGCCGGCGCATCATTGATGCCATCTCCAAGATAACCCACCACGTGCCCGGAATCCTTCAAACTGCGAATAATCCTCTCCTTCTGCCCCGGATCCACCTCCGCAAAAACCGCTGTCGAAATCGCTCGATGCCACAGCACATCGTCGCTCAATCCGTTCAGTTCGGTCCCGGTGAGCACCCCGGTAACGGGCATCCCGATGGACTCCGCTACATGCACCGCAATCAGAGGATTGTCGCCAGTGATCATCTTCAGCCGAACTCCCCGCTCCGCCAGTTCCCGCAACGCTGATGCAGCACCAGGCTTCGGAGGATCTTCAAACAACAAAAATCCCTCGAAACACATTCCCTGTTCTTCTCCACGCCCATACTGCTCACGCCTCTCCTGTATGTCACGCGTTGCCACAGCCAGCACCCGCAGACCACTCCGACTCCAAACGGCAAATCGCTCCTCCAGCTCTCGTCTCGTCGCCTCCGACAACTCCGCACATTCCAGTCCACGCCGCACCGCAACACATACCGCAAGCACCGAACGAAAGGCCCCCTTCGTCACCATAACAAACCCCGAACTCCCGCTTCCTCGCAGATCACCCAAAACCACACTCACCCGCTTCCGCGTAAAGTCCCATGGAATCTCATCGATCCGCTCCGCCGCTGCCAAAACCACGCCAGCCTTTCCAGCCGCCCTCGTCAATGCCTCGTCCAGCGGATTCTTCAAACCAGACTGCAGCACGGCATTCAGACAGGCCAGACGCAGTACCTCCCCGGATTCACCGCCCAAAACATCACACGCATCCCGCAGCTGCACCTCGCCAACTGTCAACGTGCCGGTCTTGTCCGTACACAAAACATCCATGCAGCCAAAGTTCTCTATTGCACTCAGACGACGCACCAGTACTCCCGAACGAGCCATGCGACGCGCACCATGAGAAAGCGTCATGGTGATAATCGCAGGCAGCAGCTCCGGGGCCAGACCAACCGCCAGAGCCAGCGCAAACAGCAAAGATTCAACCGGAGGACGCGCCAACAGCATGTTCACCGCCAGCACTGCAGGCAAAATCAACAGCATCACGCGCATCAGCAACATTCCAAACTGCCGAACTCCCCGCTCAAATTCCGTCTCCGGCCGCGGACGACGAAGGCGGTCTGCGAGCTTCCCGAGAGCCGTCGCAGGCCCGGTTCGCAATACCATCACACGTCCATAACCACTGCGAACACTGGTTCCCATCAGCACCCGCTGGTCTCCAGAAGCAGACTCCCACTGACAACCATAAGTCTCTGTACCCCCTCGAAGCTGCCACACGCCCGCTTCTCCACCGGAAACACCTCGCCCGTCAACGCCGCCTCACTCACAAACAAATCGTCCGCGGATAGCACCAGTCCGTCCGCCGGGATCAGGCTCCCAGCACTCAGGTACACCACGTCTCCAGGTACCACCAACTCCATCGGTATCCGCTGCTGTTCCGCATCCCGCAACACCATCACCTGGAGCGACAGACGTGATTGCAGTCGCCGCATCGCATTTCCGGCAAGATACTCCTGTACTCCCCCGAGAACTGTGCTTCCCACCAGCACGCTCAGCACGATCGCTGCATCTGGCCACTCCTGCAGAAACAGTGATATTCCGGCAGCAATCAGCAGCAGCAGATTCAGTGGGCTGGCGATCAACGCAAGCAGACGCAGCACAATCTTGCGGTCCACACCCTGCTGCACCTCATTCCGTCCGAAATATCCAAGTCTTCGAACAGCCTCCGACATTTCCAGACCGCGATCGGGATCCGGCAGAAATAGTCCACGTCCCTCCGATACGCGATGGAAATCCACGACGGCCATCACAAAAACTCCCTGCTCGCCAGCGGAATAATCGCTATTCCAGCCGGAATTGCTCGAAAAACCGCTAATAAAGCCCACCGGCTGACGAGGCGCAGTCACTCTCTGCCCGAATACTCCACCTTAGCAAGCCAATCATCGCTTCCCCCTCCCCACCCACCCACATCTCCGGTGCCTGCCCATGAATTGGCTGAACTACCATCACCTGCTGTACTTCTGGACCATGGCTCGCGAAGGCAGCATCAGCCGCGCCGCAACCAAATTACACCTCTCACAACCCACAATCAGCGGACAACTCCGACAACTGGAAAAATCCGTCGGCAGCAAACTCTATGAACGCCACGGTCGCGAACTCCGACTCACCGAAGTTGGTCGTATCGTCTTTGAATATGCAGAAGAAATCTTCTCCGCCGGCCAGGAACTCATGGAACGCCTCAAAGGCGCCCAGACTGACGGAACTCTCACATTCACCGTTGGCATCCCGGACTTCCTCCCCAAACAGGTTGCCTTTCGACTCATCGAACCAGTGTTCCGCATGCCGGAGAAAGTCCAACTGATCTGTAACGAAGGAAAATTGTCCGAACTCCTCGCCGATCTTGCCGTTCATAAAGCCGATCTGATCCTTTCTGACAGCCCCGCCGGATCACAGGTCAGCGTCAAGGCCTATAATCACTCGCTCGGAGAATCCGGCGTTACCTGGGTCGCCACAGCCAGCATCGCAGAAAAACTCCGCGACCAGTACCCGGAATCACTCGATCAGCAACCCCTGCTGCTGCCGACCCAGAACACAGTCCTCCGCCGCTCCGTCGAAGAGTGGTTCGACCGCCAGAACTTCAGCCCAAATATCATTGCCGAAATCGAAGACTCCGCACTGCTGAAACTCCTTGCCGCAGAAGGCATCGGCATCGCCCCGGTGGCCTCCTCAGTCCTCGAAGACCTCGAAGACCGTTACGGACTCTTTCCCATCGGTAACCTTGACGGCGTCTCCATTCACTTCTACGCCATCAGTGTCGAACGAAAGGTGTCACATCCCGCAGTACGAGCCATTGCCGAAGCCGCTCGCGGTCGGCTCATCAACACCTGATTGACCCTCGGAAACCACCAGTGGAATGCTCTCGCATTCACTGCGCGTCGCAGATCTCAGGCACCCCCAACTGCGCTCGTCTCACCACCTCGATGCCATTGTGAATCTGCATCGCAGGATACAGCCGTCGCAGAATCTCCTGCACACGCTGCTTCTCATGCCACGTCCCAACACGACCACAAATCACAATCCGGTCGCCCGAAACAACCACTTCCAGATCGGCTGAATAAATCTCTCCGACTGCCCGCCGCAGCAAACCCTGCAACTGCTCGCTGCCGTTCGTCGCAACTGCCATCACCATCAGTGCACTCCCGCCAGACTCCGATCCACCACTGCTCCCGCACCACCAGCAACTGCAGTCCCACGCACATGGCGATGACAGTTGCTGCAGGTCATCGTCAATCGCAGAAAACCCAGATCCTCACCATCAGAATCCTGCGACTCCGCCATGCGGCTCAAAAATTCGGCCGCCGCCACAAAGTCCGCTGTGTCCTGCACAAATCGGGGACTTGCCATCCGCTCCCATGCCTCCAGTCGACTCAGCTCGATCATCCTCGCCGCCGATTCCTGCACCATCCCGTGATCCTGACGACTGATCCCCTCCAGCACCGTCTTCGCAGCCACCAGTTTCTGACGCATCAGGTTCTCCATGGATCGCTTGTCCGGCGGTGCTGCTATCTCGTCCTGAGCCGGTAACGCCACATTCACTCCGCTGGTCTTCGGAATGCCCGAAGCAGCTGACATGAACGATGCCGTCATCATCATTAATGCCGCAATGCTCAACAGCACCGTGCCTGCAGAAATACGAGGTACACACATCGATGTCTCTCCTTTTCAGATTGAAAACACCAAAACAGCACTCGCCCAGTCACTGCTCCCCCGCAATCACTGTCCCCCGCACCCACTCGTGACACTTCAAACACTTCATCGTCACGTTCACCCACGCCAGCGATGTGCCATCCATGTCCTCGTCCTCCGACTCCTTCAACAACTCCTCCACCGCCGCCGAAAACTCATTGCTGTAACGCCGGTAAAACATTTCCGCACTCACTCGCCAGCGCTCTTCATGGCTCATCTGCAACAAAACCTTTGACCCCTTCGTTACCAGCTCCAGATCCTCCGTGCACAAACCCTCCAGCACCGTACTGGAAGCCTCCAGCTTCTGACGCATGAACTTCGACAGCCCCTTCCGCGGTTCGTCCTGCTCGTCCCCCCTGCCACCGTTCTGAACTGCAGTTACAGCCAGCCGAACCGACTCCTCATTCCAGCCAGCACTCGCTCGCAGCAGCCCCAACTGGTCCCGGAAGCCAATCAGCACTACCAACGACAAACAGCACATCCCCAGATACTGCACCCAGAATCGACCAGATCTGTTTTTCATAGCATCGCTCCTGTTCGCTCATATTCCGCAGGACAACAGTTCCAGCAGCAAACCCACACATCGTGTGCTCGTCAGCCGGGACAACCTCCCCGCAAAGACCGCGCCAAACATTCCAAAAGCCATCCCCAAATGCCTCAACCAGCAGCGGCAGCCCGTCACTCCCCACATTCTCCTTTCAACAAATTCTCTGACCCTTGCATGTCGCTGCTGCCCCACCACGATACCCAGACCACTCCGACACACTTTGGGTCTGCTGATTCCGCACAGATGACCGAAACCGCACACCCCGCCAACGCAAAGTGCACAGTCCAGGCAAGCCACACAAACGAAACAAACCCTGCGAATTGCTCCGGCTTCCGCAGTCGAATTCAGCCCGCAGACCGATTTCAGCACGAATCCATGCCTGTCACTCTCGCCCCAATCATTATCTTCAATGATCTCCCTGAATCCGGAACTGTTCACCAACACGGAGATCCTCGATGCAACCGCTGCAGTCACTGTTTGTAACTCTCATCGCACTGCTGCTGCTCCCCGCAACCGCCACAGCCCAGCAGGCTGGCTGGTTCAGTGATCTTCAAACCGCTCGTGAACTTGCCGCGCAGCGTAACGCCACCCTGCTCGTTCACGTCTACGGGCCCCAATGCCCCCCCTGCCGCAGGATGGATCGCGATGTCTTCTCAGTGCCTCAGGTTCAGGCCGCTCTCACACGAGGTATCGTAGCCGTAAAACTCAACGGAGATGCCAACCCCTCAATCATCAGGGACCTCGGAGTTCGCTCCTATCCAGCCGATGTGATCTTCAAACCAGGCGCCCCCATCGAGGTTCGACACCGGTCACACTCCACGACTGAATACCTCGCTCTCCTTGACAGTATCGCAACCCACCCACCAGCTCCTGCCACACAAGCCCCAAAAGCGGTCGCAGGCAACACCGGGCACCCATCTGTCTCTGCTCCGTCGCCATCCCGAAATGCCCGCCGCCCCTCCAGCCCGCAACAGCAATCAGATTCTCCACCCAGCGCCGAGGAGGAGAACATCCTCAACTCCAACCTCGTCGGACTCGATGGCTTCTGCCCTGTCACTCTCCACCAGCGCCGAATTCCCAGGCCCGGAAACCCGGAATTTGCCGCCGTCCACCAGGGCATCCGTTATTATTTCGCCTCCGCCGAACTGCGAAATCGGTTTCGCGCAGATCCCTCTCGCTATGCCCCAGCAATTCAGGGCTGCGACCCCATCACTCTGACACGCGAACAACGGGCGATACCCGGGAGCATTCGCTTTGGTGCCTGGTACCTCGGAAGATTGTATTTGTTCCAGTCTGAAGCAAATCGACGACTTTTCAGCGCTTCTCCGGGCGCCTGGACGAAGATCCAGTCGGCCGCAAATCCGTCCGGCGCCGCCCGCGTTCGTCAATGAACTCGCAGTAAAGGCCCCCGCAACTGGTGCCGACAAGGGCCGGACGCCGCCACGCAGAGCTACGTCGGGAATGGGCCTGTGACCGAAAAACTCACCGTGCCACACCCACGGACGATCCGCCGCAGAATTCGACTCGCTCGGACCGTCCGGTACATTTGTGGTCTTCACTTGAAAAAAATCTACGGAACCGGCTGTTTTTACAGCCCGTGGCCACAACGCTCGCAGGAAAGACGATCGTTCCGATCGCAACGAGCCACAAATCCACTGATGCATTTTTTCAACATCCACAGTGGGGAATCAGTGGAACAAACCAGTTCCGCGTCGTAGGATGTTCAGGTTGACTCTGCCACTTCTGCCGGTCGCCCAAACTCGGAAAACTCTCCGAATGCAACACGCACGCCGCCACCCCAAATCCCCCACCAGCGCTGTTCCCGATTCTGACGCCGCAGTCGCCCGCCAGGAAAAACTGGCGGCCATTCGTCGTGCCGTCGAAGCTGGCTACTATGATAATGACGAGATCCTCGAACTGGCATTCAGCCGAATGCTGCAAAAGGTCCAGTCCGAACACAACGCTGACTAATTCGCCTTTCTCCTCCTGACCTCTCACACAGTACCAAAGGCCGCCGGTGACAAACGCCACCGCTCCCGCTCTTACGCCGCACACAGTCACGGTCTCGCCACTCGAGAAATTCCGCGAATTTCTCGCTACGCGCAGCAAACGGCTCACTCAGGAACGCGAAACTATCGTTCGCGAAATCTTCGCCGAACACGAACACTTTGACTGTGACCAGATCGTCGCCCGACTCACACAACCCCGCAGAGACGGTGGCCGCGTCAGCCGCGCTACCGTGTATCGTACCATTCGCGAACTCGAAAACGCCGGGCTCATTCGTAAAGTGGCACGGGCAAACGATCGCGAAGTCTACGAACATGACTACGGCTACCCCCAGCACGATCATTTCATCTGCGAAAAATGCAGCCAGCTCGTCGAATTTCGCAATGAAGAAATCTCAGCACTCCTCGAAAAAGTCTCCTCACAGCACGGCTTTCGCATGACCGGCCACAGACTCGAAGTCCATGGTCTCTGCGCCGCCTGCGCCAAACCACCCGTCCGCCGACATCGCAAACTGGATATGATCTG
The DNA here is from genome assembly GCA_046074645.1 of Planctomycetaceae bacterium. Classification (GTDB taxonomy): domain Bacteria; phylum Planctomycetota; class Planctomycetia; order Planctomycetales; family Planctomycetaceae; genus SXXK01. The sequence goes on along the minus strand of JBJTOP010000295.1, from coordinate 4,582 downwards.
AAAACAAAAAAAATCCCGGTTACCTGTCGGCAATCGGGATCTATCGTGTCGGTCCACCCAGTACTGCACCTCGCCAAAATCACGGGCTCGCAGGTGGCTCCAACTCCTTCACCCGCTGTTCCAGCGCTGCCACCTCACTGTTCAATCTTGCATTGGCCGCCTGAGTATCATCGGCGGAGTTCATAGCGTCCACGCCAACCACCAAAGCGCCAATCGTCGCGCCTGCATACACCAGTATCGGCAGGTTAAATCCTCCAAACTGGCCTCGCACCAGAGACGCATCATTCACCACTGCAGGCACAGAAATAGCCGATGGCGGAGCCGTTTCTGCTGCCCAAAACCGACATGGCAGCGATCCACTGCTCGTCACAATCTCATGCTGCCCCGGCCTCAGTCCCACAATCGTCACCACACCGTTTTTACCCGATTCCGCCGTCGCCACCAGCTCGCCACGATGCAGCACCTCAACAGACTGACCCGACATCGGTCGCCCCTGCAGGTCCACCACTCGCGTCGTCAATAAACCACCCTTGCCCAGCCTGACGTCCTGAATCCGCACTGAGCCCCCGTCAGCACCCACGGCAAGCGGCGCCTGAAATGTGACCGCCAGTGAGAGCAAAACGGTCAGTATTCCTCGGTTCACGGAAGATATGGCAGTCATGAGTTCACTCCTTTGGTCATAACGTCGGTAATGAAGCTGGCTGGCGGAGCCCCCGTGGATGTCACTCAAGTCACCGCCCCGGTCCGCCCACGTTCAAACTTGAACCAAAGTTTAAGCTCGACGGCATTTTTCGAAAATAGGAGTTTCCGCGGGATAAAAGCTCAGCGTTCTGATTAGCCACCCATGAACTGAATGCCCCCGGCGCCTCACCCCGATGAATCTCCGCCACGTAATCCCGCAAAAACCGCCGTGACTCGTCAGACTCCGTCAACAGGAATGAAGTCCACGCCCAGCTGTTGCGATAGTCGTCGCCATCCATCGACTCAGCCGAGGGCAGACGCTCCAGTACACGCAGCGATGACACCTGATTGACTCGCGCTTTCCATCGCAGCAACTCACGCCGCGATGCGTCCGCTCGACTGCCCAAACGCTCCTCGAAACACTCCGCTAACCCCTCATCCAGCCACAGCGGAGCGAACGGCAAATGCTGGTGCACTCGCACATGCACCATCTCATGACGCAGATCCGTCATCAACGACCGATTGTTCCACGCATAAATCTGGCTGACACCGGCGTTTTTGTAGAACAGAGCCCGCCGATTACGAGCCTGCGGAAGCCCGGACGACAGGTACCGCAAATAGCTCGCCTGACTCGCAAACAGCACAATCTCCACTCGCTCCTCAGTCGCCGCTATGCCCAGAGACTTCTCCAGCAGCCCAGTGACCTCGTCCAGCTCCTGCCAGATTGCTGCTGCCGAAATGGAAAATTCCGAGTAGAGCACGGCATGGCCCCGCTGTTCCTCCACCACCCACCTCGACGCGGATCCGTCACCGGTACAGACGTTCACCCACGCAGTCGCCGCCAGCAGCGCTACCACCGGGATCACTCGTCTCCTGTAGCTTCGGTCACTCAGCATGCGTTGCCCAAACCAGCCCCATTCGCACTTGAAAGACTCCTGATTGGCAAAACAAAAAATCGAAAACGAGATCCTGTTCGCCCACGCAAATCGGCAAATCGTGCCGAAACTCGGCCCTGTGGGTCAACACCAATTCTACAGGCCACGTCAGCGACAACTTCCCCAGGAAAATCCCGGATTTTTCGAATTCCGCGTTCTTCTTCAGCATTTCTTCTCGAATCTCAGCCCAAATGGCGCGTATTGTTGTACCAGTCGGCAGTTTCTGCCGCTGCCCTAAGCATGGACGCAAGCCCCCCATTTCCTCAGGTGCCAAATGCTGGTCCTCAGCCGAAAAGTTGGCGAATCCATCCAAATCGCCGGTGATATTCGCATCACCGTCACCGAAGTGCGTGGTGGTCGTGTCCGATTATCCATCGATGCCCCTCAGTCCGTCCGCATCGCCCGCCAGGAAATTCTCGAACACTCTCCCGCTTCAACCACCGAAACTCCAGCCTCGCCCCTCACCATCGAAAATCACGGCCACGGCTAAGCAGCCTCACTTGCTGCCGGCCGGTGAAACATGAGGTCGAAGAGCACCAGCGCTGATCGAAATTGACAAATGGTTCTGTGAAGGTGGCAGCGGACACAGTGTATAGGGGTTGTAGGCGCAAGGTGGGTTGTACGCGCGGTTGAAGTCAAGCACCACGGACGTGTCGTCTTTGGGAAGGTCGACAGACAGAAAGCGACCGCCCGGCCACGTCTGCTGACCGCTGGTTTGGTCCCGGAACGCAACAAACAGCTTTCCGGGTTCGTCCTGAGTAGCCTGAAGCCTCCACAATCGCCCCTCAAACTCAAATTCCACGGTTCCCGCCAACTCCTGGCTCAAAGTTGCCCCACGCACATTCTGAAACTCGATCGAACTGCCCGGTGCCGCAGCCACAAATCGAGCTGGGATGCGGTAGGCCTGATTCGGCGGAAACCAGCGCTCTCCCGGAAAGTCGCGGATAAGGCCACTGTTGCTGTCACGGATTCGGATGGCTAACTTGCCCGTACGTCTGAGCAATTGAAGAGTACTCGAACCAATCGAAAGGCGATCGGCAGAGTCCGCTTCGGGACCCGTGCCGGTCAGTGTGAGGATGCCGTTCTTCGCAGGCTTGCCATTAAACCTGAGCGATGCACCGTCGGCCGCGGTAAACAACACAACGCCCCCCGTCACCGTAAATCTGCCACCTTCAGCAGGCGAAGATTCAGCGGCAAGGCGAATCTCGCAATCGGGGGCCGAGCCAAATCGGACCTCGTCCTGCTCCAGCCAGTGCAGTCCAGTCACCGCAAGCCAGCCGTCAGCAGATCGCAACTGACGCTCGCGAAGTTCACGCCATCGCTCCGTTTCAGCAATCCAGTCGTCCACCGGGTCCTGAAACACAGCACACAAAGGAATCATAGAAAGCAGAATCGGGAACCAGACGACAGTGGCAATGAAGGGAGAAAGGCTCATCAAAGGTTTGTGATCCGAGCAAAGGAATGGACGGATGTCATATTAGAATGAGTCGCAGGAAGACAAATCGCCGCACAGTGAACAGTAATACAATCGCGAGCCAATGTCATCCCGTTCGTAAAAGTTGAGCAGGCCTCGGCAGAGTGCTTCGCCCTCCCGGCACCCCCGCTTGCCAGAAAGAGCATCTGGCTCCCCTCTCCCCGGACCGGGGAGAGGGGTCGGGGGTGAGGGGTGAAACGCGCCTGCCACGTGCAGCACGGACAGTGCAGAAGGATGCTGGATTCACAGTGTCCAGGAAGTGTTGACGAGGGGCTGGCAATGTTCTTTGACCCCTCACCCCCGTCCCCTCTCCCGACGAAACGGCGCGAACTCTGCCCATAGTCGCGTTTCGCTCCGCGAAACGGACACCCAGCCCTGTCACTGCTGAAAACCTCAAAACCTAACCTTGCCTCGCTCACGCCAAAAACGCCCCTGAACTCCCATATGACCACCGTTTCACCATCCCAGGGCGAGGCTCCTGCCGAGCCACCGAACGCTGGTCCGCGCTGTGGGCGATTGCCGACGATTTTGCGAAGCAGCAGGGATCAGCGCAGTGCGCGGCAGGGATACGGCTTAGCAGGCGCTTTGCCCTCCCGGCACTCTTCAAAACAGCGGCTCACCCGGAAGCCCGCTGGCCTGCACCACCCAGTCACCCATCTGATACCAGTCAATCGGCTCTGTCTCTGTCAGATGCACATAACGCACATTTGGCTGTTTGGAAGTGACAGGCGGCAGTGGTTGCAGCGAACTTCCCTGAAAGATCGCCACCTTGACATATTTTGTCAGGCAATGAAAAGCCATGAACCATCCCTGCCCTTCCAGTCCGTAGAACGGAGTATTCCAGCGGACAGCCTTGCGAACCGACGGCACTTGGTCAACGATCAGCTGATCCAGTCTTCTGCCCACATCCTGCTTCCAGCCAGGCATGGCGGCGATCCACTGCTGCACCACGGCATCTCCGTCCCCTTTCGCCAGCTGCGGATTGCCCCCGGACAACAGCCTCGGGCCGCTTGCAGCAGATGGACCTCGCTTCGCCATAACAATTCCTTCAGCACAAACATGTCATGCCAGCACGACACCGTCCGCACGCACCTCAAACAGACGGTCCGAAATGCTGTGCCCAGTCGTACGATAATCCTGGCTCAGTCGATTCTGCAAATCAGCCCGCAACAAGGGATTTGCACTGAAGGCCATTAAAGAATCCCGTGATGGTACCGCCACCCAGGCCGGCCCCCGAAAGATCCGCGCGAGGGACTTGTGCAGCTCAGGATGCAGGATCCAGCAGGAACGTGATGGCAGTCCGTTGTCCGTCACCTCAGCCACCAGAAAATCAACTTTGTCATTGCGCATTGTACTAAACAAAGGGCCTTTGACCTTTGACAGGTTGTACATCGCCTGCTTCTTCACAACATCAGCGTCCAGCCCCCAGCGCTCCAGATCATGATTCTGCACAAAACGCAGCGTCTTTGCGCTGTCGATCGCATAGCAGATA
>JBJTOP010000294.1:0-28309 GCA_046074645.1 Planctomycetaceae bacterium | reverse complement strand
TGACGAGTTTCCGTGACCCATTCACCGCTGCACTCATCCACGGTGCGGCATTCGGTGACCGGCTTGAAGGTGGTGTAGCAGACATCCTTCCAGCAAGTCTGCGTTTCAGTCTTCCAGCTGGTGGAGCAGACATCGCGGTAGCAGGTCTGGTACACCACCTTCAAGCCGGTCACCGAATGCCGCACCGTCGATGAGTGCAGCGGTGAATGGGTCACGGAAACTCGTCAGATCCCAGGGGCAATCGTTGAGAAATGCGTTTGCGATCCCTGCAATCCCTGCTGCTGCAAAAAGGTTCGCGTCCAGTGCCCGCCGACAACCGTCTGCTGCCGCCGCTGGGTCCCCAAAATGATTCAGAAAACGGTGACGTGCACACGCATGGTTCCCGAAGTCTGTCACAAGAAGGTGCCCTACACCGTCTGCCGCCAGGTGCCTGTCCAGTGTGTAACCAAAGTTCCCTACACCACCTGCAGCTTCACCACAGAAACCTGCTCAAAGCAGGTTCCTTACACCGTCTGCAATATGGTTCAGGAAACCTGCACCCGCAAGGTGCCCTACACCACCTGCACCTGGACTGAAGAATGCATCACTCGCCGAGTTCCCTACACGACCTGCCGCATGGTTCAGGAAACCTGCACTCGCCAGGTGCCTTACACTGTCTGCCACATGCAGCAGAAGGTCTGCACCCGGAAGGTTCCTTATACCGTGTGTCGTCAAGTTTGCGAAACTCGCCTCATCACGACCTCGAAATGCGTTCCCCGCCAGGTGTGTGTCACGATGACTCGCTGCGTTCCCCGCGTTGTCTGCCGTCCAGTACCTGTGTGCTGCGATCCGTGTGCTGAACCGGCCTGTGCAGCCCCCGCCACCGCCATGGGCGGAGTACCTGTCACGCAGTAATCGCTGTCCGTCAGCAAGTGAATCCACAGAGGAGTCCGGTTTCCGGACTCCTCTTTTTTTTGCCCCTGATCAAAACATTCCGAACGCAGATCCCTGAAACTAAGACGCGGCGCTTCAAATTGCTCGTTTCCCTCGATACGCTGCCAGTGTACCCCCCCCACTGCCGTCGCTCCTCCGGGATCACGAAAGATGAGCAATAAGAAACCGCAAAGTTCGGATTTTGATGGCGACTTCAGCTTTCTTGGCCAGGCGGCCGCTGCTGATCCCACTGCCGATGTTCCCGTCATTGAACCCGTCGCAAAACCGCAATCGAAGCCCAAACCTGTTGCCGCAAAGCCCGCTGCACCACCGTCGCCGCCGCCTCAGCCGGCACCGCAACCCGCCGCAGTCGCTCCCGAACCTGCCCCGCCGGCTGCGCCGCCAGCCTCCGCTTCGCCGCCGGCTGCAACATCCAAACGCAGCCGCTCGTCAGTTGATATCCCCGTCGATTTCAGCTTCCTCGGTCAGCCAGTGGCTGCTGAACCTGTTGCCGAAATTCCCGTGATCGAACCGGTCGCAAAACCGCAGCCTGCACCCGAACCTGTCGCCGCAGAGCCAGATGCACTCCCGCAGCCGCAGCCTGAGCCTGCCGCATTTGCCCCCGAGCCCGATGCCCTTGCTGCGGAGTCTGATCCCACGACGCCAGCGACTCCGGCATTCCTGCAGAGTCGTTCAGACGCTGATATTCCCGTCGATTTCAATGTCTCAGACGAACCAGTACACTCTGCGCTTCAGGAAGAGGAATCGGAGCCGAATCCTCCTGAGGGTGAGGAGTCGGCGTATCTTCCTGAAGAAGATCGTCCCCATACCCTGGATTCGGCAGGCTTAAACGAGCCACCTCCAACGTCAGAAGCAGACGAAATGAACAAACGCAGTGGCCAGGCGGAAGATTTCAGTGGTGACTTTGGCTTCCTGAACACTGTCGCTTCGACGCCGCAGCAGGCTGGACCGATTCCTGCACCGGAATCGAATCAATCAGACTCTTCCGCTGCACCGGAATCGAATCCGGTGGTCGCCGATTCAGAGTCTGCTGATCCGGTGATCAACTCGACGCCCGCGACGATCACGACGCCCGTGTCGATGTCTTCCGGGGGCCGGGCGTCTGCCACGTCGGCTACGTCATCGGATTCCACGGCAACTGCCGACGCAGTCGATAGTTCCTCAGCGCCGACTCGACGGGGCAACACTATTCCTGTACCGGCATGGTTTCCAGGCTTTACGGCTGCCCTGTTAATTATTGTGTTATTTCTGCTGTTTACGGGCCGCATTCACCTCTCGGCCGACCACGTCCTTGAAAGTCTGCCGGACGTGCGCACGCTTGCTCCCGGCGAATTCCAGGAAGTGAAAGCCAGCATTGCAGTTCCTCCCGGCCATGTCCTGGCTCTCGGAGAATCGAGGCGGTTTGGTGATGTCCTCGTTACACCCGTCAAGGTTACCCGTGAGCCGCTTGAATTTCAGGACTTTCTGACCGGCAAGCTGGCCCCGAGCCTGACAACACCACCGGCACTGAAGCTGCATTTGAGATTTCAGAACGTATCCCGCAAGATGGCATTCCCGCCATATGATGCGGCTCTGATGTCGCATCGTTTTCCGCCATTCTCAAACGACCTGAACACGCTGGCAAATTCCTTCCTCGCGGAGGTCACACTTGCTGCGGAAGAGTTTCCAGAGCGGCTGCTGAACTACATGCAGACGATAGACAACAACTTTGTGCTCATCGGGCAGAATGCCGGCAAGGTGGTGGCTCCCGGAGAAACTCTTGAAACCTATGTTGCCAGCGAACCTGTCCCTGACGACTGGAACCCCACAGGCCGTCTCCGCTGGCGCGTTCAGATCCGCAAGGGTGTGCACCACAAATCAAAGAACGGTGTGACGACATTAATTGATGTGCACTTCAATGTGACGGACATCGGCAGCTGACCAACTTGTGTTTATTCCCGAAAAATCGCTGTGGAATTTTCCGGCGATTCGTGGATCAGGCGTTTCACATGCCGTTTTTTCCGGCCCGGAATCGCTCTTGACCTGTTTTGCCGAAGTGGGCTAATCTTGTCTTCGAGCGTCAGGAGTCCTGCCGGCGCTGCTCTCCTCTCTCAATTCCTCTCTCTCTCTCTCCCTTCCTCCTTCGCCGGTCTCCGTGCCAGGACTCTTCCGGAACCTGCGACTTCCCCGCCCGGCCGCCCATGCTGCGGCACCAGAAGGATCTCAATCATGCGTCGGTTTGCTTTACTTGCGGCGGCTCTGTTTATCTGCTCCTCTCTCAGCGGCTGCTGCCTGATGGGATGTGGCGGCTACGGTCCTTACGGTGGCTACGGCGGGTCCAATTGTGCCCCTTGCCAGCCATCCGTCGGCATGGCTCCGGGTTACTCGTCCGTTGGCATGTATTCACCTGCCATTCCCTCGACGAACGCTGCAGCTCCGATCCAGTCCACGTCCGCTGCACTCCCGGGACTTCCACAGCAGATGGTCAGCACCGATCAGCTGGCAACTTACTAAGCTTGTTCGGGATGGCATGACGTTCACGGTGATGCCCGGTATCCGGTGTTCTGCAGAGCATTTCGTACGCTCCTGACGATTTCGATGGCTCCGGCAGTGTCGCTGTGCACGCAGATCGTGTCGGCATGAATCTTCAGCTGCGTACCATCAACGGCGGTGACCGTGGAACGCTCAATGAACTGCCGTACACGCATCCCGACGGCCAGGGGGTCTTCGATCAGAGCGCCCGGCAATTTCCGATTGAGGAGTTTGCCGTCTGCTGCGTAGCCTCGGTCAGCGAAGAGTTCTTCTCGCGCAACGAGTCCGGAGTTGCGCGCGAAGGTCACAAGCGGACTTCCGGCCAGAGCAATCAGGGCTGCTGCGGGGGCTGACTGCTGGATGGCAGCTATCACGACTTCCGCTGTCTGCTGATTTTCGGCGGCGAGGTTGTAAAGTGCGCCGTGAGGTTTGACGTGTGCGAGTGGGATGCCTGCCGCTGCAGCGGCACTGGCGGCCATCTGAATTTGTTCGCGGAGACTTTGCAGCAGTCGTTCAGGGGCGAGTATCAGTTCACGTCGGCCGAATCCGATGCGGTCGGGGAAGGACGGGTGTGCACCGAAGGCTGTACGAGCTTCACGGCACATTTCGGCCAGTTCAGCCATTCGCTCAAGGCTGCCTGCATGGCCTCCGCAGGCCACGTTGACAGAAGTGACCAGCGGCAGCAGTTGGTTTTCGAGTTCCCTGCCTGCCGGGTCGTCGCGTTCTCCGAGATCGCAGTTGAGATCCAGACCGTTCATGCAGGCAGTGCCTGGAGGAAACGGTTCCAGAGATCTTCGAGGGGTTCAATGCCGATACTGACACGAAGCAGCCAGCGGGAGACACCGCAGCGTTCGACTTCGTCGAGTTCGGTGTAGTGAGCAAGAATGGTGTATGGGCAGCAGAGTGTGAAGCGGGTGCCGAGATTGGGGCCTTTGCAGACTTTCAGGTGATCGAAGACGAGTGGTGCGGTGTTTTCGGGGTGCTTGAGCAGCAGCGAAAAGAGTCCGCCGCGACCGGCGCTGTCTGGCCGTTCGGGCGGATAGTAAACGCGGTCTACGGCAGGGTGCTGGCGGAGGCGGCGGACGAGTTCTGCGGTGGTGGCATTGATTGCCGCCATTCGCTGCGGCAGGTCGCGGGAATTCTGTTCAAGCACTTCACAGTCGGCGTCAGACAGCTGTTCTTCAAATTCGGCCGCAAGGGCCTTGCGGAGCTGTTCAGCGCTGGGGCTGGCGGGGTTGAGTCGGGCACTTCCGGCCAGCACATCTCCGTAGCCACTGAAATATTTGGTCAGGCTGGTCACGCAGAAGTCGGAAAATCGGAGCGGATTTTCGTTGACAATGGCGGAGAGAGTGTCATCGACGATCAGCAGAAACCCATACTGGTCGGCGAGTTGTCGCAGGGCGGCGAGGTCGGGGCAGGTGAGCAGCGGATTGGCAGGAACTTCGCAGAACAGGGCACTGATTGGCTGGTGCTGCAGAAGTTCCGCGAGCCGCTGAAGATCACCGATATCTCCGTGGGGCAGGAAGTGATGAGCATTCGGAGGAAAACGCTGCTGGATCTTCAGCGTATCGACATAAGGAAAGCCGAACTGGACTGTGGGGCGAACGGGATCAAGGCGCCGAATGGTGCGGTAGACGGAGGCGATGGCGGCCATGCCACAGGGGAAGAGCCACACGTCATCGGGCGAGCAGCCGCCGTAGCTGGCCACTCGCTGACGAACAGTGATTCGAGCTGGGGTTTCGGAAATGCTGGGGCGGTGTCCTGCGAGGATCAGTTCAGCGGCGCGTGAGCTGAGGATTTCGCCGGCGTGCTGCCAGTATTCTTTGAGGCGGGGAAAGTCTTCCGCGGATGTTTCGACGGCCACTGCCGTTTGTCCGGGAAGTGGATGTATTCCGGGCTGTGCAGCACCGCGGTGCAGTACGTACTGAGCTGCGCGGGCAGCGGCGTTGGCAGACGGGAAAATGAGCCCATGTCTGTTGGTGCCGAGTGTCTGTGTGATGAGTTGTCGGATGGTGGGGTGCAGGCAGAACCGCGGGTAGGCGGCCTGCAGCTTCAGCACGATGGCTGGGTCGCCTTCTTCATACTGAAGATTGTGCTGCCAGAGCGGCAGGCAGGCGGATGCTGCGTGCCGCGAATCCGGCATGGGCGCCCCGAGATCCTGTGGAAGCCAGCAGGGATCAGCGAGCAGGGCGCGGGGTGCGACAACGGCCGCAGGCGGGCTGGCGGAGGAAGCATTGGCGGGGTGAACCGGGGAACTTCCGGGATGCGTGGGTTGACCGCTGGACATTTGCCTGAATTAGTCTTCGATTGGATTCAGCCTCCAGCCGCCTATGGCGTACTGGTAATCGGCGATGGGTGGAGGGAGTTCAAGACCGACGAGCGGGTGGATCCAGCGAGTGGTTCCGCGGACTCGTTCTGTGGCGGAGTCCATGACCATGGATTCTTTGACCACGGCCTGGGTGCCGTCGTTCGCGGCCCGCATCATACCGAGTGCGAGCAGGGAATTTCTGCGGACTGGCGCACGTTCCGGATTGGGAGAAGAACGATCCTGAATGCGTTCATGAAAGCGAGCAATCAGGGCAGCGTCGGGTTTGCGTTCGTGGAGCAGCCCCAGAGCCCACATCGAGGCTCCACGACGCTCTTCTCCGCCAGGAACCGTTTTGCTGAACTGCTTTTTGAGCACATCTTCGATTTCGGAAACGCGGAGGATCCCGAGGTATTGAAAGAGAAGTGCCTGTTTGAGTCCGTGCGTACGGCCTTCTTCATTGCGATCGTAGATGAGTTCTTCAGCCTGGAGTGTGGCCTGCAGCACCTGATCGCGGAGTGCCAGATCGGGGAACAGGTGGATGAGCCAGGCGGCAGACACCATGACTTCGTTGCGAGGGTAGTTGAGCAGCGGAAGGCATTGCGGAGAAAATGTGGATTCGCGGAGTTGTCCCAGCAGAATGAGTGATTGTTCGATGCCCTGCCAGTCCTTTGAAGCTGGCTGCAGGGAATCGACCGCCATGCCGATGATCTGTGCACGCAGTGGGGGTTGTTCGACGGCCACTCTTTCGAGCATCTGGCGGGCCACGTTGCGGACCTGAATGTGGGTATCGCTGCGGAGCTGGTGCAGTTTCGTGACTCGTTCGGCGTTGGGAAACAGTCGCATCACACGCGCTGTGGTGCTGCGGATTGTGGCGTCGCGGTGCTGCAGACCTGCATCGAGGAGCGGTTGCAGAAGTTCAGGTTTGCGGCGGAACATCTGAAGCCATGCAGCCGCGGCGACTGCATCTGTCGGGTCGCTGCAGAGCGTTGTGGTGCGTTCGAGTGCTGTCGGCAGGTCGCTGTCAAAAAGCGCCACAGCAATCAGTCGCTCAGGCTGGCCGCGCTGACTGAGAACTTCAGCGGCTGCGAGTGTTTCGGATGGCTGAAGTTGCGCAGCGGATTTGGCGGCCGCAAACCGCCGCAGATAGTCCTGAGTGCTGTCGCCGGTGATTTGCAGGAAGCTGGGAACAGAGGCTGTGTCGCCGAGTTTCGCCAGGCATTCGCAGGCAAGGCTCACCGAGGTGCTGGATGCCGACGATGACTTCAACCGCTCCCGCCACATGTCAGCAGCCGGCTGATACTTCCACGACGCCAGAGCCGTTTCGAGAACGAGTCGCTCGGAATCGGGGGCTGTGGCCGAATAGTCCAGCAGGTCGGCGGCCAGCGCGGTGGCGCCACCAGCGGCCAGGGCCAGAGCGCACGCCGATCGCACACGGCGACTGGATGTGCTTTTGAAGACCGCGTGCAGCGCGGTCGCAGCAGAACTGGTGTCCGCCATTTTTTCCCGGGCGAATCGGTACAACTGCAGCGCCGCTACCTCCAGCACCTCTTCGTCCTTCGCCTCCTCAAGCACTTTGATGCTTAGAGGTACGTACCTGTCAGACAACGTATAAATCAGCCGCACATCCGTAATGAATGGCTCGTAGTCCATGCGGTTCGGCAGCGTCCTGAACCGGACAATATCGGGAATTTCAATAGGCCCTGAGTAAAAGCCTGAGGGTGAGTAGTCGGCTGGAGCTCCGGATAAGTCACTTCCAATCAGGGATTCCTGTGCCATCGCGGGCCGCGCGAACGGACCCGGCCAGAAAATGGCTGAAAGCAGCACTGCGATCGGAAAAATGCGTTGTTTGGTGCACAAGGTGACAACCGCTGCCAGCATGAGACAGGTCTTTCGGGAGTGATGAAACGGGGCTGCAGGCGAATTTCGCCCACGCAATCGGCACAGGCGGCAGGCAAAGCCTGATTTTCCGATGGAAACGGCAATTTGTCATGCCTGCAGACCTCAATTTCATTCACAGAATCATGAAATTTCTGTAAATAACGATCGCTGATGCCCCGCTCTCCCACGGCGTTCTTCCAGGTTTTGCGAAACCCGAGGTTGTCATGTCACAATGGTACTACCAGATGCTGGGTGAAGAGTTTGGCCCGGTTTCCACTCAAAGCCTGCAGGAGCTTGTTGAAGACGGTATGCTCGAAGCTGCCGATCTGGTCCGCCCCGCCGATTCCACACACTGGAGACGCGTCGATCAGTCGAATCTGATCGATGCCGGCGAGACCACAAACAGTGATGTCACCACCGATGCCGCTTCCGATGTGCTCACTGATCTTGCAGAACTGAATTTCCAGTTCGAAGAATCCGGACATGGCCCCAAACGCAGTCGCCTTCCAGGCACTCAGGCCGCTCCGTCCGCAACCTCGCCCGTCCCGGAAACTCCCCCGGCACCGCTTTGGTTCCACCAGTTTTTCGGACAGGTGCTGGGACCAGTCCCTCTGCAGGAACTTGTGCAGATGGCCGAATCGGGGAATTTGAATGAAACCGATTCCGTGCGATGTGGAATTCATGGTGAATGGCAACCCGCAGGTGACGTACCGGAAATTGCTGCGGGATTTATTCTGGGCTCTGGCAGCCCAATCAGAAAAGGCCCGCTGGCCTCCGCTCCTCAGGGCCGCTCCCTGTTTGCTGCTGCCGCCGAACAGGCTGCGAAGGTAAAGGCACAGGCCGACGCGCAGCGCGCCAAGGCTGCTGCCGCACAGGCTGCTGCGGCGGCGGCAACGCGGCAGGCCGTCACAACAGCCTCGGAAGGCGTCGCCCAAGGCACATCGCCGGTTTCAACTCCAGCCGCGAACAGTCGAGAACCTGCTGCAGCCGTCGCGACCGGACGTCGCACGGGGAAGAAGGCAGAAGAAAAGCTGGTGGACAATATTCTCAGCGAAGTTTTCGCGGAACCCGCTTCAGCCAACGCTGCGGGCAAACAAGCACCGGGTTCAGCAGGTGAAACCAGCTCAGCATCCACATCGCCTGCTGTCGGTAACGCGATGGTCGCGGCGGGATCAGCATCAGCTCAGGTGCAGCGTCCTGCATTCAGCCCACCAGCCAGTGTGCCGACACCCACCGCGCCGACACCCACCGCGCCGCCACGGCCGGCACCCTCGGCACCCTCTCCGATAAAATCCACAGCCAGTAAATCCTCGGGAGGCGGTTTTTCGGTTCCCGGAGGTTCCGGGATCGTTGTCGCAGTCCTGGTGGTGGCCGCTGTTGGCTGGTTCAGCTACGGGCCGATCAATCGAATGTTGTCGGTCGATGAAGCGAAGTACATCCGGCGGATGGAGGAATCGCTGGTGACGCTGGAAAAGCTGAGCAGTCTGACGGACCAGAACGAACTCTATAAAATGCAGGATGAGCTGTACCGGGAATTCAATGACTACATCAAAGTAATGCATGGTGCCGGAGCGACAACGGGATCTTCCAAAAAATGTCTTGCTGCACTTGGTCGATTTACCGAAGTCATTCGCGTCGATCCGAAACGAAACCCGGACCTCCGCAAAAAATTCCTCGCTGACACCAAACAGTTGATCAGTGACTGGAAAGCGAAATAGGAGCCTGCGGAAGATTACGTCCGCGAAAACGACTCCCCCATACACGGCAGTTTTCTGAGCACGCCATTTGCCGCACTTCCGCTCTGGAATTCTCAGCACCCAGTTCTCAGTGCTGCCAGTGGGGGAAGTGCAATGACAAGTTCTGAACCGGCAGTGTTTGCTCTGAACACCAGCCGTTCGTTTGGCGAAGCAGCAGCGGCCGCTGCAAATACCGACTGCTGCCGCACGAAGAACGCCAGTTCGAAGATGGTGAATTCAAAGTCAGACCGCTGTGCAGTGTGCGAAACCGACACGTGTTTGTGATTCAATCGCTCTATGCGGAAGCGCACCAGAGCGTCTGCGGCAAGCTCTGTCGATTGCTGTTCTTTCTGGGCGCTGTGCGGGATGCCGGTGCGTCCCGAGTCACAGCCGTAATGCCCTACCTGTGCTTTTCCCGCAAGGACCAGCGTTCAAAGCCGCGGGATCCGGTGACAATCCGTTACGTCGCCAGTCTGCTCGAATCCGCTGGCGCCACCCAGGCACTCACCATGGACGTTCACAACGTGGCCGCCTTTCAAAACGCATTTCGCATCCCTGCTGAAAACCTTGAAGCCCTCCCACTGCTGCTGGAACCTGTCTCAGCAATCGCGCTGGAAATGGACGTGGCGATCGTCAGCCCGGACATTGGCGGTGTGCGACGTGCAATGGTCTTCCGCGAACGACTCGCACGTCGCACGCGTCAGGTCATCTCAATGGCCTTCGTGGAGAAACATCGCAGTGCCGGTGTTGTGGGCGGTGAGCGGGTCGTGGGCGATGTCGAAGGACGAACAGTCATCCTTGTGGATGATCTGGTCAGCCGTGGCACAACACTCGCGCGAGCCGCCGAAGCCTGCCGCCACCATGGTGCCCTGCAGGTCTGGGCAACGGTCGCGCACGGCGTGTTCGCCGCCGACGCGGAAGCAGTCCTCGAATCAGCCCGACTGAATCGACTGGTTACCACCAATACCATCCCACCATTTCGACTCTCCCCCGCCTTTGTCACACGCAGCCTGCAGGTCATCAATGCAGCTCCAATGTTTGGAGAAGCCATCGCAAGGCTCTGCGATGAGCGTTCGCTGGTGGAACTTCAGGGGACGTAGCGCGCGCGCGACAGATCAGGCACCCCTGCCGTGGGATGACGAAACGGTGGTGATCCGGGAGTTCAGACGCGGTTTTGGCTTGAGCGAGGAAAGGTCAGGTTTGGGGATTTCAGCGGTGAGGAGGGTGGGTGGTCGTTTCGCGGAGCGAAACGCGACTATGGGCAGCGTTCGCGGCGTTTCACCATCCCAGTGTCAGGCTGTGCGACTGTACCACGCCACGATGCGTCCCAGCTGATCCATCGCCGCCAGCTGGTCGATACGTTTTCGCGAGGAGGGCAGGCTGAAAACTTCGGAGTAGCCAAAGTTGTGGTCGATTGTGGCCAGTGCAGCGTCCAGGTCACGTCGCAGCAGGTGCGTACGCTGCTCTGATGCGGCCCGAACGCGTGCGGTCCAGAGTGTCGCTGGCAACATCAGCGCCAAAGAATAGAAACCGGACAGCACTGGATAGCCGTAGAAGGCAGCTCCACAGAAGTGCATTCCCTGCAGCTTCACATGGAAATACCGAGTAAAGAGCTCATCCCATTCGGCCTCCCACGACACCAGGGGTGCTTCAGCAGCACTGAAGGGAATTCGCGGAACGACGGCAGGTCGCGACACACCCGGTCGCTCCACAAACGCCACTCGCACAGAGTTCGGATCCGGCAGTCGCGGAATACTCCCCCGGCCTGAAGTGAATCTCAGACCTTCCACCAGCAACCGCAGACGCACTCTGAAGGAACGGGTCAGACTGGCCGCAGTGTCGTGCCGCAGCAGCTGCGCGAGGAATTGACGAAACATCATTTTCGCCAGCCCGTTGGGGGCGGCTGTGGCGGCTGCGTCTGGCAAAGCCCGACTTGCTGCCTCGTAAAGCAGCTTCACAAGGTCCCCAAAATGCTCGTCCGACAATGCCTCCGATTCTGCACGCCCCAGAAGTGACGTCCACAGGAGCACCCGCTGGAGCCTCAGCGGGAACGCAATCGAGCTGTCAGACAGACCTCGCTCAATCCATGCCAGCAGCCGCGTCATTCGCGGCCAGTCGAATGGCAGGCCGGAACGCAGATCGGGAGCCGGTGTGTTCCGATAACTGGCCGGAACAACCTCCCTTGCCAGGGCCTCGACAGTACTCCGCACAGAAGAAACCGCTGGCCCCAGATTCTGCACAACAGACGGACAGCTGAACCGCAGACTGGCAGTCACAATATGGCCGGCAGGGTGGATGGCGTATGGATAGAGCCGGCAGGCGAGCGGCTTTGCAGATTCACCAAACTTCGAGTGAATGCGGCAGAGACCGTTGGGGGCCAGAAACACACAGGCTCCGTCAGCCTGGTGATTGATTCGCCAGCCGGTTCCCAGCGGGACGAAGAGCGGCGAGTCGTCAGGAACACCGTCTGCAGCTGACCAGCCCTGAGCTTCGATCTGCTGCTTTTCTTCGGCCGTGATTCCAATGACGTGCTCGCGACAGCAACCGCCGCAGTTGTGGCAGGCCCAGTTCTGGAAGACGGGAAGCAGCAGGCCGGGACTGGTCATAGTAATAGCAGCGCAGAAAAAAAGGCTCTGGCGAAGAATTCAGCCAGAGCCCTGATGGGCGAATCAGCAGCAACGACTAGCTTTTCTTGTGGTTCACCACCGGGGCGGCGCAATTGCCTTCGTCTGCAAGAGCAGTCTTGCGCTCGGTGATCGAAGGACACGCAGTCGCCATCTCGGCGTTCAGGGCCTTGTAGTCGGCCCACTGTCCTGGGAGGTTGTCTTCGTGGAAAATTGCCGCGACAGGGCATTCCGGCACGCAGGCTTCGCAGTCGATGCACTCTTCCGGATGGATAAACAGGATTGCTTCGCCTTCGTAGAAGCATTCGACCGGACAAACTGTGACACAGTCGGTGTACTTGCAGTTGAAACAGGGTTCGGCGACAACGTGCGTCATGGGGTTGGACCTTTTGCTCAGGTGGCCTGGTGGCAGAGGTATGGTGAAGTGGGGTGGCAGAAAACCTGCGGGATCTTGTTCTGCGATGTTATTGCAGATTATTCGGCAATTTCCAGATCTGCTTTGCTGGGGAATTGGCGAGGAAACAAATTGAGACTGAGTCTCTGAAATAAAACGGGCATTTGCAGCCACTGGGGACGCGAACGCACAGGCTATGGGGCCGCCTCGTCGAAGGAGTCGTTAATCGTGGAGCAGTTGGACTTGCGACTGATTCGTTTGAGCAGTCCACGAAGAACTTTTCCTGGACCCACCTCGTAGAAATCGTCGCAGCCATCCGCCAGCATTCGCTGGACGGAGTCTTCCCAGCGAACGGGGCTGATCACCTGGCGAATGAGCAGGTCACGGATTTCCTCGGGGTCGGAATGAGTTTGTGCATCGACATTGGAAACCACGGGGATTTCCGGGGGGCGGATGGTGACTTCAGCCAGCACCTCTGCGACGGCCTCGTCTGCGGGTTTCATGATGTGAGTGTGGAACGCACCGGCAACGGCCAGCGGAATCGCTCGACCTCCTGCAGCAATTGCCAGTTCTGCAGCTCGCTCACACGCGGCGTTATCACCACTGACAACCAGATTTCCCGGACAGAGAAAGTTGGCGATCCGGATCGAACCGTGTGCCGAGGCCTCCTGGCAGATTTGTTCAACCTGCGGTCTTTCCATGAGCAGAATGCTGACCATCCCGGATGGACTGGCGTCTGCGGCTGCCTGCATGGCTTCGCCGCGGCGTTTCACGACTCGCAGAGCGTCCTGGAAGGACATGGCACCGGAAAACACAAGTGCGGTGTATTCTCCCAGGCTGAGGCCTGCGGTCATTTCACAGGCGAGCGGGATCTCGGGGGAATCCTGCCGGAGTTTTTCGAGGGCGGCGAGACTGGTCACGAAGATGGCCGGCTGGCTGATTTCCGTGGAATCCAGCTCTTCAGAGGGACCGTCGAAACACAGCGACGCGAGATCGTAGCCGAGGATCTCTGCGGCTTCGTCGTAGAGTCGTCTGGCGGCAGGGTACTGAGCTGCGAGCCGCTTGCCCATGCCAACATGCTGAGCACCCTGGCCGGGAAAAAAGAGCGCGATTCTGGGCATGCTACTGGGCCTGCATCAGCAGTTCTGTGATTTGTGCGTTGATGTGATGGTTGTCCATCTCTGTTGCCATGCGAATGGCATTTCGAATGGACCGGTGATCGCTGGAGCCGTGACAGATAATGCAAACACCATCGATGCCCAGCAATGGCGCACCACCGGACTCGCGGTAATGGAACTGATCCGCCAGCTGGTCCAGCAGCTGCTCGGCGTGCTCACGCTCCGTTGTCAGTTCTTTCATGAGCGTTCGACCGACGGTCTTGAGCAGGAATTCTGCCATTCCTTCGCTGACCTTAAGGATCACGTTGCCCACGAATCCCTCGCTGATGATCACGTGGGTATCGCCGTGGTACACATCGCGTCCCTCGACATTTCCCACGTACCATTCGCGGATGGGTGACTGAGTGAGCAGCGTGTGAGTTTCGCGGTAGAGGTCCGTTCCTTTGCCCTCTTCACTGCCGATGTTCATCAGCCCCACGCGCGGGGAGGCTATTCCCAGCATCTTCTGGGCGTAGACGAACCCCATCAGTCCGTACTGGGCCAGATGCTCCGGACGAGCGGCCGGGTTGGCCCCGACGTCGATCAGGATACAGGACCCTTTCAGCGTCGGCAGCCGCACTGCGATTCCCGGACGCTTGACGCCCTTCAGAAACAGTCGAGTCCGCAAGCCGGCGGCAACGACCGCACCCGTGTGACCGGCACTGACGACGGCATCCGCCATACCGGATGCCATGAGCTGCCAGCACCGCACGATTGAGCAGTTTGGTTTTTCCCGGAGTGCGGTCGTCGGCTTTTCGTCCATTCCCACGAAACCTTCGGATTCGACAATCCGAATGGCAGGCGGGAGCGGGCCGATTTTACTGAGTTCGGCTTCGAGGCTGGGGCGGTCGCCGACAAGGAGCACTTCCAGATTCGGCAAACGCTCGACAGCTTCGATGGCACCAAGGATATTCGGGGCCGGGGCGTAGTCACCGCCCATGGCATCCAGAGCGATACGCATCGCAGCTTATTCCTCGGATACCTCGACCAGTGTTCTTCCCTGGTAGTAGCCGCATGTGGGGCAGATGACGTGAGTCGGAACCATGGTTCCGCACTGGGAGCAACGTGCCACCTGGATTGGTTTGATCGTATTGTGACTGTTTCGCTTACGAGAACGTGCCTTGGAGTGCCGTCGTTTGGGTTGGGGCATGACTACAGGTCCGGTTGAATTTGGCGGAAAGCGTCCAAGAGGTAACAGATTCGGCAGCGGATCGACAAAAGACCCAGCCGTGTTCCACAATAAATCTCTTGAAGGACGGAGAATCTTTGCTTTTAACGAACCCCCCGACCACGCGCGAATCGCGTAGGATGTCAGACGGCAGCGATGATGTCAAGGATGAGAACACCCGGGGAATGCTGATTCCAAGAACAACGGATCCATGCTGTGTTTTCGTTTCCCAGGTTTACCAGCAGCAGCTTAGCGAGGGCGACTTTTGCGGGCAGCACCGGAACCAGAACGCGGGCCGGAGCCAGAGCGCGGGCCGGAACCACTGGCCGCATTCCCGCGCCGGGCTTCTCCGCGCCGCCCTTTTCCCGTAGGCGGCGATTTCGGAGCCCCCTGGCGGGCTGTTGATTTCGTGCCGGTGGCTGCACCTGCACCTGCTGCAGGACTGCGAGCCGGGCGTTTCGGGCGTCGCCCCCTCGTTTTTCCTGGCCGATACCCGAAACTTCCCCCTCCACGACGGTCATCCGGCTGGCCTCCGTCAGGAAATTGCCTGAGCGAGCGGACTTCCTGGGGGGATAATTCGCGGAATCGGCCGTAGGGAAGCGACCCGAGTAGCAGAGGACCGAATGCGATTCGTTCCAATGCCAGAACTTTGTGACCGACGCGCGCCAGCAGGCGTCTGATTTCGCGGTTCTTACCTTCCTGCAGCTCCAGCTCCAGCACCGTGCTTCGTCCCTGGTGACGCACAAAGCGAATCTGGCGAAATCGAAAGAAGCCCTCGGCAAAGTACATCCCCTCCCGGAGTTGCTGCAGAGTTTCCGGAGTGGGCTGACCGGCGACCTGACATCGATAGCGCCGCACCACTTCAAACCGTGGATGCGCCAGCCGCTGTGCCAGATCTCCGTCGTTTGTCAGGAGCAGTAAACCCTGAGTGTTTTCGTCAAGTCGGCCGACGGTGAACAGCCGCTGATCGCCTGCGGGAATCAGGTCCACGGCTCGCGGACGGCCCTCCGGGTCGCTGTTGGTGCAAAGCACGCCCTTCGGCTTATTCAGCAGGAAGTAGCGGAACCGCGGCAGCCGTTTCCGCTCGGAATCCAGGCGAATGTCGTGAACCTCAGCATCCACCAGCCGCGCAGGATCCGTGACCACTTCGCCGTCCACAGTCACTCGCCCGTCGCGAATGTATTGTTCGCAGTTTCTTCGCGAATCCACGCCGGAAACCGCGAGGAACTTTTGCAGCCGCATCCCGGGTGCCCCCGACTCAGAATCCGCCTCATCCCCGGGGACAACCAAAGAAAACTCTGGATCTTCTGATTCCTCGGCCCCGCCTGGTCGCTGTGGCCGCGCTGGCGGCAGGGCACCGCGAGATTCCGCGACCCGCGTGGGCCCGGGACGACGGTCCGGTCGCTGAGATGCGCCCCGGGAAGAGGAACCGCGGGGATTGGGACGAGAATCGCGTCTGGGCATGGCTAAGCCGAACTGTAAGGGTCGAGGAAATCGGCACAGACGCCGCAACGACACTATACACGAAAGTGATGCAGAAAGTGACCGCAACGTCCGCGGAATGGGCTCGCCGAGCGGAATTCCTGCGAAGGTATTCTGGGGTAAATGGGGGTTATGATCCTCGTTTAGCAGATCTCCCGATCGTGCCGGCTGAAATCCCTGTGATTGTTCTCCCGACTTTAATGGGGAATTGCCGAACGAAACTGAAGATCCGGCGCCTGGGGGTTCCGGAAGGATCGCCGGTCCTGCTGGCCGGCGCTGTGTCAGGGGGAAGAGATGTTCAGCATCAAGGTCAGTCATCCACACGACGGTGCCTCAGGGTTTCTCAGCAGACTCCGAAAACTCGGTCGCTCAGCCGCTCTCGTTGCCGCCGCCGGAACGCTGCTGCAGGGCTCCGGCTGCACGACCAAAACCCTCCCGGTCCTGCACCAGACCGTCAGGCACCAGACGAAAGCCTCTGACGATGTGATGCGTCAGGTTGATCACCCGGCACCACCTGCATTCAGCGATGTCCGTGCGACGCCGCGACCCATGTCAGCACGCGACCTCGAGTCGCTGGACGAGAAAGCCTACCGCGACTATTCCCTCTCACAGGTGCTTTCCACCGCGCTTGCCACTTCAGCCGTCCTCAGGGACCTCGGCGGCACGTTGCTGCGGTCCCCCGATACCGCCTCAACCGTCTTCTCCCGACAAATCCAGCAGATGGATCCGCGGTTTGGGTCCGAAGCGGCCCTGAGCGCCTTTGATGCGCAACTGGCTGCGATTGCCAGCTTCAATCAGAACGATCGTCTCTACAACAACAGCTTCTATGCCGGCGGTGCCACGGCCTTTCAGCAGCAGTGGGACGACTATCAGATTGAACTCTCAAAGAAGTCCGCCGCGGGCTCACAGATGGCCCTCCGCACCGTCGCCGACTCCGACATCAACAACGCTCCGGCAAACCAGTTTTACAGTTCATGGAATTCGTGGGTCGAAGCTGAGATGCGGCAGCCACTGCTGCAGGGGGGCGGTATGGAATTCAACCGCATCGCCGGCCCCGGTTCGACCCCCGGTGTCTACAACGGCATCCAGATCGCAAAAGTGAACAGCGACATCTCTGATACGGACTTTCAGATCTCCCTTCGTGATTACATCAGCAATCTCGAGAACGCTTACTGGGACCTTTATCTGGCCTATCGTGAATTTGACGCGCGCCGCAATGCGTGGCAGCAGGTCGCGAAACTTTGTGAAGAAAAATATCCGCAGAACACAGACCCCGACAAGACGTCCCGCAACCAGCTCGAAGCCCTGCTGCTGGAACAGCAGAAGCTGCAGCTGCAGTCGGAAATGGAAGACGCCATGTTCGGCCGTCTGCTCAATGGTACCGAAGTTCGCAATGGCGCCACCGGCGGCACTCTTCAGGCCGGCGGCGGTGTGCTTGCGGCTGAGCGTCGCCTGAGACTGCTGATGGGACTGCCCGTCACGGATGGCACTATCATCCGTCCCTGTGACGATCCTGTCCTTGCAGAAATCGTCTTCGACTGGGATTCCTCGATCTCCGAATCACTCACCCAGCGGCCTGAAGTTCAACGCCAGAATCTGGCAGTGAAAAAACGTGAACTCGAACTGATCGCAGCCAAAAACTTCCTCAACCCACGACTGGACGCCGTCGGACGCTATCGTGTCCGCGGGTTTGGTGATACCCTGCTTGAGTCCGGCATCCAAAGCGGCAGCTCACCCGATTCCGCTGTCGGCAACATTCTGACAGGCAATCATCAGGAATGGATGATGGGCGTCGAGCTCAATGTCCCGATCGGGTTTCGCCGTGGACATGCCGCAGTTGCTCACGCAGAATTGAATCTCGCCCGTGAACGTACCGTTCAGCGCGAACAACAGCGCGAAATCGTCAGCAATCTCACGGGGGCTTTCAGCGATCAGGAACGAGCCTTCACCGCCGTCAGAAATGCACTCGCCCAATATGCGGCCGCCCGCAAGTACCTCGATGCCGTCCTCGCACGAACCGAATTCCAGTCCAACGATGAACGCCAGGTCGATGCCGTCCGCAGAGCTGCTCAGGCGGAAATTCAGCTCTTCCGGGCTCGCTCCGAATACGCGATCGCACTCAAAAATATTCACTACGAAAAAGGTTCGCTGCTCGCCTGTCGCGATCTCCGCATCGCCGCCCAAACACAGTCAGAAGCGCCGCAATCCTCCGGGACGGCAACCGAATCAGACGTCGTTGTGCCGCCTGCCGTGCCAGCCCCCACGGCCACGCCGCCCGCCGCAACCGGGAGTACCGATGCCGCCGCACAGCCGACAACATCTCCCAGAACGACGGCATCTCCCAGGCCGACGGCATCCGCCAGAACGGCAGTACCCGCCAGAACGGCGGCACGCACCAGGCCAGCAGCACCCGCCAGGCCAGCAGCACCCGCCATGCCGGCAGCACCCGCCAGGCCACCAGCACCCGCGAAGCCAGCAGCACCCGCCATGCCGGCAGGAGTTGCAAAACTCGCCGGTCCGGAAAAGAAACCTGCGCCCCCGGCGATGCCTTCCAATCCGTCAGGACGAGTGCTCACCGCACCCACGAAATCCGTTCGACCAACGCCGGAAGCACCAGCGAAGCCATCCACCGCTGGCCGCGATGGCGCCGGCAGAGCATCACTCGATCCGCCGTCGAAACAGCGATGATAAAACAGGGGCCGGTCGTCCCCTCGACTGCACACTGCCGTCAAAAACGACAGCAGGAGACATGCAAATATCCGCGAACCCCTGCACCTCATCTGCTGCCTGAACGAGGCATTCGCAGTCTGCTGACCGCAGACGACCACGAAGCCCCGAAATCACAGCTGGAAGAAATCGCGAAAATACTCAGCGGGCTGATCAACGGGATTGATAACCGAGAAGAGTGATGTCTCTGACGGTGTCAGCCCCCAAAAAGTTGATCAGGAAACTCGAAAACCAGATCGCAATAAACCCCGATGTCCGAAACTCCCGAAACTCCCGAAAGTCTCGCCCAAACCAGAGACACCGTTTCCTGACTTTGCTCGGCAATTTGCCGACCGTTTTCGGCGTCGGAATGCTGATGTCCGGCTGCTTCAACCCGGCCGCCGTAAGCACGTCGATGATCTGATCTTCCGCCACAATCACCCTGGACACCAGCATCACGAATCGCTGCCGCCGTGTGCATGTGCGGCGGGCAGGGCGTTGCTGCGGGTGGGCAGGGGGGTTATGGGACAAATGGGACGGATGGGACGTATGATTTTCGGTGTTCAATGTTCGGTCGGCAGTCTTCCGCGGCGTCGCGCATCTGAAACCGCTCTGCACATGGGTCCCATTCGTCCCATCTGCCGCCACATCAGCCAGCGCTCAGCCATGGCCCAGTCCCCTCAAATTCAATCTAATGGCCTCTTCGAGCCTTTCCGACTCCGCAAACTGCCCGTTCAGTTGAGCGACCAGTCGCGACATCGTTTCCCCAAAGGGTTCGCCGTCCGTTTCCACCTCCTCCGCACCCACATCAGGAAGTGCCAGGGAACATGACACCCAAACGGTCCCCCAGACAGTCCATGTGCCTCGACGTCAATACTCACTCTCCAGCATGATGCAGGTGGAACTGCGGTCGGCTTCCGTGATGATATAGACTCTTTGGCCCTGAATGCTGTAGCAGGAAAAAATCTCGTGGCCGCTTTCGATGGCGTCGAGGTTCGCCTGGCAGCCTTCGTCGTCGAGTTCGACCCAGTTACCGGTTTCGTGCCTCCGCAGCAGCTTCGCGGGATCCACGGCGGCTGACTGCAGCAATTCCGTCGCCCCCGCAGTCGCCACAATCTCACCGAGCGAAAACAGTGGCCGAGCGATAGCAATCATGGCAGGGCAACTCCTGAATGGGTGGGGAACGTTTCGGAAAACAAGAACGCAGCACAGCACAGCACAGCCGCCTGCCGGGATTTTGCTTACTGAGAACATCCTTGCAAGTGTGGGGATGCAAAAACGCAGACGGGAAAGTACAAAAGAAAGTACAAAAGTGCCATGCACCACGTCGCCTCCATCGCAACGGAATCCCCCCAAACACCGCCGCAAACACCCCCACCGAGCCGCGAACGTCAGGGAGTGGAAGCACCACCAAATCGCCTCACCGGAAGTGCCAGGGTACATGGCACCCAAACAGTCCACCATAGCGGTTGGGCGGCAGCGAAATGGCCTTGACTTTCTGGCAGAAAGAGCATCTGGCCCCCCTCTCCCCGAACCGGGGAGAGGGGTCGGGGGTGAGGGGAGAAACGCGCCTGCCGCGCGCAGCACGGACAGTGCAGAAGGATGCTGAATTCACAGTGTCCAGGAAGTGTTGGCGAGGGGACTGGCAGTGTTCTTTGACCCCTCACCGCAGTGTTCTTTGACCCCTCACCGCAGTGTTCTTTGACCCCTCACCCCCGTCCCCTCTCCCCTCGAAGGGGAGAGGGGGGATTGAGGCCGATTTTCGCGAGGATAGAGAGAACTTCAACGCCATGGCGCAGCGGCCCGGGGCTTTGTCCTCAGACACCGTCCCGGCATTCCCGATTCACCAAAGCAGCCGTTTTCCTGCCATGATCAGCCACCGGGGTCTTGCGTTGTGGGGGGGACCGGCGTCATGCTACGCAGTGTTCCTGGTCCCCGTCGCTGCTCCTGCTCTTCAGGAATCCATCATGTCCCTGCATTCCGTCTGCCGCCTGCTCGTTCTGCACCTGCTGTGCTGCACCGGTTTCACCACTTCCGGACTGTCTGCGGACGACCTTTTCAAAACGCAGGTCGCCCCGCTGCTCCAGCGAAAATGTCTCAGTTGCCATAACTCCGAAGATCGCAAAGGCGAATTCTCCCTGCAGACCTCCGCAGACCTCGCGGCCTCAGGAATGGTTCAGCCTGGTGCCCCCGACGACAGCCAACTCCTCCACGAAGTGCTCGCTCAGGACGGACAGCCGCCCGCCATGCCCCAGGACGGCCAGCCGTTGTCCGCCGCTGAAACAGACCTCCTGCGACGCTGGATCGCTGCCGGTGCCGGCTGGCCCGATGGTCTCGTTCTGCAGCCCACAGTTGTCCAGGATTTCAGCTGGTGGTCATTTCAGCCGCTGCAGGCCGCAGCGCCACCAGTCTTCGCCGATGCCGCAGCCAGCCGCTGGATTCGCAATCCCGTCGATGCCTTCGTTCTGCAGACCATGCAACAGCAGGGACTGCAGCCGGCCCCGGAAGCAGACCGACGAACACTCATCCGCCGCCTCAGCTTTGATCTGCTGGGACTGCCACCCGCCCCGGAAGCTGTCGAAGCCTTCGTGGCTGATCAGGCCCCGGATGCCTTCGAACAACTCGTGGATCGTATGCTGGCGTCACCTCAGTATGGCGAACGCTGGGCTCGGTACTGGCTGGACGTCGTGCGCTACGCTGATACATGTGGCTACGACAAAGACAAACTACGCCCCAACGCATGGCCCTACCGCGACTACGTCATCAAAGCCTTCAACACCGATAAACCCTACAGTCGGTTTGTGGAAGAACAGATAGCGGGCGACATCCTCTATCCCGGCGAAGCCGACGGCATCCTCGGCCTCGGCTTCATCGCAGCCGGGCCGTGGGACTTTATCGGGCACGTCGAAGTTCCCGAAGCAAAATTCGACGGTCAGGTCGCTCGCAATCTGGACCGCGACGATATGGTCTCGGGCACCCTCAACGCCTTCTGCAGCCTCACCATCCAGTGCGCGCGATGCCACAATCATAAGTTTGATCCGTTCACTCAGGACCATTACTACGGATTACAGGCCGTCTTCGCCGCGGTCGATCGAGCAGATCGATTGTGGGACACAGACCCTGAAACAGAACGTCAGCGAAGACTGCTCACAGACGCAAAACAGCAGGCAGTCAAAGCCCGCGATGACCTGCAGGCAACCATTCGCCGCGAAGGCGGCAAGCCGCTCGAAGACCTTGAAGCTGAAGTCGCCCGCCTGAAGCCGCTCGCCGAACCCCCGGCAAAAAAACCGGAATACGGCTACCACAGCAGCATCGCAGGCAGTGCCAGCGAACAGAAATGGGTTCAGCTGGATCTGGGTGAGGATCGGCCCGTTCGATCGATTGTGCTGCACCCCTGCCATGATGAATTCGGAGGAATTGGTGCCGGGTTTGGCTTTCCAGTCCGCTTCCGCGTCGAAGTCGCCGATGCCACCGCTGCCGCCCAGTCGCCGCCACTGTTTCGCACCGTGCTTGATCAGTCCGCCACGGACTTCCCCAACCCCGGACTCACCGCAGTGACGGCAACTGTGGATGGCAGCGTACGACTTGTACGAGTCACTGCCATGCAGCTGGCCCCGCGATCAAACGACTACATCTTCTCGCTCGCTGAACTGGAAGCCCTCGACGCCGACGGAAAGAATCTCGCAGCTGCCGCCAAAACTCAGGCACTCGACTCCATCGAAGCTGCTCCGCGCTGGAGACAGGCTAACCTCACCGACAGTATCTGGCCCGCCGCCGCCGATCCGGCTGCCGCTGCTGCACTCACCGCCGCCAGTGTCCGCCTGCAGCAGCGCATGCAGGAACTCCTCACAACTGAACGTCAAACACTCCAGACACAGTTCGCTGAAGCCATCGCCACCGCCGATCGCCAGCTCGCTGCACTCCCCCAGGGACGCATGGTCTATGCAGCTGCCACCCACTTCACTCCTCAAGGCAACTTCCAGCCAACTCAGGGACGACCACGAACCATTCGAGTCCTTCATCGAGGTAATGAATCTCAGCCTCGCCATGAAGTCGCACCCGGCACAGTACCGCTCCGGAATCACGATGCCTGGCAGTTCCCGCTGGCAGCCGACCACAGCGAAGGTGAACGTCGAGCGGCCCTCGCCAAATGGATCACTCGCCCCGATCACCCACTCACCTGGCGGTCAATCGTCAATCGCATCTGGCAGGCCCACTTCGGCCGCGCCATCGTCGATTCTCCCAATGACTTCGGTCGCATGGGCCAGCTCCCAACTCACCCGGAACTGCTCGACTGGCTGGCCGCTGAGTTCCTGCGGAATGGTCAGTCCTTTAAATCCATGCATCGACTGCTGGTCACCAGCAGCACCTGGCGGCAATCCTCGCAGACAACCCCGGAACAACTGCAGATCGATGCCGACAACCGCTGGCTGTCGCACATGAACCGCCGCAGACTGACGGCCGAAGAACTCCGGGATGCCGTGCTCGCCGTCAGCGGCCGACTCAGTCCGGAAATGGGTGGCCCCGGCTTCTACCTGTTCGAACTCGAAAAAACTGACCACTCCCCGCATTACGAATATCACAAGTTCAATCCCGATGATCCAAAGTCACACCGCCGCAGCATCTATCGCTTCATCGTGCGGTCCCAGCCCGATCCGTTCATGACAACACTCGACTGCGCCGATTCCTCACAAAGCACTCCGCGACGGCACGAAACCACAACCGCTCTCCAGGCCCTCTCCCTTCTTAATAACCGCTTCAATCTGGTCATGGCAGGCCACTTCGCAAAACGCGTCGAACAGACTACCGAAGACCCCCGCGAACGACTCTCGCTGGCCTTTCACCTCGCCACCGGACGCCGCCCCGAGCCCGATGAACTCCAGCAACTGCAGGCGTTCACAGAACAACACGGCCTGCCGGCAACCTGCCGGCTGCTGCTGAATCTGAGTGAATTTGTGTTTGTCGAATAGGAATCACAAAGGGTCTTTCAGACGACCTGCGAAAGCGTTGAGATGCTGCGGTTCGAGACAACCGGGAAATCACAAACCCAGGCAACTCCCGGTCGTCACCGGCGCGAGTGGCTGCGGCTGGGTGGCCTTGCCGGTCTGAACTGGGCTCTGCCCGGACTCGTCCCAACACGCGCACAAGCCGAAGACTCGTCAGCATCGCCAATCACCGTGCCGGGTTTTGGCAAAGCCAAATCCGTAATTGTGGTCTTTGCCAGTGGCGGCCAAAGCCAGCTTGATACGTGGGACCCCAAACCCGACGCACCCGAAGAAATTCGCGGAGTGTTCAGGTCGATCGAAACAGCAATTCCGGGAGTACGTTTCTCGGAACACATGCCGCAGATCGCCAGAGTCGCCGATCGCCTGACCGTGATTCGCAGCATGGCTCATGAAGACCTCGATCACGGATCCGCCTTCTATCTCTCCATGACCGGCCGCTATCACCGTCGGCGTTCCGGAAATCCGCTCCCGTCATCCGAAGATCAGCCGTGCATGGGTTCCGTGCTCCAGCGCGTGCGTCCGGCGACCGCATTTTCACAGACAGCCATTCATCTGAACGGGCCTGCCGAAGTACCGCTGATCGTCGCGCCGGGCCAGTTCGGTGGACTGCTCGGACGCGGATATGATCCGCTGACACTCGGAGACGTCTCGCGGGAACTCACCGCAGTCCCCGCACTGCTGCCACACCACGATCTGCCACCCGTGCGTCTGCAGGCCCGTCAGTCCCTGCTGGCCAGCATCGAATCCCGGATGCGACTGCTGGAAAGCGACACAGCGCGACTCGAAAAACAGGCCCTCTATGGCCAGGCATTCGAAATGCTCTCACGCCCGGAAGCGCGAACGGCATTTGATCTGACCGGTGAGCCGCAGTGGCTCAGAGATCGCTACGGCCGCAATCGCTCCGGTCAAGCCTGCCTGCTCGCACGCCGACTCGTGGAAGCCGGAGTACCGCTCATTACCGTTATCTGGTCGCACAATAATCGCGGACAGGATCTGGAGCCCGACAACACAGACCTCTATGGCTGGGACACACACAACGATATCTTCAGCAGCCTGCAACAGCATCTGCTGCCGCGGTTCGACCAGGGCTTCTCAGCGCTCATCGAAGACCTCGACCAGCGCGGACTCCTCGATACCACCCTCGTCGTATGCATGGGCGAATTCGGCCGAGCCCCCCTCGTGGCACTCGAACCCAGATTCGCCGGCGCCACTCCCGGCCGCAAACACTGGAGCTGGGTCTATTCCATCGCGATGGCCGGTGCAGGCGTACAAAAAGGTGCCGTCGTCGGCGCGTCAGATCCTCGCGGTGCCTACCCCATCGAAGAAGCCTGGGGCCCCTGGGATGTCATCGCCACTATCTTCTCCTCGCTCGGCATCAACCCCGAACTCCACTATCGTGATCTCGTTGACCGCCCAATTCGCATCTGCGACGGGCGAGTCATGACAAAGGTATTCGGATAGGAATCGCTGTCATGCAAAATAAAACGCCCATTCACGCCACCCGCATCCTGCTGGTCGCCCTCCTCGCTGCTGCTCTGACAGCCACCCTTCATGCCGAAGACTGGCCGCAGTTCCGCGGACCAGGCGCGTCGGGTGTGAGCCCCTCTCTCAAGCCGCTGCCAGTGCGCGTCGGGCCCGAAGAAAGCGTGCTCTGGAAAAAGAAACTCCCCGCAGGTCACTCGTCCCCCGCCATTCATGCCGGACGGCTGTTTCTCACTGGAGTCGATGGTGAGGAACTGGTGACCATGGCGATCGACTGCAACACCGGCGAAATGCTCTGGAAACAGCCGGCTCCACACGTCACAAAGGAAAAAATTCACACCACCGGAAGCCTCGCACAGTCCAGTCCGGCCGCTGACAGCGAGGTCGTGATCAGCTTCTTCGGCTCCAGCGGACTGCTCGCCTGGAACCCTCAAGGCAAACTGCTCTGGTCACAGAAAATGGGCCCTTTCAGAAATGATTTCGGTGCCGGCAGCTCACCCGTAATCGATGGGAACCGCGTCATCCTCGTGCAGGATCATGATGAGGAATCCTTCATCGCCGTGTTCGACAAACTCACCGGCCGCGAACTCTGGCGGAAACAACGCCCGGAATTCCTGCGGAACTATGCCACGCCTGTGATCTGGAACGTCGCAGGACGCAAACAGGTCGTCGTCCTCGCAACCCTGCGAATCACAGCCTACGATCTCGAAAGCGGAGACGAGGTCTGGACGTGCAGCGGTGTTTCCCGCATCATCAACATGACGCCCGTCATCGGTGACGATAACACCCTCTACGCCGCCTGCTTCTCGCCAGGAAACGATACCGACGATCGCGTCGTGCCGCTCACCATCGAACAATTGTTCAATGCGGATGCCGATGGCAACGGCACCATCGAAGAACCCGAATTTCCCGATCACCCCTTTCGCGGCCGCTTCTCACAGCTCGACCGCAACAAAGACGGACACCTGACAAAGGCCGAATATGAAGTCACCAGCAGACCGCATGTGGATGGACGCAACGTTGTTCTGGCAATCACACCGGGCGGTACCGGCGATATCACCAGCACACACGTACGCTGGGAACATCTGCGGCAAATCCCGTATTGCCCGTCGCCACTTTTCTACCGCGGTGCCCTGCTCATGGTGAAAAATGGCGGCATTATGACCGTACTCGACGCCGCAACCGGCAGTGTCCGCAAACAGAAACGCCTCCGAGCGACCGCTGACTACTTCGCATCACCGATCGCCGGTGATGGCAAAGTTTACCTGCTCAATGTCAACGGAGAACTGACAGTGCTGCAGGCAGAGACCTGGGAAGAACTGCATACGGTCTCGCTGGATGCCGACGGACACGCCACACCCGCTATCGCAGATGGCAGACTGTTCGTTCGAGCCGGCGAAATGCTGTACTGCTTCGGAACAGCAACCGCAGCGGAGTGATCCCGGGCTGCCTTCTTAGTCCTCAAGGATCGGCAGCGGACTGTTACGCTCCCGTACAAGAGTGATGCGGCGACCACCCTCGGAATATTCGCAGACACTGAGGTATGCACGCATCAGCAACAGACCACGACCGCTGGGACGCTCGATAAACTCTTCCAGCGTCGGATCAGGAACGTCTTCGGGATTGAAGCCGTCTCCCTGATCGGTGACGACGACTTCGATCCGTACACGATCGACACGACAGAAAACGTGCACCTGCTTGTCCGGGTCCTGACGATTGCCGTGCCGTATGGCGTTCGTCAGTGCCTCCTCCAGCGACAGCCGCATCGCGAATACATCACGGATGCTGTATTCAAACGACTCCATCAGGCTGATCAGGCGCTCCTGAACAGCAAGCCCCTGACGAGTGCAGCTGGGAATGCTGATTTCGAGATCGACGGGGTCTGACATGGCCGCTCGAAATGCCTTTGCTGGGGCCTGAAGGAGTGAAATGCCGCCAAGTGTCGCTGGAAGCAAGGACCAGCCTGTCAGAATTTGCCCAGAGCATCGTCAAGAGATCCGCAGAGCGACAGAATTTTGTCGATCTGAGTAATCTTGAAGACTTCGTGGATTTCCTTGCGGATGCAGCAGAGCACCAGTTTGCCCTTCGCTGTCATCATCTTCTTGTGCATCGTGATGAGCTTCCCCAGGGCCGCACTGGACAGGTACTCGACGTGGGTGAAGTCAAGAATCACTTTGCGACGACCGTCCTTATCGACGAGCGCAAAGAGTTCCTGGCCAAGAGCTTCAATGTTGGCTTCGTCGAGAATCTTCTTCTCGAGCAGCCTGGCGACCGTGACGCCGTTGATGTCTTCAATGTCGATGCGGCGATCTTTTGACATGACTGACCTTAAATTTTGATGGGAGAAACAGAATCGGGCGGTTTGCAGGCTGCCAGAAATTTCGACACACACTGTCTTCGCAGGGATTTCATACAGGCGAAAAGGCTGACTGTCAAGTAACGAATCACTCAGGAACCCCAACCTCGCCCCCACCCCCCACCAAAATTTCACCTCGCAGACCATTAAAAATTGGAAATCCACCCACTGCTCCCCCGCCCCGCCCAACCGCCGAGGTGCCAAGTACCATGTACCTCGAAATTTGTTGTGGATCCGCCCCACCGTGACAAGGCGTGCGGGGGATGTCAATCCCCCGGGTAACGGTGCGTGCCAACGCGGCCAGAACCGCTTCGGGAACGCACCAAAGCCTCACCGGCCGATTGACAGCGACCGCGTGACGCGGGCGACGGACTGGAAGTCCGTCGTACTGATATGGGGACCGGTTGGGGGACGGCGACGCCGGATTTCCGCTTCTCATGGGTCCTGTTCGTCCCATGCGTCCCATAACGTCCCGGCAGGTCGTCGGCCGAAGTTCGTGGCACGTGCAGAACCGGCCGATTGACATCGACCGCATAACGGGGGCGACGGACTGGAAGTCCGTCGTACT
>JBJTOP010000293.1:0-16746 GCA_046074645.1 Planctomycetaceae bacterium | reverse complement strand
GATCGACTTACGGGCGTTCGGCAGATCCTGCTGTTCAATCCAGAGAATCTGAGCGACGAGAAGAATGAAGAACTCGCAGCACTGCGGAAAAGCACACTCGCGACCGGTCCTGCGTGGAGCCTCAAGGAGTTGTTTCGTTTCTTTTGGCAGGAAGGCGATGCGGTGGGGGGGGGGCGAGCATTCTTTGATTCATGGTACGCCTGGGCCATCCGCAGCAGACTCGAACCCATCAGGAAAGTCGCGCGCATGCTGAAGAATCGTCTCGACAGAATCCTGACATGGTTGTCTTCCCCGATCAGCAACGGACCAGCCGAAGGATTCAACAGCCGGATTCAATCGATCAAGTCCGCAGCACGAGGCTTCCGTATCTTTGAACACTATCGCATTCGGATTCTCTTTTACTGCGGAAAACTCAGCCTAAAACCCTGTGAAAATTAGCCACGAAATTCCCAGAAGAGCCTTAGTTGGACAGCGCCACGTTCGCTGGCAAGGCGTAGCGGATTACTGTGATTCGTGGGGTTTGAGGGACTTGATTTTGTCGGGATGGATATCGAGTCGGGCGAATTTCACGTGCCGTTTTTTGCGGTGAGATCAGACAGCGGGGGCGTTGCGGCGGGCTTACCAGGCCTGATGGCCGAGATGTTCGGTCGTTTTGCTGCAGAGTTGATGCCGAAACTGATCGTTTGGCAGCAGCTTCGCCTTTCCGGCACTGCCCGTTCCCGGAAAGTCAAGGCCATTTGGAGGAATCCGTGCGGCTGGACGAAATGGTCTCCACACGTGCTCTCCGGCGTGCGCCGTTTTTCCACAGGCGGGGACCGCCAGACAAGCGACCAAACCTTTATCTGGAGAGCTACCCAGTGCGGATTGGAGATGACGGGCTGTTAACTGTGGGAGGGCGCGCTGCCCTTGTAAATCCGAAGCGGGCTGCAGGTGACTTCGGATGCTGGAATCGACAGCTGACCGCCGAAATTGTCTCCCCAGCGCCTGCTCCCAGTCAATCCGCTGACGCCACAACTGCCCCAACTCACTCGTAGACCACCTCATCAGGCAGAATCGGAAACCGGAAGTCACCGGCCTGCAAACCACAGCCCCCGACAGGAATGGGTTGGCTGCGGCTTACGCTATTCGGTGGATTCCACTGGAAATCCCGTCCGTGTGCAGATAGCATCGTTTCACGACCCAACGGGCGACAGGACGCAGGGATGCAGTTGGCCCGCAACTCCATCGCCTTCTTTTCGTCCGTTGTTTTCCTGCGTTGCAGCCCGGTACCCAGGTGCGGTGCAGCGGGACGAACACTTGATGATCTCGGCGTAAGTCATTCCGCAGCCCGTCGCTTCAAAGTAACCTGATCCATGCGACGCTCGGATACCTGTTGGATGAGGAGGAAAGATGAGATTCGATACCGCAATCTTCTATGACATAGAGAACCTGATAGGCGGCTACGGTGCTCGGATGGACTACATCTCTGAGCTCTCGCTCAAGGACATCCTTGAAGAGATTCGAAAGGTGGACATTCTTGGGGGCATCGCAGTACAGCGTGCCTATGCCAACTGGAGTGACCCGCGTCTGAATGTCATGCGCGGGGATATCGTTGATCTTGGGATTGAACCAATTCAGATGTTTGGGTTTGGTAAAGGCACGGCAAAGAATGCATCCGACATTCAACTGGCCATTGACGCTGTTGACTGCGCGATTTCACGCCCATCCATTGAGACGTTCGTAATCGTGTCTGGCGATGGAGGATTTTCGGCACTGGCAAAAAAACTTCATGAATACGGTAAAGCGGTCGTTGGGTGTGCGTACCGCCGGACAACAAACAGAGTTTTTGAAGCGGTGTGTGATCGCTTCGTATGGATAGCACAGTCAGGTGGTGACGAAGTCCAGCGGTCTACCGGGGTTGCGACCGTAGCCACTGACCCGCTTCTCAGGGAGTTCGGTGCAAAAGTCTCTCCTATGGCAGCAAAAAGTCCGGCCGACATCGTGCAGAAGGCACGTGCGATACTTGAGCGCCTGGCGGCCTCGCGCGATGGCCAGTATCTTCTTAAATCTACCGGAATGAATATCTCCATCGCGGCGCAAGCCCTGTCAATGGGCATCAAGGATTTCTCATTCGTGAAATCCGGATTCACGAAGCTTGTGGACTTCCTTCGTCACGTGGTTCACGGATCAAAGCTCGCGCTGCTGCACCATCCGCCAAGCGACTACCGTCTTGTAATGGCCGGAACATCGGTCAATGGGTTCAGGATGGTAAGCACAGTCGCGGAGCTGCCATCCATTCACACGGAAGAGAATTACCGGACGCTGCTCGCCACGGACAATCCAATATTCCGCCTGCCGCCACATGATGCACTTGTCCGTGTTGCATCCTTTCTGGTTGGAGAAACGGACTCGATTCATCGACTGCCGCTAGGCGACATCATCGGCTCTGTGACCGAATCATGCGAGGTGGAGCAAAGGCATGCGAAGGAAGCGGTTCTCGCTTTTGTGTCTGCGGGTGCTTTTGCACGCGTACCAGAGGACGCGAGACTCTCGGAGCAGATGTTGACTCTCAGGAAGCACTCGCTCGAAGTGCTCATGAAAACTTTGTGCGATGCCGTCCGAACGAAGTTGTCATCGGCGGTCGGAGATATTGACGAAGGAGTGTTTCTTCAGATCATGAAATGAAAACATCTGTACTGGTCAGTCGGTTGTTACGAGGCTTTTCGGGGCAGAGGCTCTTCTGCCGATTGCAGAAGCTGGTCACACCGAGGTCGTACTTCCGACAAACCTCAGATCCTTGTCCCGGCAGGATGAAGAGCTGCGCGGGGTTGGTCATATCAGCGGACTGCCCATTGGTTCAAGCAATCGCGGGGCTGGCTTCCCTGAAAAAACAGGGCCGGAAAAATTATCTGCGGCGAGGGCAGACCAGAATAACAGGAGCAGCCTTGCAAAGTACCGCATCGCGACTTTCGCGGCTGAAATCTTAACGGCGTGTGGCAGGATTCATGTTTTCCGGATACAACCTCGGCCACGTATCTGAAGATGAAGGCTGAATTGCAAATCAGCAGGACAGGAATCGAGTGTGTCTATGGGCGGCAGGATACTGGCAATCGGGGACATCCACGGCTGCTGCAATGCTCTCACTTTGCTGTTAAACACCGTTCAAATACAGTCCGAAGACACTGTGGTGGTCCTGGGAGACCTGATCGATCGCGGGCCGAATTCCCGCGGGGTAATTGAACAGTTGCTGGAGCTTTCGCGAACGGTAAAGGTAATCGGAATTTGCGGTAACCACGAAGAGATGCTGTTTCAGTCCGTGGCTCGTGGGTCTCCGCGGCTGCTTTGGCTGGGCAGCGGTGCTCGCGCGACACTCGATTCTTATGGCGGTCAGCTTTCCGGAATACCCGAATCACACCTCGCATTTTTGCGAGGCTTTGTCGATTCCTGGCAAACCGATTCGCACATCTTTGTGCACGGTAATGCTGCACCAGATGAGCCTGTGGAACTGCAGGATTCCTCGTATCTGCGATGGACTGGGTTCTCTGGGAGCGAACGTCCGCACTGTTCAGGGAAAATTATTGTCTGCGGACATACAGGACAGGTTCGAGGCTTGCCGGCTCATGTGCCGGGTTACGTCTGCATTGATACTCAGGCATGCAGCGGGCAGTGGCTGACCTGTCTCGACGTGGAGCAATCAGTATTCTGGCAGGCTTCCGAAACCGGTGACATCCGCGGGCCTTCGTCGCTGGATGCGTGCTGATCTACGGTGAGTTCGGTCTGCTCGGTACAGTGCCGGCGGTGGGCGTTATTTCCCGACGGGTACTGTGGAGAGCACGTTTTCGAGTTCTCTGAGTCCCTGAGCGGCATCGATTTCATAGAAGCCGGCGTGGTAGTGCAGGACGCGGCCCTGAGGACTGATGACGATCCAGAGCGGGAGTTGTCCGCGCTGGTCGCGGGGGTCACCGAGGGCTTTCAGGAGAGAGCCATCGTCGTAGCCGATGGGATAGGTTAGGTTCATAAATTCGGCCAGCTTGCGGGCCGCGCGGCGGCCTTTGCCGAGGTTTTCGGGGTTTTGCAGATCAGCGTTGGTGCTGATGCCGACGACCTGCAGGTTGTCCTGGCGGCGACGATTGTAGAGGAACTCGAGGTAGCCGGTTTGTCCGTAGGGTTCTGCGAGCGGAGCATCGCGGTAATCCCAGAAGTGGAGGATCGTGGTGCGTCCCCTGAGCGATGCGGCTGTGAGTGACTGCCCGGACACGAGTGACAGAGTGAAGTCCGGGATCTCGGTGTTCATGAGTGCCTGAGAGCGACTGGTGGCGGTTTCCAGTCGCTTCTGCTGTTGATCGGCGTCTGCCTGAATCTGGCGAACCAGTCGTTCAAGTGGTGTTGCAGCGGAGAGTTTGGTGAGTGTTGGGAGGGCTTCGAGCGTGTCGCGGACCTGGCGAGCGGAGAGTTCGGCGAGCTGGGCGTCGGCGCGACGTTTGAGTCGTGACTGGAGTGCCATGAGTTCTTTGACAGTCGCTTCGACGCCAGCCTGATTTGCTTCAGCGAGTGGTCGGCTTTCGGAACGGGCGAGTGTCAGAGTGAATTGATCTCCCTGCCCCATGAAGACGTCCATTTCGGCGCGGAGCAGGAAACCGGAGCTGGCGTCGGCGGTGAGTGTCTGGCGTCTTCCGCGAGGTTCGCGGGCTTCAATCTCCCACGCGGCCGTGCCGCTGATTTTTTTTTCGGAGAGCACGGTCATCTGCCAGCCCTGCTGGGACCATGCGGCACCTGGCTCGGGCTTTTCCGGGAGCGCGAGGACCAGCGGGGGCAGTGGCAGGAAGTAGCGGGTGCCGTCAAAGGGGTAGATGAGGTGCGGCTGGACGGTATCGGGGGAGGGATTGGCGGAGGTGATGCCGAAGCTGTCGGGCCATGGACAGCCCTGTCGGAGATCGTCTGAGACGTGGAAGAAGAGTCCGGCTGGCAGACCGAAGACCTGAACCTCAAATCGTCGCAGAATTTCGCCTTCCCCCTGACCGGGCTGTACGAGTGCTCCGGCGAATTCGGTGTGTTGCGAAGGTTCTGCCGGGGGGAGTGCCAAAGTGGAGCTGGTTGTGAGCACGAGCAGAAACAGGAGAGCCGGAGCCTGCAGGAGAGCGCGCATGTGTTTGGCTTCGTTTTGGGGCTGAGGAGGAAAGCAGCGGGCGTCACAAGTGCCTTGCGTGAACTATGTCAGATCGGGACTTACGGGACAATTGCGAAGCAGGCAGAAAATATCGGGGGCCCGGAAACCGAACTTTTTGGAACTGGCTGGCATTTTTTTCCATTCTCCCCTCGCTCCAGCGGAAATGAAGTCGCCTTGTGACCGCAAAAAACTTATGATTTCTCAAATCCGGGCCTGTGTGGTTCGGCAGGTGGCGGGCTGCCAGCCCGTCGTCGCAGTGAATCGATTCCTCCTGTTTCGGACCAGACGCGTGGCTGAAAACACCAATCTTGTCGGCGGCTTCGAACTGAAAAACTGCATAGCTTCCGGCAGCTCGACTCAGATCTGGGAAGTTATCGAGCAGGGCGGAACCGTGCCTCTGGCCATGAAACTGCTGCTCCCGGAATCGCTCAAGGACCCGGAAGCCAAAGCAGTTCTGAAACACGAGTACAAAGTCGGTCAGGGACTTGAGCATCCTGGATTTGTGCGATTTCACCGCATGGAATTTACTCGGGATCACGGTTTCTTCCTGATGGACTACTTCCGCGCTCCCAGTCTGAAAATTCAGCTTTCGGCCAATCTCCCCGAAACTCAGTCGAGGATGAAGAAGATCGTCGAAGCCATCTGCCAGGCCTACGTGTACCTGCACGAAAAAGGCTGGCTCCACCGCGACATCAAGCCGGACAACGTGCTGGTCAATAAGACTGGCGAAGTGCGGGTAATCGACTTCAGCCTTGCCTGCCGCAACGCCACCGGCGTCATGAAGCTGCTCGCCGGAAAACAAAAATCCATTATGGGCACCCGCACCTACATCGCTCCTGAAATCATCCTCCGTCGTCCCCCGACTCCACAATCAGACATCTACAGCCTCGGCGTGACACTCTACGAAATCGCCACCGGCTCCCCGCCATTTGCCGGGCTCAGCCCCAATGACCTGCTCAAGAAACATCTCAGCGAAGACCCTGCCCCCCCAACGGCCGTCAACAGGAATATCGCCCCCGAACTCGAAATGATGCTCCTTAAAATGCTGGCGAAAAAGCCAAAGGATCGTCCGAGAGAAATGCGCGAAGTCATGTCGCTCTTCCGCAACTGCAAGTTCTTTCTCGAAGACCCGATCGAACTCCACGAACGCAAAGTCCGCGAAGCCAAAGCCAACGAAAGTCTCAGCGTTGATAAGCGCCTCGACAGTCGAGCGGACGCTGACCGTGTCTCGCGCGGCCTCGCCGCTCCCGCAAAGCCCAAAAAGGCCGGTCGTACAACAGCACCCATCGGAGAACTTGAAGCCCCCAAAAAACAGGGGGCTCCGCCCGCCCAGCCCGCCGCTCAGCAGATGCCCCAAATGCCATTCGGAATGCCCGGAATGATGCCGGGCATGATGCCGGGAATGATGCCCCCAATGATGCCGCAGCCAATGATGTACCCGCAGCCCATGATGCCACCCATGATGCCCGGGATGATGCCTCCAATGATGCCACAGCCCGTCATGCAGCCGCCCATGATGCCCGGGATGGTGCCCCCGGTGATGCAGCCGGGTGTTATGCCGGCCGCTCCCCAGACGCCGCTCGCCGCGGTTCCACAGCCGGCCACTGCACCGCCGACGCAGGCCGCGGCCCCCGCACCCATTGCTGCCCCCCAGCCACCAGCAGCCGCACCACAACCTTCACCACCCTCTCAACAGCAGCCCAGCGCTGCCACCACTGCCGGGGACGGCGGACAAAAAACGGTGCTGCTCCCGCTTGAGCGTCGCGCAGCTGCTGGGGCGAAACCAGCGGCAGATCACGCTGAACTGGAGTTCATGACAGAGCTGCCGGATATTGCCTGATCTGCGACCGGTTGATCAGTATCAGCTGATCGCTGCGGCATGAGCAAATTCGAGCGCTGCTCGGACAATTCCTGCAGCGTCAAGGCCCATCTCGGCCAGTAACTCTTCGCGCTCGCCGTGTTCCACGAACCGGTCAGGGATTGCCAGCACTCTGAATCGTTCTGTGCTGAGTCCAAGGCGATTGGCTGTTTCCAGAACAGCACTGCCGAAGCCGCCGAGCAGGGCATTTTCTTCGCAGGTGATTACGAATCCGTTGGCGGCGGCCTGCCTGAGCATTTGTTCGTCGATGGGTTTGACGAAGCGGGCGTTGACGACGCCCACACGAATTCCCTGTTCGGCCAGCTGTGCCGCGGCATCGACCGCCTGAGCGAGCATCGTGCCGCAGGCGATGATGGTGCCGTCTTCGCCGCTGGAGAGTGTTTCTGACTGTCCGAGCACGATCGGGGTGCGGTGTCTGGAGACATTATCGACGCGCGTCTTCGGATAGCGAATTGAAACTGGTGATGAACTTTGCAGAGCGAACTCCAGCATTGGCCGAATTTCCTGTTCGTCGGCGGGTGCGGTGACGATCATATTCGGGAAGATGCGCATGTAGGAATTGTCGAAGACACCATGATGAGTGGGCCCGTCGGG
Source organism: Planctomycetaceae bacterium (assembly GCA_046074645.1). Classification (GTDB taxonomy): domain Bacteria; phylum Planctomycetota; class Planctomycetia; order Planctomycetales; family Planctomycetaceae; genus SXXK01. The sequence goes on along the minus strand of JBJTOP010000293.1, from coordinate 9,127 downwards.
TCCGCAGAGTCCGGCGCGGTCCATACAGAACACGACCGGAAGATTCTGCAGTGCGACTTCCTGGAAGATCTGGTCAAAGCTTCTTTGCAGGAACGTGCTGTAAATATCGACGATGGGCTTCATCCCTGACTTGGCCATTCCACCAGCGAAGGCAACAGCGTGGCTTTCACAGATACCGGTGTCGAAGAAGCGGTCCGGGAAGTCCTGGCGGATGCGTTCGAGCTTATTTCCGGCACACATGGCGGCAGTGAGCACGCAGACTTTGGGATCGGCCTGCATCGCATGATGAATGGCCTCGGACATGACTTCGGTGTACGTAATTTCCGAAGACTTTTTGACAGGAACGATTTCGTTGTCGGCATCACGGCGGAACGGTGATGGCGTGTGAAACTTCACGGGATCCTTGCAGGCGGGCTCGAACCCGTGGCCTTTTTCCGTGAACACATGGAGAAGCACAGGACCGCGGACGTCGCGGACCATTTCGAGATATTTGCGAAGGCTGCGAATGTCGTGCCCGTCAACTGGGCCGATGTAGCGGAATCCCATTTCCTCGAAGAGCATCCCGCCGTGCAGAAACGATTTGACGGCGTCTTTGAAGCTGCTCAACATCTTCTCTGTGGGTTCACCGACGACCGGGAGTCTGTTAAGCAGCCAGGAGACGTCTCGTTTGAGTCCGTCGTAGAATGGGGCGACACGGGCTTTATCGAGGTAGCTTGCAAGTCCGCCGACGCGTGGACAGATGCCCATCTTGTTGTCATTGAGAATGACCAGCAGGTCCTTGTTGAGTTCCACGGCGTTGTTCATTGCCTCGAACACAATCCCCGACGGCAGGGCACCGTCGCCGATCACGGCCACTGCGCGGCGGCCATCCTTGTACAGCAGATCATCGGCGGCTTTGAGCCCCAGCACGGTGGAAACGCTGCTGCCCGCATGTCCGGTGACGAACAGGTCCCACGGGCTTTCGACCGGGTTGGGGTAGCCCATCAGGCCACCGCGTCTGCGGATGGTGGAGAATTGAGAAAATCGCCCGGTCACCAGCTTATGAGGGTAAATCTGGTGACCAGTATCCCAGATGAGTCGGTCTTTGGAGAAGTCGAAGGTGAGGTGCAGCGCGATGCAAAGCTCCACCACGCCAAGGTTACTGGAGAAATGCGCCGCTCGGTCTGATACGACAGTGAGCAGAGCTTCCCGGATTTCGTCCGCAAGCTGCTTCAGCTGGGGCTCACTCAGCCTTCGCAGGTCCTTCGGCGATTGGATTCCGCTGAGTATTTCGAATGACATTAGTGGTCTCTTTCCACGATGAATTTCGCGAGCATTTGCAGGTGTGCGCTGCGGGGTCCGAGTGGAGCGATGGACTGACAGGCCTGATCAACCAGCCGAGCTGCACAGGAACGGCTGTTTTCGAGTCCTATCAGAGCGGGATAAGTGAGTTTTCCGAGGTCCGCGTCGCGACCGGGTGTTTTTCCCAGCCGGGCAGCGTCGCCCGTGACATCCAGAAGGTCATCAGCAATTTGGAACGCCAAACCGATGCACAACCCGTAATTTCGCAGGCGGGAACGAAATTCGGGAGGGGCCTGAGCAGCCGCGGAGCCCATTTCGAGCGCGGCGGCAATTAATGCTCCTGTCTTCATTTTATGAATGCGGTTCAGATCTTCTACGCGGGAAATGTCCGTTCCGGGGGAAGCAAATTCCAATAACCCGTTCAGAACATCTGCCGACAAGTTTAAAACCGGCGAATTCCCGGGAAAACAACCGAAATCCGGATCCGTTTTGCCGGCTTCAAGCGGGCTGGGACCAGGCGGAAACGGGCCACGCTCGGCTTCCAGATCGAGCACCTGACCGCCAACCATACCACCGCCACCGGCAGCGCGTGCCAGAATTTGCAGGCAGTCGGCACGCACAGCAGCGGGTGCAGGCGATTCTGAAAGCAGCTCGAATGCCAGCGTGAGCAGAGCATCGCCTGCCAGAACGGCGAGTGCTTCGCCGAAAACCCGGTGACTGGTCGGGCGACCACGGCGAAAATCGTCGTTGTCCATTGCCGGCAAGTCGTCGTGAATCAGCGAATACGTATGGACAGCCTCCAGCGCACAGGCTGGCGCCATAGCGGAGGAGATGTCGCCCCCGCAGAGATCACAGGCCAGCAGCACAAGGACAGGCCGAAGACGCTTGCCACCCGCCAAAAGGCTGTATTCCACCGCAGACTGCAGGGCCACAGGCCAGCCACGACCAGACACGGCGGTGCGCAAACGGTCTTCCACCGTCCGCCGCAGCGCGGCTGTGTAATGCTGGAAATCTTCACTGGACAATGACACGGCAATCAACCCTGGTGGAACAACGAATGATGGCCGGAGTTTATGCTGCAGTTGCAATTCTTAACAGCCCGCCAAAGAATCGGAGCGGATTTCTGTTGACAATGCCAACGGACGTCGCCGCCCTTTGAGCCGCCCGGCGGCAGCTCGGCAGATGCAATGCGATCGACTGGTACGGATCCGGCCGCTCAGGTGCTTTCGCGGATGGCAGCAAGAGCTTCCTTCACATGGTCGTCAGAAGCGAGGGCAGCGGAGTAGATGCGACGAATGATTCCTTCGCGGTCGATCACGTAGGTCGCACGGCCTGGGAGCAGTCCGAGCGTTTTGGGGACATGAAAGAGCTTCCGCAGGGTTCCGTCGGCGTCCGAAATCAGCGGAAATGGCAGCGAATGCTGTTCAGCAAACTTCTGATGGCTGGCATCTGAATCGCCACTGACACCAATCACGTCGAACCCAGCCTCGATGAACTTTGAGTACGAATCTCGAAAGGCACAGGCTTCGGCTGTGCAGATCAGAGTTCCATCCCGGGGATAGAAGAACAGGACCAGTCCCTGCCTGCGAGGAAACTGATCGAAGTGGATTTTTTGGCCGTCGGCAGTGACGGCCGTGAAATCTGGAGCCTTCGTGCCTTCCTTCATAGTTGCCTCCTGTCCGTTATCAGCTCATCCAACTTTTCCCGCATCGCTATTGTGACAGATCCAGCACCGGCAGCCCAGCCGTGGATCCGGTTGTTTGAGTCATTTTGCGGGGCTGGTCACGATGTCCGTTTCCACTACTTGTCAGTCAGTGGTATGCTTTCCAGGAGCAGTCACGCGCGAACTCCCTTCACTCAGACACCCCTTACCCCCCCAAGGAAATCTCACATGCGTGTCGCCTTTCGTTCTGCAGTGCTGGTGTTCACGTGCCTTGCGACCGCTGCAGGAACTCCCGCTTCAGCTCAGGCGCAGCAAACCGATCTGTCTGCGTTACTGGCCAAAGGACAGCTCACAGAAGCCGCCAAATCTCTTGAACAGGATCTGAAACAGCCCGGAGCAAATGAATCGCCGCTGCGATTTCGACTGGGTGTCGTGCAGTTTCTGCAGGCGGTCGAGCAGCTTGGGCAGGCACAGTACCGGCATGGCCTGCTGAGCAGCGGTCGGCTGGCGATTCCTCTTCTGCGTCTGCCGCTGCCCCCCAACCGCGACCCGGAACAACTCACCATTGACAAAGCCCGTGGCTTCATCGCCAACTTCCTGAATGGACTCAAAGCCGCCGAAGCCACACTGGCTGCCGTCAAGCCTTCCAATGACCTGCTGACGCTCGATCTTGAAACCGTCTGCATCGACCTGAATGGAGATGGCGAAGTCGCCAGTAATGAATCGGTATTCGCCATCGTGAATACGCTGATGCGCGGGGCTGGCGGCGGATTAAACGAAGATGGCGTGCAGATCGCTTTCGACGACGGTGACGTTCTCTGGCTCCGCGGATACTGCCACGTTATGTCCGCCTTCTGCGAAGTTGTGCTTGCCTACAACTGGGACGACCTCTTTGAACGCACGGCCCACCTGTTCTTCCCAAACACAAAGACGCCCTATCTGTTTCTGCTTCAGGAACGCTCAGCAGACGCTCCTTTCACACTGCAGAATGGTCTGGATCTGATCGCCATGATTCACTGTCTGCACTTTGAAGTCCGGGATCGTGACGGTCTGCTGCGCGCACTGCGGCACATGGAACAGGTACCGCAACTCAGCCGTGAATCGTGGGATCTCATCAATGCGGAAACCGATAACAACCGCGAATGGCTGCCCAACCCGCGGCAGACGGCCGTCATCAGCCCGCTCCTGCGCATCACCCCGGAGATGCAGTCACAATGGAATCTGTTTCTGGACGAAATGGACGCCATTCTTCGCGGTGATACACTCCTGCCCTTCTGGCGCGGAACCCCCGGTATCAACCTGTTTGACTCAAACGGTCCAAACTTCCATCCGAAGCTTGGCATTAATGTTCGTCGCATCTTCACCGAACCACAAACCTTTGACCTCGTGCTTTGGGCACACGGTTCAGGAATGTCGTCCTTCCTTGAAGAAGGCCCAGTTACGAAGCCTGAACGCTGGTCGCAGATCACGGCCGCATTTCGAGGACAATTCATGTTCTTTGCGGTCTGGTTCAATTAGGGCATACCAGTGCTTTCTGAGTTGCTATTCAGCCAGCCATCGCATCAGATTCTCTGCCGTTGGCACTTTGTGTCGTTCCACCGATATGAGCAGTCTGTCCATGCATGCAAGGAACAGCACTGCCAGCAAAAAAGCGGGCCACCACGGAAGCAGCCTGCCCCAGTGAATGGTTGGATCACCTGCAGAATACCAGCCGTAAATCCACAATGGCCAGAGATGCACAACATGATGCAGCAGATAGATCGTCAGTGAATACCTGCTGAAACGCTGTGCCCGGCACAGAAGCCATTCAGGAATCCGCAGGGCCTGCCGTCCGTCAAGCCATTCATGCAGTCCGCTCAACAGCAGGATCACCATACCCAGCACTCCAGCCATGTAGCTCGTCGATGCAGGAAACATCGTCCACTCCGGCAGCCACTGAAAACTCAACGGCCATCCAGTGCGAACTGAGGAACTGACGAGCACACACGCAATCAGACCGACAGCAATCCGGCGCGGCGAGGTTCGTACCGGGGTGGCTGTGAATTGTTGTCCGAGGAGCACCGGCGTGACGATGAATCCAGTCAGGGGCAATGCGATCCATGGGAAGATCGGGAAGTAACCGGTGACCAGAAATCCCGTCAGCAGTTCTGACAAGGTTTGCTCTGTCTCAAAATACCCATTCGCCCAGTACGCCGGGTATTCGGCCAGACGCTGCATGAGCGGGCTCAGGGTCACCGACAGCATGATGGTCAGCAACACTGCGGGAACGGGCATGACACGAACCACATTGAGAAGGCACGTTGCAGCCCCGAGAAACGTGAGCACATCCCATGTGAACAGATCTTCGGGCAGCCACACGAGGCCGTTGAACACAAATCCAAGCCCCATCAGGAACAAACCGCGACGAATCGTTTCTCGCGATATCTGTTCCGAAGCCACCCCGCGCCGCTCACGGCTCTGAAGCCACAGTTGATAACTTACGCCTGTCAGAAACACAAAGATCGGCGCTCCAAACCCATCCGGACTCCAGTCGCGAGTCCCTGCAAGGTTCTCAAGGAAATGTACGATCACCATCACGGCAACCGCATAGCCCCGCATCAGATCAATGGATGAATAGCGAGTCCCGGTCGATGCTTCAGCCACCTTCACTGTGTCTCCGTGAGCGTTCCCAGCAGATCGAGCACCATCAGCAGCAGTTCAAACGACAACAGCACGATGATGATCCATTCCAGCAAGTGACTCCTGCGACTGCTGATGAAATCGCTCATCCGCTGACCACACAGTTCATACACCCGCTCAAACACCTCCAGCTGCTCACGCAAGTGCTGGAGTCGCTCGCCCAGACGGGATTTTTCGCGGAGGCGTTCGGCTGCCTGACTGGCGAGTGTCGGTGGATAAATCACCGGACACTCGATGAATGGGGCCAGCCTTGCCAGCAGGGCCTTTGCGGAAATCATTTGCTGAAAACGGACCTGCAATCGCTCCCGTCTGCTCAGCATCGAATCAGATAATTCAAACGCCCCCGGCGTGTCCTCTTCAAGTTCCGGCCACCGCTCTTCAATCCGCCGCTCCAGCTGCTGCACCTCCGAATGCAACCAGAAGAATTCCAGCGTCGCGCCCGTCACTGCCGTCATTCGTTCTGTCGCGCCGGTTATCGCGATGCGTTCGGCACCAACACAAATCGTGACCCCCTGCAGCTGAATGAGCAGCGGTGCGTGATCAACCACTCCATCGTCACCCGAGACCCAGATCCGCAGCCGCTCCGCACGCCCCGACTCGAGCAGGACACCCGCTTCGGCTACCGGCTCGGAGAGCGTCAGCAACTGCAGTGTCCGCCCTTCACTGAATTCCTTCCGGCTCAAAGCCGCCTGAATCTCAGCGATCGTTCCCACACCTGCAAGCACCGATCGCTGCAGCTTCCGCGAACCCAGCGCAAGGCCCTCAAACCCCTCCGGAATCTGCCTCGACAGCAGGATCTGGCGAATCACCGCCCCGGAGATCGTTTCTGTAAAACTCGTGGTTGACACTTCCCGTTCCAGTTCCTGCAAAAGATTTCGAATCAGATCGCTCACAGCCCGGCATGTCACCGCCGCTCCAGCTCCGCTGCCAACCAGCCAGCTACGCACGCAGCGGAATCCAGTACCCCGTTCAGCGTGGAATCAAACAGATAATCGCCAACGACAAACAAACCTGAATGATCCACCGGCTCCGGCTGATGCCGCAGATCGAGCCGCGTTGGATGCTCGCCCCCTGGCATCGCACTCACGGCTCCAATCCAGCGATGCACCCGCCCCTCAAGCTGCAACTCACAAGCAAGCTCCTCGTCCCGAGGCAGTGTGCGAAGCGCCACCTGAATCAATTGCTCGTCCGTCAGCGCATTCAGCTCGATCGCGGCAGCTCCGCCAAACAGCCAGCCCAGAATGCCGTAACCTGCATCCGGCTGACGCGCCGTTTCGTCGTAAAGACAACAGCCACCCCATGCATCCAGCATGCACCACGAATCAACCAGCCAGGACTGCCAGAACTGCCGCCGAAACAGAAGCGTCACTCGCAGGTAATCCGCGGGATGGTCGTGATGCTGACAATGCCTTTGCATCGCCCCTCGCAACCGCTCACCACGAAACTCAACGGCTGCCAGAGCCAGCATCGGCAGACACAACACAACCGTGTCAAAGTCCCGCTCTGAAATCTCGTCCGCAAAAGCAATCCGCAGCCGCAGCCGCCCTCCAGACACACCCTCCACCGACAACACTCGCTGCTGAAGACAGACGTCCATCGCCGTGCCGTCCGCCAGCCGCTCTATCAATTGCTCATTGCCACCTGCAATGCTGTACAGCCGCATGTATCGCGGATCGTTCATCAGGTAGTTCTGCAGCCCGTAATCAACACTCGTCTGATCCCATTCTGCTGCCAGGTCGCTGTGAATGAGCGTTTCAAGGAAGGTCCGGAGCGGAAGTGAAGTCAGCCGGCTCCGCTCACTCTCAAACCGCAGAAATCCAGCGTGGGATGCGGCTTCTGCAGATCTGTCCAGGGCCTCCGAATTGTCAGACTCGTAAAACTCCCGAGCACTCATGCGGCCCCAGGCGCGTTCGTGAAACTCCAGCAGGCACTGCTGAACTGAAGCCCCCAAACCCAACTCGATGTCCTCCAGAGTCGCATACCGCTGACCACTCAGAAATACAGAATTGCCGCCCATGGGAGTCGTCGATAAACCCAGCTCAGCAACCAGCTGCCGCAGAGGATCTTCGTCGATAGGTGAGTAATCGTAGAATTCAGCCGCGCCCGCCTCGTAAGACACCGGCAACTGCGAAAAACGCGGTGTGATCACCTTACCACCCAGTCGCTCGCTGCTTTCAAACAGCGATAACTGAAACGGACGATTTGCCAGCTTTCGCAGCAAATAACCCGTCATCAGCCCACCCGGGCCTCCGCCTACGATCGCCACGTGCATGAAAGCCTGTCTCTTGTTCCGTGTCCAAACGCCAAAATGCAGGTCCCGAAGATGGCATTCTATCCGGACAACCTGAAGACAGCGTGAAGACAGAACGGAATCGAGGTATCCGTGTGGCAGCCGCCAGAGTGATCAACTGGTCTCGTCCGTCACCACCCGCAAACGCGGGCGATCGGTGAAACGACGCCGAGTCCGTTCTTCGCAGAGCATTTCACGCAAAAGCTCAGGTGAGACTTCGGCGATGTCCACGTTCGACTGGCTCAACGCATCGCATACAGCAAGACCAGCTGCACTGTCCGCATAGTCCAATTCAAATTCCAAACGTCTGCGAAGACCCATCATGCTCTCCCGACTCTGTCCATGACCACGAAGGTCCACCACGATCTGCAGGCGACACCAGACAGTTGACACGCCACAGACGCAGCAGGCTCGCGGAAAATCACGGTCGCATGTCCGCACAGCACAACATGCTGACATGGCACATGGATCGCCGGACTCCAGAGTCCGGCGATCCATCTGTGCCCGATAACAACAACTCACTCCCCCGCTGTGGGGCCTCATCGGATACTTGAAGCAAACCGAATGATCGTCAGCCTTGTGTCAGCAGGACAGTTCGTTGCGAACTGTTCGGAAGGATCTTTCAGCAAGGTTTGCGCCACTCACGAAAAAATCCGTGAATGATTATTGTGATTCGATGTAACTGCTTATTCAAAAACACATTGCGAATAAAGTCCCCGCGATCATAAGCCAGGTTGATAGCACTCCAATCGATCCTGCTTCGGCAATTTTGTTGCATAGCGCCGTCAAACTGATGTCACGACCACGCCGCTTCGCAGGAGACGCTGCGATCGAAGCTGCTGTCCATCGAAGCCCCTGCCGTCAGAAGCACTTACCCCCGGACCGGGATGGTGAAACCATGTTCAGTAGTCGCGTTTCGCTCTGAAGCTCTGAATCTATCGCGAGAACGGTCGGTGGCCTTGTCTCTGACAAGTTTTTTTCTCAGGGCGGTGCGAGGCGACAGAATCTATCGTCAAAAATTGAGTTCATTGGGCCTCCAAAGTGAGCAGCCGGGCCAACTTGGCTGCTCACTTTGGAGGATTTTTACCCTTGTTTTTAATTTCAGGTTGGGATGGGCCATGCTGGGATGGTGAAACGGTGTTAAGGACACCTGATTTCGTTCTCTGGATCCGCTCCACCGTGAAAAGGCGTGCGGGGGATGTCAATCCCCCGGT
>JBJTOP010000292.1:0-9884 GCA_046074645.1 Planctomycetaceae bacterium | reverse complement strand
AAACATTTCACCAAAAAATCCCCCCTCTCCCCGGACCGGGGAGAGGGGCAGGGGGTGAGGGGTGAAACGTCCCTGCTACGCGCAGCACGGACAGTGCGGGAGGATGCAGGATTCACAGTGTCCTGGAAGTGCTGACGAGGGGACAGGCAGTGTTCCTTGACCCCTCACCCCCGTCCCATCTCCGCTCGGAGGGGAGAGGGGGGATTGGGGCCGATTTTCGCCCGGATGAAGAGAATTTCACGGCCATTGGGCTTCCGCCCAGCCGCTGAGGTCAATTGCGCCGGGAGTCGCGTGGATTTGCGGATGGCGGATTTGCAAACGAGGCTGCATTCCTGGTATAACCCCGCAGGGCAACTCGCACTTTGGGGGATTTAGGTGAGTGGGGAAAGGGTTTCTGTGCGCGAGCCGCTCCTCTGTTTTTTCAGGATCCTCCCTGACGACTGGACACGCATCAAATGTCCGACAATCCGCTTCGTACGTCGCGACGATCACTGTTGACAGCCACCTCGGCAGCTCTTGTCGGCGCAGCTGCAATTCCGACATCAGCATCCGCGGCCGATGCTCGCGCACGGTGTGCGGCGCCTGAATTTCTGCAGCCATCTGCTGTTTCGGGCAAGTGGAAGCGAAAACTGGTGTTGCCGGAACATTTGCCGGAAGGCGTTCAGTCGCCTGGTCCGAATGCGTCTGAGGAAACGCTCGCAGCATGGTCAGGCAAGCATGCTGCCCACGTGATGAAGCCAAAGGGCTGGATTAAGACCGCAGAGATTCGTGTGGCTCTTCAGGATATGGATCCTTCGCAGCATGTCATCTGGAAAATTTACAGGCAGCCCGGCGAAGGCGATTTCGTTCCGCTTGATCCTCCGATCCGCCGAGCCTTCGCGGATGCTGGCCCAAAGGCTGTTCATCCATGTCCGCTCTCACCCCACATCCAGGACCGTCGTCAGCTCGGGATTGCGCCGGAATTCTGGGGTATTGAAGGCGGCTTTGATCCGCAGCACTTCTGGCAGCTGCATGAGTGGATCCCGTTCTACGAGGTGGTCGTTGGTGAATTTGATGCAGAGATTGTCCCTGGTCTGAAGACGCGTGTCTGGGGTTACAATCGTCAGTTGCCTGGCCCCACATTTGTAGAGGATGTGAATCGGCCGATTGTGGTGCGGTACATAAACGAGCTGCCGGCGGAGATTTCGATTCATCTGCATGGCGGTCACACACCAGCTCATTCGGACGGTCACCCGGCTTTTCTTGTCTGTGCGGGGCGACATGAGGATGGTTCGCTGCGACTGGCGTATCGCGACTATTTCTACACCAACGGTGTCCCGAAGAAGCCAGACACCGATCCGCTCGCCCCGGCCGGATTTGATTACTCAGAATCACAGTCAACCATGTGGTATCACGACCACGCCAACGACATCACAGCTCACAATGCCCTGATGGGTCTGGCGGGTTGTTACATGGTGAGCGATCCGTGGGAGAAATTTCTGGTGGCGCAGCATGTTTTGCCGGCGCCCGACTTTTACAACAGCGAGAACAGCCACGACATTCCACTGGTGCTGGGCGATCGCTGTCTGTGCCGCCCCACCAGCGAAGCTCCGGATGTTGCCAGAATTCATTTCGACCCGTTTGATCACAACGGCTATCTGGGAAACATTCCCGTGGTCAACGGCATGGCCTGGCCCCGGCTCGAAGTCAAAGCGCACAAATATCGCTTCCGCCTCCTGAACGGCTCGCTCGCCAGGGTCTTCCTGCTGACGCTCTGGGACGCGGGGGATCTCAGTCAGTTGACGGAGGAGCAGCTTGAGGGCGTGCTGGTCAGCAAGGACGAGGACGGGACGCAATATGCGAAGGGGGGCATCAGCAGCGGGATGACCTGTGAGGGCGTCTCGGGCGGGCGATCCATCGATGAACCTGGCGTTTCGGGTGATCCGCGAGCCTCGCGGCCACATCCGTGGGTGCGGATTGGCAAGGATTCGTGGCTGCAGGGTGAGCCGGTGTGGGACGACCGGATTCTGCTGGCAATGGCCAATCGGGCTGATGTGATTGTGGATTTCAACGCATTACTGGGTGACCGCCCGCGTGCCACATTTTTTCTGGTGAATCTCTGTGATCAGCGTAATGGCCGGGGGCCGGGTCATGGAGACAACGGCCTTGCGGCCGCAGACGGTGCAGGGCTGCCGCGCGGCGGCCGTCTCAGCGTGCCTTCGCTGGACGACCGCGAGCGGCAGCGTCTGGCGGGTGACAGCGGAGGCGGTGCGAAGTTTGAAATGCTGAAAATACTCCGCATTGACGTCATCCGGGACGAGACACCGGATCCGTGCATCAATTTTCAGCCGGACCTCAGTCCTCTGACGCAGCTGCTGCGGACACATGCCGACCACATCAACAGCACGCCTTTACTGACGGACGCAGCTCCTCGAAATGCCGCCGGAGAACTGCTCCCCAAACTTCGTGCTCACGACAACATCATCGGCCGTTTGACATGGCAGGACATCAAAAACCTGCCGACTCGAAGATTTGACTTCGAGCGTGGTCGGGGGGCGTGGCGAGTGAGTCAGCGATTTTTCGACGAGGAGCGCGCCGACGCCACTCCTGTGCTTGGTGGCCTGGAAGTCTGGCACCTTGTAAACCGCAGCGGAGGCTGGTGGCATCCAATTCACATCCATCTGGAATCTCACCAGCAGATCTACGTTGACTTTGCCGGCCGCAAAATGTCTCGCAGGGACGTTAACGGTGCCTTGTACCCAGGCGTATCAATCGACCTGAAAGCCGAGAACGCGTTGCCGCACGACTGCTGCAAGCACGACACGTCCATTCTTGGCCCCAATACAGAGGTCATGATTCTGATGCGATTTCGCACGTTCCGCGGTCCGTTCGTGTTTCACTGCCATAATCTGAACCACGAAGACATGCGCATGATGGTCACGATGGACCCCCGTATGGAAGCACTGGGACAAGTGAATCCGCAGCAGTCTGACACGCAGCAGGGTGATCGTGTGGATCCTGAAAAAACGGGCTACGATATTCTGACACTTTCCACACCACTCATCCCTGAGACGCTCATGAAGCTGCAGCTGAACGGACACTTGCCACCCGTTCCCGCTCCTGTTTCGGTGCAGCAGTTTTTTGGAGATGCATGCCATGCCTGATCTGAACCGCCGCAGACTCCTGTCGTCCCTGATCCCTGTTGTTGCCGCCGGAACAGCCACTGCGGACGAACGCCATCGGCAAAGGGCTGTTCCCCCACAGCCTCGTGCCACCGACAGACTTCCGGATCCGCTTCTCGTCAATCATCGCGGGCAGTCCCTCCGCTTTTATTCCGACCTGATTGCTGACCGCCCGACGGTTATCAGCATGATGTATACTCAGTGCGATGGCACCTGCCCGGGGACTTCCGCCCTGCTGTCTTCACTCTGGCCTGCTCTGGACCAGGCCGTCGGCCGAAGCCTCAGAATTCTCTCCATCACGCTTGATCCGGAGTATGACACTCCGGAGGTGCTGGCTGCGTACGCTGAACCGCTCCAGCCACGAAACGCAGGCCAGCTGCAGAGCGAGTGGATGTTTTTGACGGGAAGGCCCGAGGACATTGAGGCCATCCGCCAGGGACTCGGTTTCACAGACCCTGATCCCGTGATCGATCAGGACAAAAGCCAGCACGCAGCGTTGCTCACGTTCGGAAATGATCGCCTGAATCGCTGGGCGACCATGCCCGTGGAAACTCGTCGGGAACAGCTGCAAAAGAGTATGATGCGGATCCTGCTGGGGACTTCCGTGGGAGGTGTTCGATGAGCAGCACAACAATCCCTCGACGGGGCTCTTCCCTGATTTCTCTTGTTGCCGCTGGAGTTCTCGTGACGGCCAGCACATCGGCTGCCATGATCTTCGCACGGCAGCCGGCAGTGGCGACCGTGGCGACCAGCGTTGCTGCGGACGACACGCAGCGCGACAAGGCTCAGACAGCCCCGCTGTCCAAAGCCCGACTGGAGCAGCGCAAGCGTGCTGTAGAACAATTAGCGGAAAAGAGCACCGGCGATTCAAGACTGCGGTACTCCGAGTCCTTTGACTACACCAACCTCACCGACTTTGTCCGTGATGTGCGGGCACTTCGAGTGCTTGGCAAAGCACTGTTCTGGGATCAGCGAGTCGGCAGTGACGATCGCACGGCCTGTGCCACCTGTCATTACCACGCAGGTGTTGATACACGCACCAAACACACCGACAGTGCTCTGGTTCCCGGTCAGATCCGAGTCAACCATCAGTGGACGCAGGCTGACCATACTCCGGATTCCGGCACCGGACAGTCGGAAGACTTCGGCCTGATCCTGGCGAAAAACGGCGTTGACGATCAGACGCTTGTGATTGGATCACAGGGCATCCGACTGCGAATATTCGAAGGCCTGACATTGAATGCCGAGGGTATCCCGGTCGAGAAAAGTCGGCTGCCGACTGCTGAGGAACTCGAATCGCTGCATTACCTGCAGTCACAGCTTCCCTGGCGCAGCGTCTCGCGGCGAAATGCGGCCACTGTGATTAACAGCACGCTGCTTTCCCGGCTGTTCCATGACGGGCGAGCCTCAGACGTGTTCAACGGCCATGATGGCAACGGGGCCTCGACTCCTCTGGCGGACGAGATCGGCAAGTTCGTCGTTCGCAATCAGCGCGTAACAACGCTTCAAGTGCGAATCCCGCGCGCGGCAGCCGCTTCACAGGCCGTGGTTCCTCTGGTGAGTGATCAGGAGATGAGCTGGCACGGGCGGAGACCATGGCACATCGCTCTGAAACTGCTCGATACGCCGCCGCTCCTGCTGCAGCAGGTTCACAAAGAAGACAGCCTGCTCGCCCCGTGGACACACGCCACCGTTCATCGGGGACTGAATACCACCTATCGGAAACTGATTGAACAGGCCTTTCTCCCAGCTCTTTGGCAGGCGCCGAACAGCTTTCAGCTTCCGCTCCCGTTCACGGATATGAACGGGCAGCCACTCAAGGGAACACACGCGCTGCACGCGGCCAACTTCTCGCTGTTCTTCGGACTGGCGATCATGGCCTACGAACAGACGTTAGTCTCGGACGACTCGCCATGGGACAGATTTTCGCGGGGGGACACGACAGCCATGTCGCTGCAGGCCATTTCGGGGATGCAGAAGTTCCAAAGCTATGGATGCAGCGAATGCCATTCCCAGCCGGAGTTCGCCGGCGCGACAACTTCGGCGATCTTCGGCAGTGCCGATCCTGCGGATGTCGATTACGACGAATTGCCCCCCGGAATGGAACCGCTGGAAGAACCGATCAACCCTGACGGCCACCGATTTATTGAGCCTCTCCAGCCGGTGTTTGAAGGCCCCGGAATGCCGCTCAATACACAAATCTTCGCCTACGACGGTGGCTTCTACAACATCGGCGTCACACCGCTCTGGTTCAACAATCAGCTCGACAATCCCCGCTTTCGTCTTGACTGGGGTGTCGGCCATGTTCCTGAACCCGGCGAGCTCCCTATTGAATCCTCGCGCGCCCGCAAACGCTATCCCGGCGAAGATCGGCTCAAACCCAACCAAAGCCATGTCCGCGGGGCCTTTAAGTCACCCTCGCTTCGCAATATCGCACTCACGGCACCCTACATGCACAACGGCGCGTTTCTGACTCTGCGGGAAGTGCTGCTCTTCTATCAGTACGGCCCACGCAGGTTTGCCGATTCCGCCGAAGCAAAGTACTGGCACCATCCCAGCCTTCCTGCCATTCAAAAATTCCTTGAAGATGACGTCCGTGCCGTTGATGAAATCGAAGCCTTCCTGCACGCTCTCACGGATCCTCGCGTGGAACGACATCAGTCGCCGTTTGATCATCCATCGCTGGAGTTGCCGAGCGGAAACAAGGGGGATTCAAGGGCTCTTCAGAACGGTGTCGCTGAGGAAACGCAGGCGCAGAACCTTGAGGGGGATTTCAAGCTGCGAATTTCCGCGACACTTCGGCGGATTAACGAAAACCAGACCAACAATCTGACCGGTTTCCCGGACGCTGCCGACACTTCACTTGACGATCTGAAGTTGCTGCCGGCAGTTGGCAGGTCGGGAGTGGCCGACCCGCTTGAGGGCCTGCCTTCCTGGCAAAAACTGTCCCGCTGATCTGCCGGAACGAGACTGTCGCTGTTGCGAAAATTCTACCGGCGTCTGCGATCTTCAAGTTGCGCGTCGGCGATGTCTGTGAGCACCTCGACGGTACAGGTCACGAGGGCGAGAAGTAGCAGTTCGACGGTCGCGGTCGCTACAAATTCCACCAACTTTTGTCCCGAGAAAGCCCCCATTTTATTGAGATTAAAGACAACGATCAGGACACCAACGAGTTGTGCCGTTCGGACGACCATCCGCAGGAGTGGATAGACGGAGTTTCGTCGCAGATCTGCAAGCCTGACGACGGATTCTCTGGCAAAGGCCTCCTGTGTGTTCGGCAGAGCGGTTATGGACTCGGGCGGGAAAATCGTGCACACACTGACCCACTCGCTGTAGTTGAGCAGGTGAGCAAAAGTGGTCTGCGAAGGGTCCTCAACAGGCAGCACTTCTGCGTCAAACGAAAAGTCGCCCGAGCGAAGACAGCGTTGGATTTCAGCCAGAGTGAACGGGCCACGAAAGCCTGCTTTGCCGGGTTGGCGAACCCAGTACCGATGCGCTGTCGTCATCTTAGACACCTACCGGGGTGGCATCGGGTGAGAGCGAACTGATCAGGAGGTTTGTGAGCCATGCCGCCTGGTCGTCCGTGCAATGTTCCCATGTGGCCTGGAGTTCGGTTGCCGCGACGTGCCCCAGCACCGCCTCGCGGAGTTCGCTGGTGCTTGCAGTGAGAGTGGGTATCTGTTCTGACGGCAGACCGCGGGAAACGGAAACGAGTCCGGTGTTGGAAAATTCGAGAGTGAGCTGGGAACCGCCGAGCCCGAGCAGGTTGAGTCCGACGCGGGTGGTGGCTGCGGAGCCGGGAGTTGCTGACTGACGACAGAAATCTTCAAACCATACGGGTACGGGAGTATAGTCCGGGCGACGTTTGCCCCATTTGTCTGAATTGCCGAATTCGATGTAGCGATGGATGATGGTGCGGTCGATTGGCGGGCAGGGAAGATCGGGTACGAAGCGGCGCGTGTTGCTGGCGTCGAATGTGTTATCGGTGGTTTCATAGTTGGCGTAGGTTTCGGCGTTCTCACGGAAGAGCGATTCGAACATTCGCTGATCTTCAGAGAGTGGAACGTCGTCTGCATTTTCCGGTTCCGGGTCACCGGCGTAGAGCACACCGGTGGACTGGAAGTATTCGGCACAGCAGTCGATGAGATGTCGAGCAGCGGTGGGGACATCGGGGACGAGGTGGAACGTGAGTCCGCGGGCGGCCGGATTTTCGAAAATTCGGCACATGACGGCGGAGACCCAGTCGACGGGGATCAGGTTACGGCGTTCTTCGCCGGTGAATGCGAGCCGAATCGGGGTGCGGCGACGTCCATCCGGGCCAGTGGGGATGCAGGGGATGAGCATGGCCATGAGTCGCAGGTAGACAAACAGGCCGTGGTAGGTGTTGGTGTAGCCGGTTTGTGAATCACCGCAGATGACGGCGGGGCGGTAGACGGTGACGTGTTCAGGGAACGAGGCATTTCGTACGAGCGATTCGGCTTCGAATTTGCTGGCTTCGTAGTCATTGCGGAAGGTTTGTCCGGCAGCGAGGCTGGATTCTTCGACGACGGCAGTCTGCATACCGGCCACGTAGGCGGTGGAGACATAGTGAATGTCGCGGATTCCGAGGCGTTCGCAGAGTTCCAGCATGTGGCGAGTGCCATCGAGGTTGGTTCTCCATGGTTCGCCGTTGCGGTCGGCACCAAAAAATTCAAGGATCGCCGCGCTGTGAATGATGCTCTTGCAGCTCTGCTGAATCCAGAGCTGGTCGGATTCACTGAGTCCGAAGGAGGGTTTGCTGATATCACCATCGAGGACCACGGGGCGTGGGAGCGGACGCTGGTGCTGTTGTTCCCAGTACTGCAGGATCTGCTCGATTCGCTCGCGGGCGCTGGAGCGGCGGGAGCCGCGGACGACAAGCGCCAGCTGGTGGCCGTTGAGTAAGAGATCGCGAATCAGATAGCGCCCAACCAGTCCGGTGGCTCCGGTGATCAATGTGTACATTCTCAACCCCGCAAGGCTCTGTTGCAGAACGACGAGTGCCCGTGGGCAGCACGTCTTTGCGTAATTTTTTTACAAGTGCTTCGGCAAACGCCGAAGCGATTACTATTCAAATTTCCGACCGCGACTGCAATCACTGGCGTGCTGCAAGTCGAAATTCGGGGAGCGGTTCGGCCACCTGCGCCCAACAGTTTCCCTGGCCTGACAAACCATCGCACGCATCCCAGACTTCCAGTTTTCACCGGCTTGCTGCCAGGTCCTGGAAAGTCCCCGGAGTATTTCTGTGCGATTTGTCCAGAATACGGATTTTGCCAGATTTGAGCTGCTGTTGAAAGCCAATCGGGACCAGCCGCACCGGAATTTCGCTCCACATCGCGATTCCGAGAAACTCAGAATTTTCTGCCAACGCCAATTCCCGCCCGGAAAATGCTGGATTCGTCGTCCCCATGGCGCATAGTCGCACCGCCGAAAACCACTTTCGAATCTCCCCCTGCTGCCGGAATCTCCACATGCCCCATTTCTCGGGCGTCATCCCACCCGTTGTTTCACCGCTCACCGCCGATGGACTTTTCGATTCGGCCGCCATGACGCAGGTCGTCGAACATCTGCTGGAAGGCGGCGTGGCTGGCGTCTTCGCTCTGGGAACAACCGGGGAAGGCCCGTCGCTCAGCTATCGACAGCGATACGAAATCATCGATCGTGTCTGCGAAGTCGTGCACGGCCGTGTCCCGGTGCTCTGCTGTGTCACCGACACCAGCTACGCCGAATCGCTCCTGCTCGCTGTTCATGCTCACAGTTCCGGCGCCGCCGCAATCGTGGCTGCCGCCCCGTTCTACTTCGATGTTCCACCTGCCGCTCTTACCGACTGGTTTCGTCGCCTCGCCGACGAATCCCCACTCCCGCTGCTGCTCTACAATATGCCGTCCTGCGTCGGCACAATCCTCAGCCTCGACCTCGTGGCCGAACTCCGCGAACATCCCAACGTCATCGGGATTAAGGACAGTGGCGGAGACCTGCGTTACTTCCAGCAGCTTTGCGTTCAGTTCCGACAGCCTGAGCGATTTTCGGTTTTCATGGGCCCCGAAGAACTTCTCGCAGACGCCGTTGCTCTCGGAGGTGACGGCGGAGTCTGCGGAGGAGCCAATCTGCTGCCCCACGTCTACTCCAGCCTCTACTCAGCCGCACTGCGGAAAGACGCCGCTGACATCCATCGCCTGCATGAGATCATTCATGATCTGTTCGCCACCGTCTACCGCGACGAACAAGGCCGCATGAAACTCATCCCCGGACTCAAACTTGCCATGGAACTCGCCGGACTCTGCCAGCGATTCACCGCCCCGCCACTGCAGCCCGTCAGCACCCAGCACGCCGCCCGAATCGCCTCTGCCATCCAGAGACTCGTCAGCCACAGCCACACGGAATCCGTGCGATTTTGATGCACTGCGCGAAACACAGCCGGGGGCTTCCGCCCAACCGCTGGTTCCGACCGCATGCCGGCCGCATGCCGGCCGCATACCAGCCGCATGGCGGCAGCCTGCGGGCAAACGGCCCTGCCCACGCCCCACTAACGCCTTTGCCAGCGCGGGCACCTTCGGTGCGAAACGCAGCCGGGGGCTTCCGCCCAACCGCTGGTTCCGACCGCATGCCGGCCGCATACCAGCCGCATACCAGCCGCATACCAGCCGCATGGCGGCAGCCTGCGGGCAAACGGCCCTGCCAACGTCCCGCCAGCGCCCTCGCCAG
>JBJTOP010000291.1:0-1225 GCA_046074645.1 Planctomycetaceae bacterium | reverse complement strand
GGAGCTCCGGAGCGTGATTCGCATCGCATTTGTCATTCCAACGCTCGACCAGTCCGGCGCCGAACGCCAGCTCGCACTGCTGGCTGCCGGTCTGCCCGCCACAGAATTCCGGATTTGCGTCTTTGCCCTTAATCGTGGCGGGCACTACCAGCAGCTGCTGGAAAATGCCGGGATCGCCACAAGTCTCGTGGGTAAACAGTTCCGGTTCGATTTCCGCACCGCCCTGCGACTGCGTCGCGGACTTCGCGAATTTCAGCCGCACATCGTGCAGTCATTCCTGTTCTCCGCCAATACGCTCGTCAGACTTCCCGGAATTGCTCCTCAGGGATCCAGACTGATCATTTCCGAGCGCTGTGTGGACGCGTGGAAAAGCCGCTGGCAGCTGGCACTGGACCGCCGACTCGCTCGCCGCGCGGATGCACTTGTCGGCAATTCATGCAGTGTCGCTGACTTCTATCAGCAACTTGGAGTACCGGCAGCGAAGCTGCACAGCATCCCGAATGTCGCTCCACCGCTCAGCGGCACCTTATCCCGCACCGTCGCCCGCGATGTGCTCGGGCTGCCGCAGAACGTGCCCGTGATCGGCTTCGTCGGCCGCCTGGCACCCCAGAAACGGCTGCGGGATCTGGTCTGGGCCTTTCAGCTCCTGCAGCAGGTTCGCGGCGACGCCCGACTGGTCCTCATCGGCGACGGGCCATCCAGACCGGCACTCGAATCCCTCGCCGATACCTTCGACAGTCGTCCACGAATCCACTTTGCCGGGCATCGCCCGGACGCCCCGCATCTGCTCAAAGCCTTCGATGTGTTCGTGCTTCCCAGTGAGTTCGAGGGAATGTCCAACAGTCTGATGGAAGCCATGCAGACTTCGCTCCCGTGCGTGGTCAGCGACATCCCCGCAAATCTGGAATTGGTTCGCCCCGGCGAAAATGGCCTCACCTTTCCGCCTGGCAACTGCCCTGTGCTCGCAAAAACGCTGCTGCGGCTGTTGAGCGATCAGCCTCTGCAGGAACGGCTGGGAACTGCCGCGTCCGCCTCGATCACCCGCGACTATTCCCCGGAAAACATCACCGCGGCATGGATCAGGCTTTATCGCTCGCTGCTTGCCAGCCCCTGCCCTCCGGCATAGTGAAACGTTTGCAGAGGCTCTTTGCCCGCAGGCTGCCGCCCAATGGCCTTGACTTTCTGGCGGAAACAGCATCTGGCTCCCCTCTCCCCGGATCGGGGA
>JBJTOP010000290.1:0-27139 GCA_046074645.1 Planctomycetaceae bacterium | reverse complement strand
CGACAGTGATGACGCGGGGTAACGCGCGGCAGAACGGTCAATTTCACAGTTCCTTGCTCAGGATCTTGATCTCCGAATTCTGAATGTTCCGTCAGGCAAGGATCCGGCGGACTACCTTGAAGACCACAGTCGTGAAGATTTTCTGAAGCTGACGGAGTCGGCTTTGGAAGCGTGGGACTACAAGCTGCAGGCAGTGGTGAAGCGGTCCGGAACCGACTCCATCGCCTCCCGCCAGCAGGTGCTCACGCAAATGCTTGAATTTCTGAATTCCGCACCGGGACTGGCCGGCACTGTCCGCGAGGATCTGATCCTGCGAACTGTCTGCAGGAAAGTTCAGGTGGACGAACGAGTCGCCCGCCAGCAGCTTTCAGATCTTCGGCAGGCCTCCCGAAAACGGCTTCAGCTGCGTTCAGCCCCCGAATCCTCCGAAAAAAACAACAACCGTGCCTCCGCGGCGGCTTCCTCCACCGCAACACCTTCCACCCCTCGCTCCAGTTCCGCTTCGGCTGCAATTCGCAAAGCGGAACGCGATCTTCTGGAAATCATCCTCACATGTCCCGAAACCATCGACCTGATCCGGCATCACATCGGCCCTGACGACTTCACGGATTCCCGCCACCGACAACTGCTCGAACTCTGCATCGACCTCTGGAAGGAAGAAGGAGAACTCCCCGAAACCGCTCGATTAATCAGCGCTGCCGACTCGGATACGTCCCTGTTGAGTCTCATCAACGCTGTTCTGGACTCCGCCGAAGAAAAAGGCATTTTCAGACTCATGGCCGCAGGCCGCGACCCAGCTGCCGCTGATTCGACCCCCGCCTATCTCAACAACGTCCTCGGACCACTCATCGAACAACGCGAACAGCACCTCCGACAGACCTCCCGACAACTCATGGCCCAGACCGACAAGCCCCGCAACGAACTCGACGAAGAAACTCGCAACGCTCTCCGAAAACTCCAACAATTCCGCCAGAACCAAATGGGGTATCCAACAACCCCGAAATAACCATTTTCCGGTTGCATCCGGATTTTCCTGTCCTTTATTGCCTCACTCTGTTTACTTCACTTCACCACCGCCAACCAATTACCGAACATCGACCGCCGGCTTCGTCCGGCGAGCGTTCTTCGAAGAGCATTCCGGAGCATTTGCCATGCAGTGTCTTGATGAAGGTCTGCGACAACTCATTCAGGTCGCTCTGCAGCAGGGGCATCTCACCTTTTCCCAGGTCAATTCTTACCTGCCGGATGAGGCTGAGGATCCGCTGCATCTGGACAACCTCATCATCTGCCTCGAAGAACTCAACATCCAGCTCCTCCCGGACCCTCCGGTCCCCGTCGATTCTCTCCCGCTGGCAGTCCGTCGCCGTCGCCGTCAGGAAATCCGAATTGACGACGAGGATGTCGGGCGTGGTGGCGAAGACCCGATTCGGGTCTATCTGAGTCAGATGGGCGAGATTCCGCTGCTGTCACGCGAAGAAGAAATCTTCCTCGCCAAGCAAATTGAAGTCACCAGACGCCGGTTTCGACGCGCCCTGCTGTCCTCCGAGTATGCCCTCAACTACTGCCACGACACGCTGGCTCGCGTCCACCGCGGAGAACTCCCCTTTGATCGAACAATCAAAGTTTCCATGACGGAAAGTCTGGAGAAAGAGCAGATCCTTGGCCGCATGACGCCCAATCTGTCCACTGTCGATCAGATGCGTCGCCGCGACACCGTTGATTACGAACGACTCACCTCCTCCGCCGCCGAAGACGAACGTGGGATGATCCGCCAGCAACTCGCCGAACGTCGCCGTCGCTGCGTCACGCTCCTCGAAGAGCTCAGCCTCCGCACCCAGCGTCTCCAGCCCTGCATGAAGCGACTCGAACAAATCAGCTCGCGAATGCTGGAACTTCAGGAACAGATCACCAGTCTCAGCAGCCTCGCATCTGCGACTGACGAACGTCGCCATCTGCAGAGAGAGCTTGACGAACTCGTGCAAATGACCCGCGAGACCCCCGATTCACTCGCCATCGCCACTCGCACTATCGCTCAGCGATACGCCGAATACGACAAGGCCATGCGGGATCTGTCCGGTGGCAACCTGCGACTCGTCGTTTCCATCGCCAAAAAGTATCGCAATCGTGGCCTGACCTTCCTCGATCTCATTCAGGAAGGCAACACAGGTCTGATGCGAGCCGTCGATAAGTACGAATATCGTCGCGGCTACAAGTTTTCCACCTACGCCACATGGTGGATTCGCCAGGCAATCACTCGCGCCATCGCCGATCAGGCACGCACGATCCGCGTACCGGTGCACATGATCGAAGCCATGACAAAGCTCCGCGCAGCCGCTCGCGTTCTTCTGCAGGACATCGGTCGTGAACCCACCGTCGAAGAGATGGCGGAAGCAGCCGGCGTTCCCATCGAGGAAGCTCGTCGCGTGATGCGAATCTCGCGGCAGCCCGTCAGTCTGGACAAACCCATCGGCGAAGGTGACGACACGGCCTTCGGAGACTTCATTGAAGACCGCGGCAATGACAGCCCCGTCAGCAATGCCGCCTCCGAAATGCTCAAGGACAAAATCGACACCGTGCTCAAAACCCTGACCTACCGCGAACGCGAAATCATCAAGCTTCGCTATGGTCTCGGCGATGGCTATACTTACACGCTCGAAGAAGTCGGTCGCATCTTCAAGGTCACTCGCGAGCGTGTGCGTCAGATCGAAGCCAAAGCCGTACGAAAGCTCCAGCATCCGGTCCGCAGCAAACAGCTCCAGGGATTTCTTGAAGGAATCACGGCCGTCGCAGGTCACTGAACCAATCCCGATCTCCAGAAAAGAAGGTGCTCCTCGCGATGTTCCGCAATCCGGATCTTCCCTGGGCCACCCTCGCCGCGTTCGCCCATTCCATGGGACGGCTCACCGAAGCCGGAGTGGAACTTCGAAAGGCTCTGCAGACCGCCGGTCAGCGCGCCTCAGGCAAAACACTGGCCACAGCCACCGCTGCGATCCGCAAACAAGTCGCCGGTGGCTCCACTCTCACCGAAGCGTTCTCTGCTCAGGGCGAACTCTTCCCCTCCCTCTTCAAAGATCTCGTGCACGTCGGTGAACTCACCGGACATCTCCCGGAAGTCTTTCACGCTCTCGCCAACTACTACGATTCACGCCTTGAACAACTCAGACAATTCCGCTCCGCTGTCGCCTGGCCCGTCATCCAGTTCATCGTGGCGATCGGGATCATCGGCCTGCTGATCTTCATCCTTGGAATGCTCCCGCCCGCCGGCCCCGACGGTCGCCCCTGGGATGTCACCGGCCTTGGACTCTACGGCAGCTCAGGAGCAGTCGCATGGTTCACTGGCTGGGCGGCTTTCACTGTCGGCAGCTGGTGTTTCTGGAAATTCTCTCGCAATCGTCTCGGTGCCGCCCAGACACTTGATTCGCTCCTGCTGCAGATCCCCGTCCTTGGCCCCTGCATCGCCGCCTTTGCCGTTTCGCGCTTCGCCTGGTGCTTTTCGCTGACGCAAAAGGCCGGCATGTCAATTCGTCCATCGCTGGACGCCAGTTTCCGAGCAGCCGAGAACGGAGCATTCAGCGCCGCTGCACCCTTCGTGTGGAACGACGTCTCCGCCGGCGAAACTCTCGCAGATGCCTTTCGCAACGCTCGCGTTTTCCCGGAAGAATTTCTGCAGGTGGTGGCCACTGCGGAAGACACCGGCACCGTCCCCGAACAGCTGCAGCGACTCAGCCATATCTTTGAAGAGCAGGCTCGACGCTCCATGCGAAGACTCACAGCCGTGTTCTCGGGCGCCGTCTGGCTGTTCACCGGAGGACTCATCGTCTACTTTATCTTCCGCCTCGCTTTGCTCTACGTGGGCGTCATTCAGGACGGCCTGAAGATGGTGTCTCTATGCCAACATACGTTTATGGTGTAATTCTGTCAGCCGATGACGACGAATCAATTGGCGAAGTTTTCGAGGTGGAGCAGGGGATTCGCGAGCCAGCCCTGACGGTCCATCCCGAAACCGGAGAACCAGTGCGCCGCCTGTTATGTGCCCCATTCATCGCAGGCACCTGGTCACCGCTCAAGGCCCGACGTATGATGTCAGATAACAACCTGGCCAAACGGGGACTCACAAAATACGTCAAGACCAGCAGCGGCTACGAAAAAACCGTCGGCAAAGGCCCGGATATTCTGCCGCGTTCAGGAAAGTAGCCGGTCCGCATCAAGCCCGCATTCGCCCTCAGGACCCTGGCGATAGCGCGCGCACCTTCGGTGCGAACTCAGCCGGGGGCTTCCGCCCAACAGCTGACCGCTGAGGGCGCTTGATACGATGCGTCTGTGCGGTCTCGAACTCACCAAAAACATCCTCGCATCGATGCGGGGGCTGCTGTAGACTGTTCATCAGGGATCGGTTCCTCCTTACGAAACACCCACCTCGCCCCCGATTTCGACAGGGAGCCTCCCGCAGGATCGCTGGTGAAATGCGTCAGCCGCGTGCGCCAATCGTTGCCATTGCCTGTTGGATCACCCTTTGGTGTTTCACGGACACGGCGTGCGCCGACGACAACCATGACTTTGTCACTCAGGTCCTGCCGTTGCTCAACAGCCGCTGCGTCCGCTGTCACAACGAAAAGGTCCAGCGGGGCGGGCTGGATCTGTCCGCTGCTGCCGGCATACTTCGCGGCGGCGAATCCGGTCCGGCTGTATCCTCCAAAGATCCTCACACCGGCCAGCTTTGGCACCGCATCTCTGCCGGTGACATGCCTCCGGAAGACGAGCCGGCGCTGACTGAGGCCGAACGCCGACTGCTGCTCGAATGGCTCCAGCAGGGCACACCGGGCCTGTCTGCCATCGAGGCCGCACCAGCACCGCTCGACCAGCATTCCGTCCAGCCCATCCTGCTGTTGCGCTGCAAGACCTGCCATGGTCCGCAGCGGCAGGCGGGGAATGTCGATCTGCGTTCGGTTGACGCGCTGATGCGGGGTGGTCCCCGCGGACCGCTGGTGATTCCCGGTGATCCCGCAAACAGTCTGATTCTTCAGCGAATCATCAGCGAAGCCTGTCCGCCATCCGATCAGCTGCTGCAGTCCTTTGTGCGGCGACCGGACGAAACGGAGGTCGACAGACTGCGGGCATGGATCGCCGCTGGCTGTCCTCAGACGGCACCGCTCACTGTCGGCAAACCAGAAGGCACCACCGCGGTCGAAGACCCGCTGGTCACCGCCGCCGACCGCGAACACTGGGCCTTTCAACCACCGCAGGGAGACCCTGACAGTGGTTCGATCGACGAATTCATCGGCCAGCAGCTGCATGCTGCAGGGCTTGACTGGTCCCCCGAAGCCAGCCGCGAAGTGTTAATCCGCCGCGCCAGTCTGGACCTGATCGGCCTTCCACCTGCTCCGGATGTTCAGCGGCGGTGGCTGGAATCTTCGGATCCTGACTGGTTCGCAAAGTTCGTCGACGAACTGCTGGTATCGCCTCACTACGGCGAACGCTGGGCAGTGCACTGGCTCGATCTGGCTGGCTACGCCGATTCAGAGGGTGGAGTCTCCAATGATCCGATTCGTGAAGATGCCTGGAAGTACCGCGATTACGTCATTCGTTCCCTGAACGGCGACAAACCTTACAACCGTTTTCTGCTGGAACAGCTGGCAGGTGACGAGCTGATCGATACGGCCCAGGCAACTCAGATCACGTCGGAAATGGTCGATAATCTGACGGCCACTGGTTTTCTGCGTATGGGGGTCGATGAAACCGGTTCGCGCACCATGAATTTTGTCCCTGAACGACTGGGAGTGATCAACGATGCGCTCACCGTGGTCGGTTCCGGTCTGATGGGGCTCACCATCGAATGTGCCCGCTGCCATTCGCACAAGTATGATCCGATTCCCCAGCGTGACTATTATCGTCTGAAGGCTGTTTTTCAGGGTGCATTTGACGAGCATGACTGGCTCACGTTCCGAAATCGCAATCTGAGTCTGGAGACGCCCGAGCGTCAGGCGCGGATCGCTGCGACCAATCCGCCGCTCGAACGTCAGCTGAAAAATCTGAAGACCAGACTGCAGCAGGCCGAACAGCAGCTGTTGCTGACTCTGCTGCAGCATCACTATCCCGAGCAGTCGATAGCCGACAATCAGGCCACCCTGCAGGCACTCGAAGTGGCCGACAACACTCGTTCGCTGGGGCAGCGGGAACTGGTGGAACGACTGCAGCGGGTCCAGGTGCTTCCGGACGAAGCTCAGCCCACCGCGGTGCTTGAAGCCCGCCGCATTCAACGGCAGCTGGAGCACGACATCCATCGGCTGCGTCAGCGGATGGAGCCGACTGATACAATTCGTGCGCTTTGGGATCGCGGTGAGCCTTCGCCAACGTACGTGCTTCGCCGCGGCGAACATACTCTGGCATCGACTCCGGTCGAACCTGGTGTGCCGGCAGTGCTGACCACGCGGCAGCTCTCATTCAGCCCTGAGCCTCCATTTCCCGGCGGCACAGTGAAAACGGGGCGGCGTCTGGCCTTCGCCCGATGGCTCACCGATCCGCAGCATCCCACCACAGCGCGCGTGCTTGTGAATCGCCTCTGGCAGCATCATTTCGGTACAGGTCTCGTGGTCACTCCGGATAACTTTGGTCGCCAGGGAGCCGCACCCACACACACCCAACTGCTCGACTGGCTCGCACTTCGCCTGATACATGACGGCTGGAGTCTCAAGGCCATGCACCGGCTGATGGTCAATTCACGGACATGGCGGCAATCCAGCGTGATCACCCCGCAGCACCGTGAACGTGATCCGCTGAATCGACTGCTCGCGCGAATGCCCCTGCGGAGGCTGGATGCAGAAACGCTGAGGGATTCGCTGCTGGCCGTGGCCGGCCGACTGAACACACAAATGGGTGGCCTGCCGGACCCGGTGCTCGTAGACAACTCAGGCGCCGCAGCCGTGCTGCCACGCGAAGACGGCAACTGGCGACGCAGCATCTATGTTCTGCATCGACGCACAGAAATGCCCACGCTGCTCTCGACGTTTGATTATCCTGTCATGGGACCAAATTGTCACGTTCGCAGCATCTCCAGCACCGCTCTGCAGCCACTGCTGCTGGCCAACAGTGCCGAACTCCGCGAGCTGGCCGTTTCCTTTGCTGCACGTGTGCAGGGGACTGTTCAGGAGACCGGCGGCAGTCCCGTGGAAACCGCCTTCCAGTTTTTGCTGGGACGTCGGCCGACGGGGGAAGAGCAGCAGGCCGCCGAAGCAGCGCTCAAACAGCTGATCACCGCCTCATCCGCCAATCCTCAGCAGGCGATCGAAGTTTACTGTCATATCCTCTTCAGCTCGGCGGCCTTCCTGTATGTTGACTGACAGCAGACACAGCACAGCACGGACAATGGTGCCGTCGGGTGAGCCGATTCCACGGCGTGGCGTGTTCGCTCGCACTTCAGCTGGTCTGCTCGGCGCGGCACTCGCGCACCTGCTGAGCCCTGACACGCAGAACAGGTCATTCGCCGACCACGCCACGGCAATCACTGATCCGGCAACGCTGCAGCCACGTCCTCCGCATCATCCACCACAAGCACGTGCGGCCATTCAGCTGTTCATGAATGGTGGTCCCAGTCAGATGGACCTCTTCGATCCAAAACCCGTGCTCAACCGCATGGATGGACAGCCCTTCCCAGGCAACCGCGAGACGCTTGGAAATCAGGGCACGGCAGATATCGGAGTGCTGATGGGCGGACGCTATCGCTTTCAGCGACACGGCGACAGTGGCCAGTGGATGGCGGATGTTCTGCCATACACAGCCGCGTGCGTGGATGACCTGTGTCTGATTCATTCGCTGTGGACAGAGCATCCGAATCACGATAACGCGCTGTACAAGATTCACAGTGGTCGATTGTTTATGGGCTACCCAACACTCCCGGCATGGGTGGTGTATGGACTGGGGTCTGAAAATCAGAATCTGCCGGCATGGGTGGTGCTGACCGATCCGCTCGGCCCGCCAAAGAACGGCGACCGCAACTGGACATCCGGCTTTCTGCCTCCAGTCTTCCAGGGAACTCCGCTGCGAGCGACTGGATCACCAATTCTGAACCTGCGGCCGCAGTATGAGCAGTCGGATGCCCTCACAGAGGCCGCTCGACAGCTGCAGCGACGGCTGGATGAACTGCACCGTCGCGACCGCCCGTATCAGCCGGATCTGGATGCGCGGATCGAGTCGTGGGGGCTGGCCGCGCGCATGCAGCTCGCGGCTTCCGATGCGCTGGATCTTTCTGAAGAGACACGAGAGACGCAGCTGCGGTATGGAATCGGGGAAGAACCAACGGATTCATACGGCCGCCGCTGCCTGCTCGCACGACGACTGGTGGAACGCGGTGTACGCTTCGTACAGCTGTTCATGGAAGAACAGCCGTGGGACAGTCATGCGGATCTGGAAGCCAACCACCGCGCGGTCTGTCGCCGCACCGACAGGCCCACGGCGGCACTGCTGGAGGACCTGAAGGAACGTGGTCTGCTGGATTCCACACTGGTGATCTGGGGCGGCGAATTCGGCCGCACACCCACCACGCAAAAGGCAGGCAGCGTCTACACTGGCCGCGACCACAACATGCAGGGCTTCACTTCATGGCTGGCGGGTGGCGGAATCCGTGGTGGAATGAGCTGGGGGCGGACAGACGAATTCGGGCATCGCGCGGTGGAAAACCCCGTCAGCGTTGCCGATTACCACGCCACAATCCTGCACCTGCTGGGACTCGATCACCAGCTGCTGTCATGGGAGCGAGCAGGTCTGGAGGAACGGTTGACCGGAGTGGTGCCGCCGCGAGTTGTAGCGGAAATCGTGCGATAATTTTTCGTGAGAATCGAATGCCGAGCACACGCATTTTGATTGACCCGTACCGATTGCATGAAAACCCCACCAGCAGACAGACTGCCGCCCAAGGGCAGTCACTTTGTCGCCTTTCGCTCTGCGAAAGGACATACACTGCCGTTCTTTCGCGGAGCGAAAGACGACGATCGCAGCCCTCAGATGGCGAAAGTGACTGCCATTGGCTTTCTGGCAGGAGGCAGTGCCGGGAGGGCGAAGCTCCGGCTGAGCCGCATCTCTGCCGCGAGCGTTTCATCGATCCCCGCTGCTTTGCAAAAACGCTCGCTATCGCTCACAACGCGGACCAGCGTTCAGCGGCTCGGCGAGAGCCTCGCCCTCCCAGGTCTTCACTCGCCAGCGCCGCCAAACAGTGGAATCGCCGTGACATTCTGAAATCCGCGACTGCGACCACTACCGGGTTGCTCCTTCCAGCTGTTTTCTCTCAACCCACGCCGCACGCTTCAACGGCTGCTGCGACGATCTCCGCATCACCCGCACCGCTCCAAATCGTCGATACGAACATCAGCCTCTTTCGCTGGCCATTTCGCCGCTTGCCACTGGACGACACACAGGAACTCTGTGCAACCCTGCGATCGCTGGGAGTTGTGCGCGCGATTGCAGGAAGTTTCGAGGGGCTGTTTCAGCGTGATCTGACGGGCGTCAACCGGCGGCTTGCCGAAGAATGTGCGAGGCATTCAGAGCTGTTGCCAGTGGGATCGGTCAACCCGTCGAAACCTGGCTGGCAGTCAGATTTCGATCTGTGCCGGGAGGAACTCGGGATGTCAGGAATTCGCCTGCACCCAGGCTTCCACGGGTACTCACTTGAGCACCCAGGCTTCCGCAGTTTGCTCGAGCGTGCTGCGGCGGCGGGCATGTTTGTGCAGGTGGTGGCGACGGTGGAGGATCGGCGGACGCAGCCGGACTTGTTTCGCACGGCCGACGTCGATCTGTCGCCGCTTGTGGACAGCTGCCGGGGACTTGACTCGCTGCATCTGCAGGTGCTGAATGCGCGCCCAACAACAGCACTCGCGGTGCGGCTGTGTGAAGTACCAGGTCTGTGTTTCGATACAGCACGCATCGAGGGAACGGATGGAGTTCCGCGACTGGTGCAGAGTCTGCCGGCAGGTCGAGTGATCTTTGGCAGTCACGCGCCCTTTCTGATTCCGGAAGCAGCATTGATTCGCGTGCATGAGTCGGGGCTGCTGTCGGAGAATCAGCTGCGAAGTATTTACGAATCGGGGCTTGATTGTCTTCGCGGGAGTGCGCCGTGATATCGATGAATTCACTGCGACCAGGTTTGCCGTCCGCAGAGTTGCTGGCGAGTTATCGCATCTGGGACTCCTACTTTACTCCCGCGCATTCGCATCCGGGCGCAGATGGCAGCAGTGCACTGCTGGCGGACATTGAGCGATCGCTGCCGGCAATCCGACTGGCGCGTTTTGAAAAGCTCTGCTGGTTCCCGCATGTGGGTCTGGGCACCACCGGCGATGCAGCTCTGGAAGCACGGCTGCAGCGGGAACCGAGCCTCGTGCTGCGACCACTGGAACGCTGGCCCGAACTCCTGCTGGGAATGATTCAGCTGAGTGTCGAGGATCCACGTCTTGCTCAGGATGCGGTGAACCGCTGGCTGCGTGATGGCCCGATGTGCGGCGTGTATTTTCCGGGCGGCGGGCCGGGAGCGGTCTGCTGTTCACATGCCAGTTTCGGGCCGCTGGTGGAACAGATTCACAGTTGCGGTGGACTGATCATGCAGCACACCTGGTATAAAACAGGCGGTAAGGAATCTGTCGGCGAATCAACTCCGGACGAACTGGCGGAGCTGGCTGCGAAGTATCCGCAGCAGACATTTGTGTGTGCCCATGCGGGGGGTGAATGGGAGCAGGGTTTGCGGGCCGTGCGACATCTTCCCAACGTGACTGTTGAGACCTCGGGTTTCGACGCCACAGCGGGATTTGTGGAGCTGGCGGTACGGGAGCTGGGGGCTGAGCGAGTGCTGTTCGGGAGTCATCTGCCCTCGCGGTCGCTTGGCACCGAGCTCAGCAAAGTCACAGCCGCGCGGATCCCGGAAAATGACAAGCAGCTGATTCTTGGAGGCAACCTGCGACGGCTGTTGAAACGCGGCTGAGTCGCGGGTGGAAAAGGGCTCTGGAATGGTATGGAACACAGAAGACACGATTGCCGCTGCGGCTACTGCGGCAGGTGCATCGATCCGCGGAATACTGCGGATCAGTGGCCCTGGGACAGCGTCTGCGGTGGCAGCGGTCTTTGCCGCTGACAGTAAAGATCTGAAGTGGCGGGAAACGAAGGTGCCACGACGATTCACCGGGAATGTTCGTGGGGCCGGGATTCTGGCTGCCATCCCCGCGGCTCTGTGCTTCTGGCCGGGACGCCGCAGCTTCACGGGTGAGATGCTGGCAGAACTCCATTTGCCGGGGAACGAAGCGGTCCTGGAAGCCGTGCTGGAAGAACTCTTCCAGCACGGTGTCCGAATGGCTCGCCGCGGTGAATTCACACTCCGCGCATTTCTGCACGGACGCATCGATCTGCTTCAGGCAGAGGCGGTTCTGGGAGTCATTGAAGCGACCGATCATGAAGAACTGCAGCAGGCTCTGGGGCAGCTGGGAGGCCGCATCACTAATCGGCTGCAGCAGCTGCGGGAAGACCTGATCGCGCTGCTGGGAGACCTCGAAGCAGGTCTTGATTTCGTGGATGAAGACATTGAATTTGTGAGCCGTCGGGAAGTGGCTGAACGTCTTGAGCAGGCCGTGCAGCTCGTCGCCGGACTGCTCCGGGATTCCGCATCGCAGATTGTGCCTGGTTATCGGCGGCGAGTCGTTCTGGCGGGACTTCCGAATGCCGGCAAGAGCACCCTCTTCAATGCGCTGGCAGGCAGGCAGCAGGCAATAGTGTCGCCGATTCCCGGAACCACGCGTGACTACCTGTCGGCTCGACTGGAGCTCGGAAGTATCCCGGTGGAACTGATTGACACGGCCGGCTGGGAGGAGGCTGTGGAGACGATTGGCTCACAGGCGCAGCAATTTCGGGAAGAACAGATGCGTGCGGCCGATCTGGTGCTGTGGTGTTCTGCTGCGGACCTCGCTGCTGAGACCGCTCAGATCGATCTGCAGCTGCAGGCGCGTCTGATTCCCGTGGGCACGAAACAGCTGCGGGTGCGAACGCGAGCCGATCTCGTGACAACTCAGCTTCATCTCAGCGATTCTGCAGTGATGACCGTGAGCGCCACCACTGGTGCCGGCATGGTTGAATTGCGAGCAGCCGCTGCCGCTGAACTCACAACCGGCAGCCACGCTCGCAGCGAACTGCTGGCATCAAGTTCCGTTCGCTGCCGCAACAGCCTTGAACGCGCCCTTGGCTGTCTGCAGCGAGCTCTTGATGCGGTGAATCAGCAGCTGGGAGATGAACTGCTGTCAGTTGAACTTCGAGCAGCCCTGCAGGAACTGGCAGAGATCCTCGGTGAAGTCTGCACCGACGATCTGCTGGATCACATCTTCAGCCGATTCTGCATCGGAAAATGAACGCGGTGGGGCTGGGATCACGAACAGGTGTCAAACAGGGCAGCATCGAAGTCATTCAGGTCAGGCTGCCCTTTTACGTCCGTCAGCCAGCTCCGGCCAGGCCCCCCCTGGGATGTTGAAACGCTGTGAATTCGGGCGAATTGGGATGTTTTCAGTTCTGCCTGCCAGTTGACAGCTCTCACCGCGATCCCTTGTGCAGGGACTGTTGGTCTCTCGCAAAGGCGCAAAGGAAAGACAGAAGGTTCAGATCACCAACATTTCCAGCTTTGCGCCCTGGGGCCTTTGCGTGAGGTAAGAGTTGCTGCAGCAAGATGCCAGGCGGCGAGTCTGCATGAAATCCGATAGACGATCTCAAGTGTCCTTAACACCGTTTCGTCATCCCAGGCCCCCCCCCTGCCGGCCAGTCAGAGTCTGCAGGCCGGCGGGGTTCAGGCGAGGATTTCCTGCACCACATTTCCGTAGACGTCTGTGAGTCTGAAATCGCGTCCGGCATAGCGGTAGGTCAGACGGGTGTGATCGAGCCCAAGCAGGTGCAGAATGGTGGCGTGCCAGTCGTGGATGTGGCACTTATTTTCCACGGCGGCTGCACCGTAGTCGTCGGTCGCTCCGTAACTGAAGCCTCCCTTGACGCCACCACCGGCCATCCACATTGTGTAGCCGCGATTGTTGTGGTCACGGCCATCGCCGCCCTGCGCGTCCGGTGTGCGGCCAAATTCACCGCCCCACATGACAAGGGTGTCCTTCAGGAGCCCGCGCTGGTCGAGGTCGGCAAGGAGTCCGGCGATCGGGCGGTCCACTTCCTCGCTGCGGGCAGCAAGGTCTGCTTCAAGGCGGAAATGGTGGTCCCAGTTACCATGGTTGAGCTCGACAAAACGCACGCCGGCTTCAACAAACCTGCGTGCCAGCAGGCACTGCCGACCGAATGCTGCGGTGCGGCCACCACCATTAATTCCGTAAAGGTCAAGGGTGGATTCGGATTCGGCGGATATATCCATGAGTGATGGCAGTGCGTCCTGCATGCGGAATGCCAGTTCAAACGACTCGATCACGCCCTCCACCCCTGGCTGCGACTGCTCCCGCTCCAGCTTCTGGCGGTTGAGCGTTTGAATGAAGTCGATCTGCTTTCTCTGCAGATCCTTTGCGAGTCGAGGATTTCGAATATCCGGCACGGACTGGCCCGGCGCAGCGAAACCGGGGCGAGCCATCGCCGGACCCCGCTGCGGTGCTCCCACACGACTTCCCTGGTAGATTGCCGGAAGAAAGGCGCTGCCGAAATTCTGAGCGGCCGCGGCGGGTGGATTCAGAGCCACAAAGCCGGGAAGGCTGTCGTTTTCCGTGCCAAGGCCATACAGCGTCCATGCTCCCAGTGACGGGCGCACGAACTGAGCGTTGCCCGTGTGCATCTGCGTCATTGCCTGCGGATGAACCGGCTGATCGCAGTGCATGGAACGCAGCAGACAGAGTTTGTCAGCGTGCTCGGCCACCTCGGGAAACAGGTCGGAAATCCAGAGACCGCTCTGGCCGCGTTTCTGAAATTTCCAGGGAGGTGCCATCAAACGCGCGTTACCCGCACGCATGCTGCGACCGGCGTCCTGAATCAGCTTTGGCTTGTAGTCAAAGGTGTCCACATGCGATGGACCACCCTGCATGCAAAGAAAAATCACACGACGAGCTCGCGCAGGGAAATGCGTGGGCTTCGGTGCCAGCGGCTGCTCGGATGTCACTGCCCCCTGAACGACTCCAGGCAGTGAACTTGCGGCGATACCAGCGAGTGCAAGACTGCCGAATCCGGCAGATACGGTGCGCAGCACATCGCGACGCGAAGGAATATGAATGGGCAAGGTCATGGCTAATCCCCAAAGATCAATTCACGTAACGGAATTCGGCCGAGGCAAACAGGGCCTGGCAAAAGGCGCTCAGCGAAGTCGCTGGCTTCGCTGATCGCTCTACGTCATCCAGAAACTGCAGGCTGGCCTCCAGCTCGGAGGACTCCGGAAGACGGCTGAACACAAGCTGAAACGCCAGCTCGATCTGGCCGCTGCGGTCCTCCGTGGACTGCTGCAGCCTGCCAGCAAGCGCGTCGCTTTGTTCCAGCACAAAAGCGTTGTTGAGCAGGTAGAGGGCCTGAGCAGGTGTGTTGGAGACTTCCCGCTGACCGATGACCATGCTGGGTTCGGCGAAGTCAAACACATCGAGCGATCGCGGAACAGAGTTGCGCGGGACCGGAAGATAAACGGAACGATACGGAACGCTGGCATCGAAGACACTTCCCCCGCCACCCATGCGACCTCGCAGTCGAGACAACGGGCCGCCTGCCATTGCCGCACCACCTGGTTGAGTAAGCCGGCCCGGCATCCCAGGACGACCGGGTGCGTCCTGATTCATCATCCGCGGACTTCCCGGAGTTCCCGCAGGCGTCGGGGACATCAACGCCCCAACCGGTCCATCAGGACCAATGATCGAAGAAGTGAATTGGGCCATGATCGAACCACGCGGACGCTGCAGATCCAGCTGACCACTGGCCGCCAGCATACTGTCCCGAATCACTTCCGCTTCCATTCGACGAACGTTCGCTCGCGCGAAGTACCGGTTCTCAGGATCCCGCTCGAATCGCTCCGAATTGAATTCCGACGACAGACGATAAACCCGAGACAGCACGATCTCCCGAATCAGACTCTTGACCGACCAGCCGGAATCCACAAAACGCACGGCGAGGTAATCGAGCAGAGCCTGATTGGAGGGCTTTGGACCTGACGAACCGAAATTGTCTGTTTCGCGGACAAGCGCTTCACCCATCAGATGCAGCCAGATGCGATTGACCATCACTCGGGCAGTCAGCGGATGCGAGGGGCTGGTGATCCAGTCAGCAAGTTCCAGCCTGCCGGAAGAGCTGGCGGGAAGGACAGCGTTGGCCGAACTGAGCACCTGTACGAAGCCGCGAGGAACTTCCTGTGCCATCTTATCGATTTCACCACGGACCAGCAGTCGTGCGTTCTGCGGCTTTGACTTGTCCTGAACTCCCATGCAGACAGTCAGTGGATTGCCTTCTTCGTCCACGCTGTTGATTCGAGTGGTCAGTTGTGTCGCGCGCTGATCCAGCAGAAACTGGTTGGCGATTCTGGTCTGGGGAGGTGTTCCGCCAGCCTGCGGCCGCGCGAGAGCGCGACGGGCTTCGATGGCCTCCTGCTGAACTTCATCACGCTGTTTCTTCAGCTCTGCAAGCTCTTCCCGAGTGATCGGCTGGTCGGACGGATTGGGATCGGCAATCGGGAGCACAATCAGGTTGCTGGGATGCCTGTTCCGCTGACTTCGGACTCCGCCGAAACACGTCTCGGTGCTTTGGAAAATCCCTGCCAGAGCATAGTAGTCAGACTGTGGAATCGGGTCGAACTTGTGATCGTGACAGCGGGCACAGGCGACAGATACGCCAAGGAAAACTCGAGTTGTCACGTCGATTTGCTCATCGACGAGATCTGCCTGAAACTGTCGTGGATTCTGTTCGATCAATCCCCGGGGACCAAGTGCCAGAAAACCAGTGGCGATCAGCTGCTCCGCCCACTGCTCGTCCGTGGGCGCCGGAAGCAGGTCTCCCGCCAGCTGTTCGCGGATAAATCTGTCATACGGCTTGTCAGCATTGAATGCGTTGATCACATAGTCGCGGTAACGCCAGGCATTCGGGAACGAAACATCGACCTCCTTGCCGGTCGATTCAGCGTAGCGGACAGCATCGAGCCAGTGACGTCCCCAGCGTTCGCCGAACTGTGGTGCCGCGAGCAAACCATCAACGGTGTTTGCCAGCGCCTGTCGAGGATCAACTGACCAGGCTGCTGTGAAGGCTTCAAGCTCAGCCGGACCAGGCGGCAGCCCGGTCAGATTAAAGTGAAGCCGCCGCAGGAGCACACCGGGTGCCGCGTCAGCTGCCGGTGTCACCTGATGGACCGCGTACTGCGATTCTATCAGCCGATCAATCGCGGAAACTGACCAGTCGGAGCCTTCGGGGATGGCGGGCAGCTGAGGAGGTTTGAAGGCCCAGTAACCGCGTCCTTCTGCTATTGCTTCAGGAGTGACTCGCGACTGGACCACGGCTTCCGTCGGGACTCGCGGATCCGGTGCTCCCATTTCAATCCAGCGACGAAAATCACTGATCGTCTCTGCAGGCAGCCGACCACTGGGAGGCATTCGCAGGCCGTTGTGGTTGATGGCATCCCAGAGCAGGCTTTGAGAAAGGTCGCCAGGGACTACGGCAGGCCCCGATTCGCCACCAATTCGCAGAGCCTCGCGACTGGAAATTGAGAAGCCGCCCCGCACTCCCTGTCCACTTTCCGTGGAATGGCATCTGGAACAGTGCTCCATCAGCACCGGGCGAATTTTTGCCTCGAAAAACCTGATTCCCTCCGCCGTTGCCGGCTGAGCATCCTCGTCGGCACGCAGGAAAGAGGCTGCAGTGGTAACACAAAACGTTGCGATACCCAGCTGAATTAAGGTTCTTCGAAAACAGTTCATGTCGCGTTTCCCGTTATGGAATTGCGGATGCGAGGCAGCCGTTGAGACATTTCAGGAACATTTCAAATCACTCTGCCGAAGGCCGTTTAGGCGCCACGCCCTCGCCACCTTCCCGGCCTTCCGCCTTTCGACCGCCTGGCGGTCGTCCACCCTGTTCTGCCATGCGAGACATCGCCTGCTCAAGCTCGGTCTTGTCGAGCGCTCCGTCACTGTTCTTATCCATCCGCTCGATATTCTGACGCATCCGCTCCGGAATTTCATCTCCGGAAAGTTTGCCGTCCTTATCCGCATCCCGCATTTCGAACATCCGGGACATCATCTCGCGGGAAGGAGCACCGCCGGCACCAGGACGACCCGCGGCACCCGGGGCACCCGGGGCACCCGGCTGACCGGGACGACCTGCACCTCCGGCCATGGCCGACAGGTCCGGCCGCAATTCATCGGCGCTGAGCGAGCCGTCGCTGTTTTTGTCGAGGGCGGCGAGGGCTTTTGAGGCGTTCTGAATTTCAGCAGCGGAAATCGTACCGTCCTGGTCTGCATCGAGCGCCTTCATCAGAGGCATAATCCCCATTCGCTGCCCCGCCTGCATGCCTTCCCCACGACCCGGAAACCCCGGACGCGCTCCAGCGCCGCGTTTGGGTTCATCCTGAGCATTCAGGGGAGTGGAAACAGTCAGAGCAACGACCAGTAACGCAGTGGTTCGCAGCGTGGTCATGATTTTCGGCCCTCATATCAGTGAATAGTGGTCAGTACGAAATGCAGCGGCAGGCAGTCGTATTCCGGGAATAATTCAGCGTCTGCCGGGCCAGTACCGAACGAGGCCTTTGCCAATCCACAGGCATTTTGAAAAAGTCCTCGGGATTTGGGAAAAAACCGCAGCCAAAGGTCTGGATTGGTGTTTGGAGGTGCCGACGGAGTCGGTATTTTATGCGGTCCATGATTCCAGCGGAGTCGTTCAATGGCGAACGGTGAAGACCACGAACTCGCACAGTTGCGGCAACGGGGGGAAACCGCACTCGCAGAAATCTTCTCCTCCACACTGCCCCGGCTCGAACGTATCATTCGCTTTCGCATCGATCCCCGTATTCGTGGCCGCGTGGATGCCGCCGACATCCTCCAGGAAACCTGGGTCACTGCAGCCAGACGGTTGCCGGATTACCTCCTCGAACCCACAGTCAGCCTGTTTATCTGGCTCCGCCAACTGGCCCTGCAAACGCTCATCGATATCCATCGCCGTGAACTTTGCCACCGCCGCGATGCCGGAAGGGAAATTCATCTGGCCAGCCACTCTCCGCCTGGCGATACCAGCCTTTCAATCGCCCATTTTCTGGCAGATCAGATCACGTCCCCCAGCCAGCAACTCATGCGGACCGAAGATATCGAACAACTGCAGGAAGCCCTCAACTCCATGCCCGAAATCGACCGCGAAGTGCTCGCACTGAGACACTTTGAACAACTCACAAACCTGCAAACCGCCGAAGTGCTGGGGCTCACACCCACCGCGGCCAGTAACCGCTACATCCGCGCTGCAGCAAGACTCACAGAGATCCTGCAGAAGCTTCGGCCGGATCACACTCAATGATCAATCCAGGGCAGGGGCAAAGGTTTCGTTCAGCCACTCCAGTCGCATGAGCACTGGCAGATCGATGTGGTTCACATCAGCATGAAGCCACAAAGCCGGAAAATCCGCGATGCTCCGAAAAGCCTCGCGACAATCGCCTGGCATCCTGCTGCAGCAACTCTTACCTCACGCAAAGGCGCCAGGGCGCACAGCTGGAAATGTTGGAAATTTGAACCTTCTGTCCTTCCTTTGCGTCTTTGCGCCTTTGCGAGAGACCAACAGTCCCTGCACTTGGGATGGCGGTGAGAGCTGTCAACTGGCAGGCAGAACTGAAAACATCCCAATTCGCGCGAATTCGCACCGTTTCGTCATCCCAGCCTCTCCCTCCCGGGTCTTCACCCGTCTGTTCACAGGATTCCAGAGAACTTCGACGCTATTGGATGGTAGTACGCAAGCAAAGTCGCCCAACAGAACACTCGCCAAGGTCGTGCAAACGCGACCATCGCTGGATTCGCCGCGGGTTCCTGGCTGCTTGCCGCTTTCGCCGGGCTTTCACTTCCCTCTTTGGCAAAACTCAAGATAATCCGGGAAATTTGTGCTCGTCGGATGCAGATTAGCGCCGGGTTGACGGAAAAGCGGGCCTGAGTGCATCATGACGGGATTAAAAACCGGGGAAAGACTGATTGCGGCGGGCTGCAAGGTCGAAGTTTTTCCTGCCAGGGGCATTCTCTGCGCCGCGGAAACTGTTGGAATACCTTCGTCCATGCGTCTGCTCGCAGGACGATTTCAGTTTTCCTTCTGCACCAACGCGGCAATTGGCGGACCTTACAAGATCGCAGTTTCAGGACACGATCAGTATGTGGCGTGGAAACAAGCGGGCACAGGGCATCCGGGGACTTTTCGGCTCTTTCTTTGCAAAGCCGTCTCAGCGGCGTCAGCAAAGTCGCGCTCTGGCTCAGCCCGAGTCGCTGGAAGAGCGACTGGTGCTCTCGGCAAAGTACGTGCCAGACCATGTTCTGCTGGGACTCAAGCCAGGCTACAGCAGTCCGCAGGCTGCTGTGGCAAACCTCGAATCAATAGTCCCGGGGTCAGAGTCTCGCCCCATCGGAGACTACGGATTGTTCCTGATGAAACTTCCGCAGGGACGTACGGTGCCCTCGGCCATTGAATTACTTCGGGGAAAACCGGGCATCCGGTATGCCGAACCGGACTGGATCCAGCAGCCACTGGCGGTTCCCAACGACCCGGCCTACCCTCGGATGTGGGCCATGAAGAACACTGGCCAGTTCGTGAATTTCGTCAACGGTCTCCCGGGCGCAGACATCGATGCTGAACTCGCCTGGGACACCACGACCGGATCCCGAAATGTACTTATCGCAGTGATTGACACTGGCGTGGACGTGCAGCATCCCGATCTGGCTGCAAACATCTGGGTCAATCCGGGTGAGATTGCCGGAAACGGCGTGGACGACGATGGTAACGGGTACGTTGACGACGTTAATGGATACGACTTCGCGGATGGCGATGCGGATCCGTCGGATGCAGGAGGCCACGGAACGCATGTGGCCGGCACAATCGGAGCGGCCGGGGACAATTCGATCGGCACGGTCGGCATCAACTGGAACGTCTCGATCATGGCCCTCAAGGGTGCTGACGCAAGTGGCGGACTCCCGGTCTCGGCGACGGTCGAGGCACTCAATTACGCGGTAGCGATGGGGGCCACCGTTTCAAACCACAGTTATGGCGGCTACGGGTTTATCCAGTTTCAAGAAGACGCCATCATCGCTGCTCAGGCGCAGGGTCACATCGTAGTGTGTGCTGCCGGCAACGATGCCATCGATAACGACACTTTCGGGCTCTATCCCGCATCTTACACGCAGGACAACGTCATCTCAGTTGCGGCCACGGACCAATTTGACAACCTGGCCTTCTTCTCCAACATCGGCGTGAACACGGTCGACATTGCTGCACCGGGTGTCAACATCTGGAGTACCACACCGACGGGCGGCTCTGTGGACTACCCCCCGAACTATGCATTCAGCGATGGCACATCGATGGCATCGCCCCACGTCGCAGGGGCGATCGCGCTGCTTCGCAGCATGTTCCCTTCAAACAATTACTCAGAAATCGTCAACGCCATCTATCAGGGCGCCGACCCGCTGACATCTCTCGCTGGCCAGGTATCAACCGGGGCAAGGCTGAACCTGAGGGGTGCGCTGCAGCAGCTCTCAGTTGCTTCGATTGCCTCAAATCGCAGCACCATCGCCGAAAACGCCGGTAACAATGCCGCTCGAATCACTCTTCGCAAAGTGAATTTCCCAATCGATCAGCCACTGACTCTCGATGTGATCGTCAGCGACGCCACTGAGCTGTTCGTTGGCGGGTTGACCGGAACTTCCGTGACCATCCCAGCGTTCCAGAGATCCATCAATCTGCCAGTCAACGCCCTCGATGATACGCTCCTCGACGGAACACAGACAGTCCTGATTACTCTGCAGTACAACGGCAGCGACGTGCAGACGATCGCCATCGATGTCACCGACCACGAAACGCTCACGCTGACTGTCGATCCAACATCCGTGCTGGAAAACGCAGGCGTCGGCGCCGGAACGCTCACAATCACTCGCAGTAACACTGACCTGTTTCCGCCGAACAGAGTCATTGCTGTCGGTAACGAGCTGGTCTTCTTCGATCGTCAGGGCGCGGAAATCAGTAGCGTGCCGGTTCCCTGGCCATCCGGCCTTCGCCCCCGAACAGACAATGTCCGCGATGTGACAGTCATGGAAGACGGCCGGATTGCTGTCTTTAACGGTGTGAACACCGTCTACGTCTCGATCTACAATCAGACCACCGACATCTGGATTCATCAGCCGATTTCCGGTGCCACCGCCTCCGCTTCCGATTCCGGAACCGGCGGCATCGCCAGCAGCGGCAACTTTATCTATATCAGTGACCTGCAGACCTTCGGTGGCGACCC
This sequence comes from Planctomycetaceae bacterium, assembly GCA_046074645.1. Lineage (GTDB taxonomy): Bacteria > Planctomycetota > Planctomycetia > Planctomycetales > Planctomycetaceae > SXXK01. The sequence continues at coordinate 5,727 of JBJTOP010000290.1, read as the reverse complement.
TTACGGAATTGTACAATACGACACCACGCTGACGGGCGCAGCAGCAATCAACCGTGTTGTCACCAAAACCTTCGGAGATCGGCTTTTCGGCAGTTCGTGGCCACAGGGCAGTGTCTATGAAATCAGCCCAACCACTGGCGCAATCCAGAAAACCTATAACACTCCGGCAGCAGGCAGCACCCGAGCCGGTATGGCCTTTGACGGTCGGTTCATCTGGTACCTCGTTGATAACAACAACACGATGTACAAGATCGACGCCGACTCGGGCGCGATTGTGGACACCTTCTTTACAGGTACCTCCACCAATGGCAGCTACGAAGGTATTGCGTATCTGAACGGTCTGATCTATCTGCTCGATCCGTTCATCACGAACGAAATTGTGGTCTTTGACCCGGCACTCCGCGCCGTTACCCGGCGATTGACAGTCGGCATAGATAATGTGAGTCCTGGTCAGGGTGGCAACCTGAATCTCTCTGGTGGACTTGCTGCGAATCCACAGCGGAACTCCCTGTTCGTCAGCTCCACCTTCAACAACGAAGTCTACGAAATCAGCGCCGCCACCGGGCTGATCGTGCGGAAACCCAGCGGCAATCTCGGGTTTTTCGTTTCCGGGATCCCGGCTCAGGGGATGGCCACGGTCGGAGACCGCCTTTACATCAGCGAATCCTCGGGTAACAACAAACGCATCTTCATCTATGATTTCGACGGTAATCAGCAGGGCTCCATTCCCTCGCCGTTCTTCTTTTCAATGTTTGGGCTTGGTGGAGATGGTGTTCCGGGACTGGTCGATTCCACCTATCGCTGGCGCGATGTGACCGTTGGAGTTGACGGGTTCGTGTATGCACTTGATGAAACCGCAGGAATCGTCGGAAAGTTTAATGCTTCCGACCTGTCACCTGTCACCGTCATCAGCGTTCCCACCAACATGCAGGCGATCGCCGTAGATTCCTCGGGAATAATTTACGGTGGTCTGGATGATGGCACACTTGTGTCTCTCGATCAGTCTGGCACAGAACTTCGTCGGCTCGCCTCATCCGTCGGCTTCGTCTCCGATATCGAAGTTAACATCACTGGTACGATCCTTGTCAGCAGTCGCGATGGCAGCTTCGGCTACACAACTTCAGCGCTGCAGTCCATCGACATCTACAGCTCCGGACGCACCTCGCCGGCGTTCATTTCCTTCGGGGAACACATCACGAAGAACCGTGGCGAACTTGTCGTCCAGCTGACCAATTCCGATCTCTCGGAACTGAGTGTTCCGATAACCGTGATCATCCCCGAGGGAGAGCAGTCCGTGACCGTGCCATTCGACGCGGTCGATGACAATTTCCGCGACGGTCCACAGCTGGTGACGATCACTGTAAATGCCACAGGCTATGTCGGTGATTCCGAGGACGTCGTGGTGGAAGACTATGAAGCCATCGAAGTGGACGTCATCCAGACATCCATAGCCGAAAACGCCGGCTCCCGTGCCTCGGCCGTTCGCGTTCGTCGCACCGACCTGGAAGGTCCCTTTGACTACGAGGCCGTCCAGACTTTCAGCAACACCCTCACGTATCAGCTGCGTGACCGCAGTACCACCATTTCACCAATCGTTGTGCCATCCCAGATTTCCCGCGTCAGCGATGTGAACGTCACCGTTAACTTCCGTCATGACTGGCTGCCTGATCTCGACGTGTTCCTCATCAGCCCGAAGGGCACTCGCGTTGAACTCTTCACGGATCTGAGCAGCAATGAGCGCAACATGACCGCGACAGTTCTCGACGATGAAGCGCCGCTGGGGATCGTCCATGGGAAGGCTCCATACATGGGATCGTTCATGCCCGAGGGCCTGCTGAGTGCCTTCGACGGCGAGGAGGCGCAGGGGACATGGCGGCTGGAGGTCACAGATGACAATATAAGTGAATTCGGTGCCCTGCTCGGCTGGTCAATCGACATCACCACAATCGGACTCCCGGAAGCACGAATCACGCTCCGCAGTCTCGATACCTCGGAAGTTTCCTTCGGCGGTTCAGACACTCTGCAGGTCATCATTCCGGCCAACCAGGGTGAGGTCGTTGTGTTCCTCGATGCTGTTGATGATACGCTGCTCGATGGCACCCAGACCGCTCAGGTCAACGCCACAGATGTCAACGTTCCGGGACTGACATTAGGATTCGATACCGTTGACGTCACCGATGTGGAAACGTTGCAGTTCACAGTGAGTCGCTCCGTTATTTCAGAATCAGACGGTACTGGTGCCCTGACTGGAACACTCCGGCGCTTCAATACTGACCTTAACTCAATCGCCCTTGAAGTTCAGACCTCCCGCGATGATAAGCTGAATTTCACCGGCGTGGTTCCCGGCTTCCCATACCTCGTGACCTTTGCCGACGGCTCTGACACTGCAACCTTTGCCATGGATGCCATTGACAACTCTGTGATCGACGGCAATGCAACCGTGACGATCACTGTCGTCTCTCCTCAATATGGCGGAAACCAGACAGCACAGGTGGTCGTCGAAGATCAGGAACCACAAATCCTCATCACCACGTCCACTCCAAATCCTCGCGAAGATTCCAGCAGCATCTCGATCACCATCCAGCGTGCTGCAAACGCCAGCCTTGTCGGTGACTTGACCGTCACCCTCACCACCGTCAACAGCACATCATCCGCTCTCGTGGTGCCTCCAGTCATCATCATTCCGGATGGTCTCGCATCAATCAGCATTCCGATCACGGTGATTGACGATGACGTGCTGGGAAATCGGCCTGTCAGAATTACGGGTGCCGCCGAGAACTTCATCACGGGAAGCCTCGACATCACTGTGCTCGATTACGAAACAGTGACACTCACGGTCAACCGGACTTCGTTCCTTGAAAACGCGGGTGCCAAAGCTGCAGTGGGAACAGTGACGCGAAGCAACACTGATCGCGCACTGCCTCTGCTTGTCACTCTTACTTCATCGGATACCTCCGAACTCACCGTACCAGCCTCGGTTACCATCCCGGCCGGCGCGACATCGGTTTCGTTCGACATTGCTGCAATTAACGACCCGGCTCTCGATGGTGCTCAACTGGTGAACGTCTCTGCCTCCGCAGCTTCCTATTTTGGCAGTTCGGTCAATATCACGGTGCTGGACCATGAGCCCCCTGTCGTCACTTCACCCGCTGCAACAACGCCTAATGCCCGCGACACAATCCGCTGGGGTGCCCTGCCCGGCGCGGTTCGTTATGACCTGCAGCTGGCAAACCTCAGTCTGAAGATCCCAAGCTTCATCTTTGCCGCCGGACTGACAACCACGTCCTTCACTCCACCCGAGAATCTGGGGATCGGCAAATGGCGAGTCTGGGTGCGAGCGTATGATCAGTTCGAGGTGCCGGGATTCTGGAGCTTCCCAAGAGACTTCCAGGTCGTTACTGCACCAGGCATCACCGCGCCCGTCACCTCAGCCACTTTCGCGCTCGCTGCCTTCCCGGATATCTCCTGGACTGCGGTTGCTGATGCCGTCCGTTACGAGCTTTGGGTGAATAACGTAACAAACGGCAGCACACGAGTGATTTACAAGACGGATCTGCGGTCCACAACTTACCGCGAAACAGCAGTAATGGGTTCCGGCGTATACAACGTCTTCGTGCGTGCTGTAAATGCAGTCAACGAAGCTGGAAACTGGAGTCAGCTCCGCAGCTTCACCGTACTCGCTCCACCAACTGTGACTCGGCCGGAATTCAACAGTACGTTCGACACCACACCATTCTTCGAGTGGACCTCCGTCGTTGGTGCTCGTTTCTATGACATCTATGTTTCCAACCGAGCTAATGGAACGGTTGTGATCCGCGATCAGGCAGTTCCGAGGACGTCATTCCAGGCTGTTAAGGACCTCGCTAAGGGCGACTATTCGGTCTGGGTCAGAGCCGTTGGCGACAAGCTCGTCAGCGTCTGGTCACCCGTCAAAAACTTCTCCATCGGTGCTCCTCCCACGCTCCTGAACCCTGCTGCCAATGCTGTTGTGACAGCGAACCACAAATTTTCGTGGACCGCTGTCGGTGACGCAGAAAGTTACGAAATCTGGCTGCAGCGGGATTCTGACAACGCCGTATTCAATCGAACCGACATCAGAGGAACCTCCTTCCAGTTCGGAGCACCGCTGGTTGCGGGTGGCTACCGCATCTGGCTGCGGGCCGTCAGCATCATCGGCGAACGTTCCGCCTGGAGTCCGGTCGTGCGATTCAAGATCGCGGCGAGTGAAGCCCCGACCCCCGAGAACTCCGTGAGTGACATTCTTCTGGCCGTTCTCGATGCTGCACAGATCAATCCTGAGTTGACATCTGAATTGAACGGCACGCAGAAACGGCCTCACCTGCCCGTCACCCCTGAAGGCAGTGATATTGTCGTTGTGAATGACCTTGCAGCCGATGCAGCAGTCGTTTCACAGCAGGTGATTCGCGAAGTGGATACCGTAATGGAGTTGTGGAACAGCACAGACTGGTGGCTGGAGTCTCCAGCTGTCAGCCCGCTGACCGTTCCCGCAACGGTCGCCTCAGTCGTGCTGCCTGCAGCTGCAGAGGGCTGAACAGTCTCGGCAGTTAAATGAAATCTTCGCAGACTCCGGAGCAGGTGAGATCCTCCCGGAGTCTTGCTGTTTGCTACCGTGAGTCCGCGTCATGGTCTGGACATTTGTTGATCAGCTTCAGCCGGATGTTATCGAGGTAACCGAGGGCGAGGCTCACCACCTGCTGCATGTGCTTCGAGTCAGGACTCAGCAACAGCTGGTGTTGTTCGATGGTTCCGGAAACGTGGCCGACGCTGTCGTCGAATCGACAAGTCGTCGCAGTGTTTTTTGTCGTGTACTGGAACGCCGGTCGCTGCCCCGAGCGTCCCGGACACGGCTGACGGTTGCCGTTTCGCCCCCGAAAGGTGACCGTCTGAGATGGATGATCGAAAAGCTGACTGAACTTGGCGTTGCTGGAATTAAGCTGCTCGGCTGTGAGCGCACAATTTCAGAACCAGGCGAAACTCGCCTCGAAAAGCTTCGCAGCACAGCAGCCGCTGCCAGCAAACAATCACAGCAGGCATGGATTCCGGATCTGCAGCCCCTGTCGGAATTCCGCAAAGTACTTTCTGAATCGCTGCAGTTACAACAGTCGATTGTGATCGCGCATCCGCTGAAAGAGAACGCATCCTGCGGCACTGCTGCGAAGCAGACCGTGGTCAGAACCGGAGCTGTTGCGGGTGGAATGGCTGATACTGGTGAAAAACTGCTGCTGATTGGGCCGGAGGGAGGCTTCACGGATCCGGAAGTTGCCTCCGCCCTCGACGCGGGTGCGCTCCAACTTCACTGGCCCGGGGCAATTCTGCGGACCGAAACCGCTGCGATTGTTTTTGCCACGCTGCTTCTAAGCAGTGAAAACAGAGCTGTTTGAAAGCAAAAAGGCTGTTCGGCGGGAGGCCGAACAGCCCGGGAGGATGACCGAAGGATTGCTCCGACGATCAGCAGTGACTCCCGATTCCAGCCGCACCGGTCTGGGCTGGCCTCGGATACGGGGCGACTGGATCAGTGGTCGATACTCTGGTGTGACCCTCGAGATTCAGATCTTCACGGCTCTGACCGTGCGAATGATCTCAGCAGCCACTTTATAAGGATCTGCGTTGGAGGCCGGACGGCGATCTTCCAGCCAGCCCTTCCAGCCGTTGCTGACCGTAGCCACCGGGATTCGGATGGATGCACCGCGGTCGGACACACCAAAG
>JBJTOP010000289.1:0-36780 GCA_046074645.1 Planctomycetaceae bacterium | reverse complement strand
AGCGCAAAGGTGCATGGCACCTCAACAGCCTTTTGTTGCCTTTTGCTCTGCAAAACGACTTCCAATGCCGTTCTTTCGCGGAGCGAAAGACGACTATCGCAGCCCCTGACAGCGAAAGCGACTGCCATTGCCGCATGGCGCACGTGGCTTGAATTCTCTCATCCCGCGGCTATGCTGGTGATGCCCCGGGGGACTGTCGGCATGGATCGGGGCGTTTTTAAGTCAGCTCCGCTCGGTTCATCCGTGCGTTTTGAAACGGTGTCATGTTCGAACAAGCCTTTCGCAATATCGATGATGCCGTCTGCAACGGAACAGCCAAAGTTACATGGCCGGTAAAACGCGCCCGCATCTGAGGGCGGGGAAATTTTGGCATAAGCGTAGTTTTTGCCATTGAAAACGCTTACAGGATTGTCGGTCGCTTGAGTAGTGTCAGGCACTCAACGGTCGGGGACTTTACGCTGGGGCATTACTGCGCACGAGCAAACGTGACCTGACTGCTCAATGAAAAACTTTCCAGTAGACGTTGGTCATGGCGATACCCACCCAAAAAGATTGGCTCGAAGCGACCAACCGCCGGTTTCATCCTCGCAGTCGCGCTCTGCAAATGGTGGACGAAGCAATCCTTGCTTACGAGACGGACAAGTCGCCCGTCGCTCTGGGAATGATTCGTATTGTTTTTGACGCCTGGAAGCAGTCCAAAGGCGGCGCATGGAGAAGTAACGAGCGAAACAGTCGGGGAGCGTTGTCGCGTCTCCATGATGCGCTGCAGACCGTGACTAAAGTCCCTTTCAGGCCGCAGGAAAGGCTGGCGCTGCAGTTCGTCTTTGAGGAGCGAAGGAAGGTTGTACGCAGTCTGTTTGTCGGCAAGAAGCTCACCTTTAAAGGGCCAAAGAGCGTGAAAGAAGCCGTGGAAGGTGCGAGGGATGCTTTAAGATCGGCGGCGGACGGTGCCGGCAATGCTGTAACAACAGCTGCGAAGCAAGCGAAGATGGTGTTCACGGCACCCATCAGTGAAACCATCGAAAAACTCAAAAAAAGCTCCTTGATTTTGCTCGTAGCATCTTTGGCGTTGAGACCCTTGATCAAATTGGCACTTTGTCTGAATTTGTGATGAACGTGCTGGAGCTCTGTGCAGTCAGCGTGGCGCCAGTCGTCGGGTTGGCGAAAGATGGCTACGACCTGATCCTGGGCTGGAAAGATGCGGCACAAAAAATTCTGAAGGATCACTGCGTTGCAAGCCGCGGGCACAGCATTGATACCGGCGCACCGAAGGCCGCGTTTGAATCGCTGAGAACAATCCTGAAGTCCGAAGCCAGGCAGTCGGCTGCCGATGCCAGTCTGGCGACCGCTTCCTTCGCAGTGAAAACCGGTCTCACTTTTGTCGATGGTGGTGCGGCCAGTGGCCCGATCGTCGGAGCAATCAAAGCATTTTCATCGTTCGCAATGAAGATGACTCTCCTCGCTCTGGAGTGGCGATCAACGCGGAAAGCCAACGAAATGATCGCAAACGACCAACTTGATATCCACCTGTTCGCAACCTGCCCACTGCTGGGCTGCTACATGCTGACCAGCGCCACTCTAAGCGATCTGATCCCGCTCGAATGTTTCGGTCAACCAGGCTGGATGGACTACATAGAGAAGCTCAAGAAACGAGACTTCGACGGCATTTACGATGGTGCCATGGAGGTGATTGAGAATTCTCTCTGGGAAGTCGTTGGGATGCCGAAATTCGCAAACAAAAGTCAGTAACTTTTTACGGGCGAGGCCGTATCGCTCGCAGGCTTCAATAATGGCAAGGCAGTTTTTCAGCACGGTAAAGCCATTATAGACCTCATCCCGCGATAGGAATGGCAGTATGCTGGTGAGCCCTGAATCATCGGCGTGTTGAACGGCAGGCCATGCAAAGGTGCATGGCACATGAACCGCCTGAAGCGTCTCATGGCACCCTAAACGTCTCGGTACAGCCGTAAAGCCCACCACGACCCAAGAAACTCTCTATTTCGCGAAATACCGGCGTTTCATCGCACTTTCGGGTCGCCAAACGGGACCTTCACTGCAGGCTGCACACGGTTGTTAATCACGGCGAAGGATCCTCAGGTGTTTCTTTGAAGTGCTTAGGCTGAAGCGGGATCCGCTTGCGGTAGTCTGAGGCATCCCGAATAGCGCGGCGGAGGGCCAGTTGCACCCGGGAATCAACAACTGCGTTTCGCGAAATTCCGGCACTTTTGGCGGCATCAAGCCAGTCGATGTTGTGATCATCGAGCGATATGCCAGCATGGGCGATCGTTTCTTTGAGTAACACCGCAGCAGCATCCGGAGACAGTGGCCCTGAGATCGAGATCGACTCGTCAAAGCTACCGGGCGAGGATTGCGGAAGTCTGGAGCCATCCATCCAGGCGATCACACTGACGTGAGGGTCAAGGAGCTGTATGAATTGCAGTACGTCGTCTTCCGTTGCTCCATGGCTCTGAGGGACGATGTGCACCAGAACAGGCTGCACCAGGCTGGTTTCGTTGACGAGTTGAAGGAGTCTTCGAGCCTGATCAGCAGACTGGAGCATGTGCGAATGAATGGTCAGCAGCGGGAGACGGGACTCGGCAGCAACGACACGTGCAAACCACGGAGAATAGTCACGTCTGTCACAGCAGCGCAACTGTAGGCGGCTCCACGGACGCAGGCCATGTGCTGTAAATCGGGAGGGATCATCGATGTACTTCGCAAACTTCAGCAACGATCGGGTGATGTCTGGCCAGATGTCTCTGCTGAATCCGGGGCAGTTACTGATGAATTCGGTCACGGCGAATCCCTGAAACTTGTCGTTCCAGTGTTGCTCGCAGCGGCGTCTGCAGCGTGTTTCGAGCAGCAGGGCGTTTTCGTGCGACACGACCGCTGAAGAATTGTTTGAGGCTATGGAGGATTGTGACAGCGTAGGGGTAGAAAGACCGTGAGTGAGTTCCTGGGCGAGCTTCCTGAGATCTCGGCCGGCCATGCCGGCGGTCATCCGCGCCAGCCTGGAAAGCAGTTCTTCAACATAGTCCTTCGTGTCGTTGTTCAGTCCCAGTTGTTTACGCAGAATCTGGATCCGTTCGTGAGCTGTGGGAAGCGAAATTTCGACCGCGCGGAGGCGTGAGAGTGCTGCTGCATCGATCAGTTCCACACGATTGGTGGCGCCAACAATAAAGATTCCCTGGGCGAGCTGGGACGTGCCATCGAGCAGTGGCAGGATTTCGGCGACGATATCGCGGGTAAAGGAGTCAGCGTTCTCGTGTCCGCGGGACGGCAGGATGGATTCAATTTCGTCGATGAAGATGATGGCCGGTTTGACCTGAGAAGCAGCCTCGAAGAGACCGCTTACCCGAGGTGCGGACTGGCCAACATACTGGGCTTTGAGACTGGAGACTGTCAGTGAAAAGAAGGCGGCACCAGTTTCGGAAGCGAGTGTTTTCGCAACGAGGGTCTTGCCCGTACCGGGAGGGCCGTGCAGGAGCAATCCGGCAACACGAGGCTGACGATTCGCTCGGCAGTCTTCCCGAAAAGCCAGCCATGTGCCTTCGATCACACTTCTGCGTTCAGCGGACAGCACGACATCGTCCCAGGAGCAGTGTTCGATTTTGTGACCGGGGTGCTGACGCATCCGCTCAATAATGCGGTTCTCGTCAAGAAAGGAATCCGGCTCCTGCCGATACATGGTGGCAAACAGCGTGAGTACTTCGCGAAGAGATTTGCGATGATGTGCCATGAGCAGAGCAAATCGTCGAAGTGCCGGGATCTGGCGGGAGTCGCAACCTGATCGGCGGAGAAGAGCGCGCTGGAGTTCTTCGGGGCCCGGAGGACCGGGCTTGACGATGCAGACCTGCTTATCAAGGTTTCCAAGAAAGTTTTCCCGCAGCGGATCAACGCTGTTGAGCACCACAAAACTCATGATTTTCGGGGATCGCCAGAGCTGTTCAAGCAGTCTCACATAGTTTCGAGTTTCGGTCCCGGGGCTGGTGTAGAGCTGAGCGGCGGTCTGAAAGTCAGGCAGCAGAACAGCAACGTCACCCTTGGATTCGAGCGAATTCAGACCAGCCACACAGGCCCGCAGATCGCTGTAAAACTTGTCTGCCTCGGCGGTGACGACTGCGTTTTGCGGAGTTGTTTCAGCCCCTGCGTTGGACTTACTGCTGGAATTAGCTGCTCCGGATCTTTGCGGAGCCCGGCCGGTCAATGCTTTCTGCAGCGAATCAGACTTTTTTTTCGTCACAAGCTCGCGAGAATCCTCTGAAGCCACATAGACAACAAACGGCTCAACGTCCGGCCCCGCGACCTCTTCCAGCCGAGGGACGATCAATTTCCTGATTTGAAACTGCTGCTGGCGCAGCAGAGCAATCGCAATCGAATCTTCAAGCGAACGAACGCCGATCCATGGGTTATAAAACCATTCCTCCGGCTGACACTCAACCAGAAAATGTCGATGTCCAGCCTGATGCTCACGTTCAATTTTCTGAAGCAGACGATGATCGTCCGTCCACGATGCTGTCGCCGCGATGGTCATCGTTTGCCTGCCTTTCGTGGACGTTGAGTTGATCCGACACGATTGGATTTCGATTTCTTTGGTTTCGAGCGGGATTTTTTCGGATCTTTTCGGGAAGCACCAGACGGCTTTGCTGACGTCATCGGAGAACACTCCGCACGCTCTGCCACTGCCGGTTGTTCTGCACCCTGAAGCATGCTGTCCAGACAGTCTGCAGGCACACGTTTAAGAAACGTGGCCAGCTCGGAAAGCAGCATCGCGGTGCGGCGTGCCTGCGGCGCAAGTGCCTGCTGAAGGGATTTCAAACTTTCGATACTGGCATCCAGCCGCTGCAGACGCCTTTCGGCAGTCGTTATGGCCCGCTCCAACGACCGAAGTCGCTCTTCCTGCGAGTTTTCAGTCGCCATGCTTTCCGGCGAAGCTGGTGGCAACTGTCGTTGCACAGTCATTTTTTCGGCTCCGTCATAAGGCGATCGAGTTCATCAGGGGACAACAGGCTTCTGTACTTTTCAATCTCATCCTTCAACCTCCGCAAGTGCTGCAAAAGCCTCGTTAACTCTTCGCTCGTTTTCTGTTCCGTGGCAGGATCCGTCATTCTTCTGCTCCCGAATTACGACGAGCATATTTGTTCATTTTTTTAAGATCACCAGTTTCCGCAGTGTTGCCCTGCTTCCGGGCAAGCCCAATGAATTCCACATAGATGCCCTCGCACCACAGGCTCTGCTGGAGCTCCAGAAGTTCTCTGTGGCTGGCAGCACCGTGAGGTGTAACCCACGTCTGCTGTCCATCGCCGGGATTTGTCGCCCACGCCACGCCTGCAATGTCATACTTCGATCCACCTTTTTCCGCCGTCAGCCGATACGTACCGTTGACCAGTTCGAAGACAGTTTCGTAGCCTCGGCTGAAGAGAAATCTCTCCACAGCATCGAGCGTTTTATGGTCTCCTTCATAGACATCTCGAAGTGTCAGCAGTTGCTCGCGGGCATCCTGCCATGTTTTCCGGACGACACTCAGCGTTTTGGAGGCTTCGTCGAGCTTACCTGCCTTAAGGAATTGGTGCGCTTTGTCAATGTCTGCACGGATTTTTTTAAGGCTGCCGGAATGAGCCCCCACGACCGCAGTGAATTCGTCAATCGTCCATTTCTGCGGACCAATTTCGATCCGCATGGAAGTAATCGCTTCTTCGATGCCGCTGAGCTCCTTCGAAAGCACTGATTTGCGCTCCTTGTGTTTAAGACGTGCTTCGTGCAGTTCATCTTCAGCTTGCTTCTGAAGCTTCCGGAACTCGGTGGTGATGGTGCCGAGTTTTGAACCGAGCGACTGCGCAGTGTTATACTCGGAATCGAAGCCATGCATTTCTCCGCGCTGCGCACGTGCATTGACACCTCGGATGAGCGACTCTGAGCTGGTAATGAATTGCTGGAGGTCGCTTGTGAGTTTCTCCAGCTGCTGTCTCAGACGCCCGCCATCAATGCCAAAGCCAGCAATCTCCTTGCAGGTGCTTTTGACGAGGTCGCTGATACGCCCTACCTCGGCCTGCTTTTCGTCTGAAACCTGCAGACAGGCGCGGACATCGGTAATTTTCTTGCCACTCATGCGCTTGAACTCCTAAGAGAGTCGGGAAGAGAAAGAGGTCGGAATTCCGGCCGCGAAGAGTCGGTCTTCGCGACGAAACAACTCAATGTGTCGATGTGAACGATTGACATCTGCCGGCTCGATTCGGCCGGTCAGAAAATGGATGGTTTGATTTTCAGAGCCTTTCCACGGGTTGGTCGTTGGCTGATCGCGAAGGAACACCCCGTCAATCAGCACATCAGCCTTCTGCAGCAGTCCAGAGATGCCGGGACGGTTGAAACTCCTCAAAACACCAAGGGCGAATCCGGAATAAATCATGACGGTTAGCTGCGGGTGCTGTGCGTGCACGAGGTTCAAAACTTCAGTGAGACCTTCAGCCTGCTGAAAAGGTTCACCACCACTGATGGAGATGCCCTCGATCAGGCAGTCTATGGCCGAGTCGCAAATGCGCTGTGCCAGCTGAGCGGACGTGATGACGGTTCCGCCGGAGTCCGGCTGACTGTCGGGTGCACAACAGCCGGGGCAGCGAAACGGACAACCCTGAACCCAGACTGCCGCCCTGCGCCCAGGCCCAAGCACAGTCACGACAGGCTCAAATTGGTAGAGCTGCAAAGTTTTCACGGTATCTCGAGGCAACTCCGTCAGATGTTGAGGCGTCGGAAGCGAGTACACATGACAAGAACGAAAGGCGGCTCTGATAATTCAGTGAAAATCTGAACCTTTTTGCAAAATTGATGTGCAGGTGAAACATAATTCCGCCATTAAGGATGTATGGAATTCATGCGTTTTCCCCGTGTTTTCGCAGCTGGACACACACTTACGTGTCCGCGGCGACCAGCCTGATCAGCCACGCAAAGTTCCCGCCAGCTCCCCACCCACGCCGTGCCCATCAACAAGTGTAAACCCCACATCCCCAGTAGGTGAACACCCGTAGGTGCATGACACCAGAGTGTGGCACGAGGGCGAGGCTGGGACGACGAAGCGGCACGAACATGGGAGTTGTCGGGTGTTTTCAAGGGGCCGCCTGGTTCTGTGACTTTCGCCTGCATGGAACCACAACGAAACGGCCAGGTGCGAACGTTCCACCGTTTGCGATTGCTGCCCGAAAGGCCAGTTCTACCAGACTCGCCGCTGCGAAGGTCCGTGTAGATGCCCGGGATTTATCTGCCGGGGTGTGTCGGTGTCGTGGCCAGGACATGGCTGGGGCGAAGGATAACCGCCCCTCGACGCACAAAAATCGAACATCACCCCAGCCGCGCAGCGGCCGAGGTGTGCCATCCGGAAAACGGCCGATACTTGCTGAGAACTGCCCTTGCAGGGCGACGGGGCTCGAAGAGGGTCTGACCCGGCATTTCATGCCAGGCTGATGGAACTGGCTTTACAGGCCGGAAACGCAGCAAAGGCCACCACGGGAAGCAGGGGAAATTTGCTGGAGATTTGCTGCTGAAGGACGCGGCGGAGAATCGCATCAGGGTGAGGGAAAAGACTGGGTTTTTGTTGTCAAGGTGCATGGCACTATGGTGGTCTTCACCCGGTCACTCGGCAGCAGCTGTTGCAGGGTTTGGGTGAGGTCGGTTTCGGGGCGGAGCAGTTGCAGGAGATGCAGCGGATCATCGACGCGGAATCGAGTGAGCTGTTTGATGTGCTGGCCTATGTCGCCTTTGCCATGCCACCGGTCACTCGTGAAGCCCGCGCGTCCGGAGCTCGGCCATGGCTGGACGCGGAGTTCACCGACCGGCAGCGTGCGTTCCTGGAATTTGTGCTGCAGCATTACGTGACGGTGGGAGTCGAAGAGCTGGACGTGAGCAAATTATCGCCGCTGCTGCGACTGCGATACCACGATTCCCTGCAGGACGCCTTCGAACAACTGGGCGAAGCCGGAGAGATCCGGCAGATGTTCACGGAGTTTCAGAAATATTTGTACGTGAAGGTGCCGTGAGGCGGGGCGCTGAGCCCAATGGCCTTCAAGTTCTCTGGAATCCTGTGAAAGGACGGGTGCAGACCCGGGAGGGCGATGCTCCTGCCGAGCCACCGAACGCTGGTCCGCGCTGTGAGCGATTGCCAGTGGTTCCAGCCGCATGGTGGCAGCCTGCGGGCAAACGGGCCTGCAAACGCCCGCCGAGGCACCGCTGGAAGCCCTGCTGTTCCGGTCTTTACCTCACGCCACGTCGCTGGCTGTGAAACTGCAGGCAGAACTGAGACACCCAATTTGCCGATTTTCACGCCGGTTCATGACCCTGGTTTGAACGTGGGACAGGGCCGGTGCTAGTCCCGACGAATCTGTCCCTTGAACAGTCGCCGATCCATGCGTGGGCTGAAGGGAGTCCATGCGGAATCGGTATTCACATCATCATCGATCGACCTGACGAACTCGTGCATTTTTGCATCGAGTGCATCGATGTAGTGCAGTGCGAGCGCTTCCGGGGTCATGGGGAGTGCGGGGCTGCCAAATTCGCGGGTGCCATGGTGACTGATGATCATGTGCCGCAGTCGCAGGAGTTTTTCGGGTTCGAGGGGCCGTCCGAGCTGCTGTTCGGCGCTGCGGACCAGTTCTGAGAGGATTTCATTTCCGAGATGGATGTGTCCGAGCAGCTGTCCTTCGTCGGTATAGACAAGTGTCGGGTCCCAGCCGAGTTCACGAATTTTGCCGATATCGTGGAGCAGGACGCCCAGCAGCAGCAGTTCGCGGTCAAGTGCGGGGTAGAGCGGCGCGATGCGGTCGGCGAGTTCACACATTGACACCACGTGCTCGATCAGGCCGCCAATGTAAGCATGATGTGCTTTGACACCGGCAGGAGCTGCGCAGAGGCCATTCACGAGTGATGAGTTGCCAAGAAAGGCGTATGCGACAGCAGCGAGGTCCGGATGGCGGATGGATTCGAGAAGTTCGCGAAGCCGAATCAGGAAACGCCCGGCGGCGGCCTGAGGCTGAACCTGAAAATCAGCCGGATCACAGGCCGAATCGGAGACACTTTGCACGGATGTCAGGATCAGCTGCAGATTTCCCTGGTACTGCTGCACTTTGCCTTTCACGCGAACAAAGTCACCTGCAGACACCTCTTTGACGGAGTCTTCCGTCGCATTCCACATCAATCCACTGATGACTCCCGTGCGATCCCTCAGAGTTGCGAGGAAGTACAGGTTGGCATTGCGATTGGCGCGGAGCTGGCGATCTGCCAGCAGATAGATTTCATTGACGTTGTCTCCGTCCCTGAGTTCCCTGACATAGACCCGAGGCATTGATGGGCTTTCCGGCTTGCTTTGCTGAGTGCTTATTTCATCGCGCGCCAGCACGTGGGTGGTGCTGGCGGCGGGATGATAGCGGCGAGCGACTATTTCCAGAACACAAGGGTTGACAACGAATACTTCAATCCCTCGAATTCGTAAACCGCTTCACCGAATACGGCGACGCGTTCGTCACCCTGCTTTTTGGCTGCGGCTGAGTAGACGCCGTCGGCTGCTGTGACGTCGCTGGAGGTCCATCTGGATTCGCGGAAGTCGTTGGACTGCGATCGAGCGGACCAGAGTCGGACAGTTTCGGGTTCACCGGTGGGACGCATGGCGAGCCCAACCTGGGCGGCACTGACGTTTGGTTCCCAGCTGAATTCCGGGAGCGATTTTCCGGCGGCTGCATGGCGGAAGAACACGGCGATGGTTCGCAGAGCTCCTTCGCGACCGTCGTCAAGTCCGTGGCCGGCATTGGGGGCTCGGTGGATGTGTTTGAGTCCGCTGAGACCGTCCCAGTACTGGTTGAGTGCATCCACGGTCCAGTAGCGGTCGTTGGCACCGAGTACGATGAGTTTGGGGAGAGAGAGTCGCGAGCGATAGGTGTAGGGGTCCATCATTTTCCAGAGCTGCCCTTCGCGACCTTCGCGGGGAATGCCGTCTTCGCGGACCAGCCCCTTGCTGGTGTAGTCGGCGATCTGTTCGCTGTAGAAGCCCCATGTTTTCTTCTGGTGACTCATTTGAGCGGGAAAGTTGAGGACATCGATGACGATCGGAGCGGTGGCGACGATGCGTTTATCGACGACGGGTGTGAGCCAGCTTGTCCAGCCGCGTTTTGAGGCACCGGTAATCACAAACGACTTGACCGTCTGCTTGAATTCGCTGCTGCTGAACTGCTGGAGGGCATCCATGGCTTTCACGGCACTTTTGGCCATGGGGAAGAGCAGTGGCCAGGTGGCGTCGCCGGAATCAAGAAACCGCAGCCAGGTCTCGGTGATCAGATCGTCCTCCACACGGTCCCCCATGAGTGGCTGATTGGGAACCTGGTGGAGTGTGGCGACGCGAGCTCCGCAGGCATCAGCAAGGAGCAGCCCCATGGCCAGGTCCTTGAGCTGCGGCATGTTGCCGTTGCGGCCACCGGTGACGAACAGCAGCATATGCTCGGGATGCACCAGCTGTTTCGGTTCGTAGACGACCAGTGCGTGTTTCCAGACGATGTTCTGCCACTTCTGGCTGGTGAGTTGCAGTCGGTGGACGCGATTTTCACCGACCTGAAGCGTATCGACCTTTGTCCATGCAAAATCCGGCTCCGGTCGCTCCATGTAGGCAAAGATCTCTTGTGGTACTGCAGGTTCAGCGGAGGGTTCGTCGGCCCGGATGGTCAGCGGGAGCAGACACACGGCAGCGAACAGCAGTCGAGTGAGCAAAGCACGGGAGCGAAGCATGTCAGGAGAATCCTGGAGGGAGAGAGGTGAATATCGCGGAGTGACCTGAGAAGTTGGGTGCCTCGGCTATCGAGCGATGGATTATTTGGTGGTCAGCTTGATTTCGCCGAGATCCGTTTCTTCACCGGGGCGGACTGTGATTTTCACGGAGGACGTCTGGGGGTCTGAGTAGCGACCATTGAGTTTGTCGGGGCCGGTGTAGTCGCGGCTCATGAGGTTGAACGTGAGCCAGGTGGCGGTGAGCACGTAATCTCCGGCAGGAACACCGTCGCCGGCCGCGTAGGTGGAGATCTTGAAATTGCCGGCTTCGTCTGATTCGGTGCGGGACACAGTGGGGTTTCGAGTATCTATACCGACAACCGGGTGACATTCGATCTGGAGCGCTGATCCGGGAGGCTGGCCATCGACTGTCACTCGGCCACGGACTGGATAGGTTGGGACGCGAGTCTCCTGCTGGCTGCAACCGGTCAGAATCAGAATCAGAACAGTGAAAAGTCCAGGAAGGGTGAGGCGGGAGGACATTTGGGAGCGCAGATCAATTGCCCTGATGAGTGGATGCAGGCCTGATGAAGGAAATAAGAAATGCGTCCTTCCCCGATGTCGGGGAAGGACGCGTGGTCAGACGGGCGTGATCGGTCGCGTGTTGTTCGACGAACAGACGCCCGGCGTTCCTCTATGCCCCCGAATAACGGACAGCATCAGTCCACCATGCCTGCCGCGAGCACCTTACCGATCCCGGTTGCTTTGCAGGACGAGGGTGCCAGTTGCGGTGCGGAGACGAGTGGGTAGACGGAGTGGCGGGAGCGGAACGCAAGGATGGCGGGGGCTGTCAGAAGTCTCCGACAATTTCGCCTTTTTTGCGAGTGATGAGAGCTCCGAAGATGCTGGCGGCGACATTCTCGCTGACGAACCTTACGGAGCCATCGCACATGGCGAACTGGCAGCCACCGGTGTGGAAGCTGTGGAAGCCATTGCCACGCATATTGGTGCACATTGGGCAGGGACCGCCGTTTCCAGTGCCGTCGAAGAGCGAACCCTGCAGCCAGTGTTCGAAGGCGAGAGCGTCAGCCCAGGAACCGCCGTTGGTCTGGCCAATCACCGCAGGCAGGCCGATGGCCTTCTGGCTTTTGTAGAAGATCTGTGACCCACCGGTGCGTTCACCAAACATGAAGGTGTTGGAAGTTCCGTCCACGAGATCGCGGAAGCTGCTGGTGCCACCGCCTGGAACAGCAGCGACGAGGGAGCCTTCGCGATCACCGCCCGCGTTATTATTGTAGGCAAGAGCAGCGAACACGCCGCGGATGCCAGTGGTGCCGCCGTAGTCGGTTCGGCCACCCTTCCAGGTGCAGTTGACCGAGGGAAAGACACCGGTGATGAGAGCACCGGCGGGATAGAGGTAGTCGTCGGTCTGTGGGCCGACTGCCGAGGGGCAGAGGAAGGCTGGAATGACCGTGGCGGCAGCCGCAACATTCTGTGCCTGGGCCGTTGCATTGAAGCCGGTGGGTCCGTTGAACATCGGCACACTGGAGTCGATGATATTGTACAGATTCGCCTGTTCGATATAGGGCAGCAGCATTGTGAACGCTGACCGAGTGACGTGGTTTGGTGGGTTCACGATGTATCCTGGCGGGAACATGTTGACCACGTCGTGATAGTTGTGAGCAGCGAGGGCAATCTGTTTGAGGTTGTTCTTGCACTGTGTGCGGCGAGCGGCTTCGCGAGCCTGCTGCACGGCAGGCAGCAGCAACGCCACAAGGATCGCGATGATGGCGATCACTACAAGGAGCTCGATCAGTGTGAAGCCGCGAGGCCTGCGATTCAGAGGACGCATAGGGAATGACTCCTGAAAAGGACAATGAAGGAGGGCCGGGGCTGGCAGGCGCCGAAATTAGCAGGTCCTGCATTCTGCTGGGTGTCTGGCGAAAAAAAAAGTTCCAGGCGATTGAATTTCCGGTGAAAATTGCGGCAAGTTGTCGGGACTGCCCCCGGAAAAGCATGTTTGCCCCCATTCCTGTTCACGTCATTCCTCACTCTGGTACCACCCCAGCCTCGCTCGACTTTCATCATCGACACCGGGAGACTGTGGAACGTCGCGGGCCCGCAAAGCCCCGCTCGCGTGACTTGCGTGACTGCGATTGACTGGAGAGCTTTCATGTGGCTGTCTGATTTTGCTTCCAAAACTTTGCTGTGCTGCCTCGTGCTGACCGGTATTGTCGTCGGCCCGGCACCCGCAAATGCTCAGACCGGCCCTCCGGTTTTCTCCAGCGAACTGGTGTTCCCGCGGCAGCCTTCACACAATCATGCTCCAGGCATTGCGGAGCTCAGCAACGGAGATCTGATCGTCTCCTGGTATCGTGGCAGCGGCGAGCGTCAGGCGGATGACGTGGCCGTCTATGGGGCTCGCCGAAAAGCTGGCAGTCGGGAATGGAGCGACAGCTTTATCATGGCCGATACGCCAGGTTTCCCTGACTGCAACACCACTCTGATGACGGACAGAAGCGGACGATTGTTTCTCTTCTGGCCCGTGATTCTGGCGAATACGTGGGAATCCTGTCTGACGCATGTGAAAGTTGCCGAGCATCCTGAGAAGGCAGGGGCGCTCGAGTGGAATCACACTCGGGTTCTGTTGTTGAAACCCGCCGACTTTTCCGCAGCCGCTCTCGAAGCCCTTGACGCCCAAATCTCAGCATTGCCCCCGCTTCCCGAGAAGACAAAGGCGTCGATCGCCGAAGCCCGCGAGCGGCTCAGCCAGAAACTCTATCAGCGACTGGGCTGGCAGCCCCGCTGTAAACCAACGCTGCTGCCTTCCGGCCGAATACTCCTCCCTCTCTACTCTGATACCTTTTCTCTGTCACTGATGGCGATCAGTGATGACGGCGGTGAATCGTGGTTTGCAGGCCAGCCAGTGCTGGGGTTCGGAGCGATTCAGCCTGCGGTGCTGCGAAGGTCTGACGGCGTTCTTGTGGCATTCATGCGAGAAAACGGTTTCAGTGGAAAAGTCCGCCGTGCGGAATCCCGGGATGATGGTGTTTCGTGGGGAAGCGTAACGAGTGCTGCTCTGCCAAACCCAGGCTCAGGGCTGGATGGCGTTCGCCTGCAAAACGGTCACTGGGTGCTGGTCTGCAACGACACCGTCAGCGGTCGCAGTCGGCTGGCCGTGCTGCTGTCACTGGATGAAGGCAGCACATGGACTGCCACGCGATATCTGGAAGATCGACCGGAAGGTTCGTTTCATTACCCCTGCGTGATTCAGACTTCTGACGGTCGGATTCACGTGGTCTACAGCTCGTTCACGGCGGAAGGAAAGTCAATGCAGCACGCCGAATTTAACGAGGGATGGATTATGGCACGGGCCGATTAAGACGCAGATTTTTGCCGGTTCTCCAAAGCATGACGCTGAGCAGAATCGACGCGGGAATCGCTCCATACAGACCCCGCAGCAGGAACACACCACTGGAGACAGCAAAGATACCGGAGAGCACAGCAGCGATCCAGCCGAAGAGCAGTCTCCAGAGCGGTGTCGGGGGCTCTGAATCGTCCCGTACAACCGGAGGCAGCCAGGGATTTTCCGACATGCGATCACTCCACAAGCAGCAGCGAAAGACTGATACGCTGGCCGCCGCGAATGATGGTCAGTGGCAGTTTGTCGCCGACGCGGTAGTTCAGTTTGAGATGGGCGTTGAACTGTCTGGAATCCATGCGAAGGGGCTGACCGTCGAGAGCCACCACGATGTCTTTTTCTTGCAGACCGTCGGCCTTCGCCTGGCGACCTCCGGGACCTTCCATATTGATCCAGCGGACTTCGAGGGCTCCGTCGCCGGGGGCAAGTCCGAGCTTTGCTGACTGTTCTGAAGTGAGTTCAGGGAGCCACACCTGGAGCCGTGGCGGTGCATTCCACATCGACCCGCGCCAGGAGAAATCGGATTGTCTCCAGCCGGGAGCCAGCCGCAGCGAGTGCTGTCCGCTCTGAGTGCCCTCGAGAGTGACGGAGGCACTTTCGTCCGGCAGGTGATGCAGGACCCACTGGATGTCGGCGATTGATGTGATTCGCTGGCCATTGACGCGGAGGATGTCTTCACCGGGAAGCAGTCCGGATTTTGCCGCTGCCGACCCGGGGACTACTTTGGAAATCCTGACACCGCTGGTTCGGTCCACTTGAATGCCGAGCTGATCCGGGAGCGGGAACTTCCAGAGCATTGCCGGGTTCCATTTGCCCTGCTGAAGTGCGTGCAGATGTTCGGCATCGTGAATATTGTGGCAGTGAATGCAGTTGGACCGAGTGGTTTCCTGAGCGTATTTGGCGGGATTTCGCAGTCCGGGGTGCTGGAGAGCGTCGGAGACCGAGCGTGGTTTGCCGCGTTTATCGACCAGTTCCTGTTGGTTGGCAGGGTAACGGCTGTGGAGATCGAGGACACGCTGCATAGTGGCCAGCAGACCGTCGATTGAGTTGTAGGCATCGGAGCCTTCGGCGCTTTGGGTTCCGTAGCGGGCATAGACAGTGCCGTCGGCATTGAGGAACATGGCGGCCCAGTTGAGGTCATAGTCGAACTGGAACTGGCTGAGATCCACATTCTTCATTTCGACCTGTCGAACGGAGATGAATCGCTTTTCAGCGAATTCGCGAACGCGTTCGTTGCCGCTGGCGACATCGGCGTCAAAGGCGGCGCAGTCGCGACAGGGTACGCAGCGGAACGTGACAAACAGCGGTTTTCCGGACTTCCGTGCCGCAGCCATTGCGGCGGGGATGTCGTTGTAGACCCAGACATCGGAGTCTTTGCCGTTCTTGTCCTGCAGACGATCCCGAAGATCGTCAGCGGAGACGGGAAGACAGAAACACGCGAGGAACAGGATCAGGAGTGGAACAGGTCTGAGGGAAATGCGTGCTGTCATTAGTCTTCGTTCCGACTGCCGCCGATGACACCGAGTTTGATGAGGTAGTAGAGGAGTGTCAGCAGACTGCCGACGAAGGCCGCGACGTAAGTGAGTGCGGCAGCGTTGAGCACGGCGTCTACGCCTTGACGTTCGTCGGCACCGATGATGCCCGCCTCGACACACAGGAGTTTGGCACGGCGTGACGCGTCAAACTCTACTGGCAGTGTGATGAACTGGAAGAGTACGATCGCGCCGAAGGCAATGACACCGACCCAGAGCAGGGAGAGGGAATTGAGAAACAGGCCCATCGGGATCAGGATGTTGGCTGCGTAGGATCCAATTCCAACGACTGGTACGAGCGCGGAGCGAGCCCAGAGCGGTGCGTAGCCCTGGGCGTGCTGGATGGCGTGCCCCGCTTCGTGACAGGCGACTCCGATGGCCGCCACGGAATTACTGCCATAGACAGCTTCGGACAACGCCAGCGTTTTGGTCATTGGGTTGTAGTGATCGCTGAGGTATCCGTGGGTTGGCACGACCTGAACGTCGTCGATACCGGCTTCTCTGAGGAGCACCTGCGCGGCCTGGGCACCAGTGTAGCCACGACGAGATCCGACCTCGGAATAGCGATTGAACGCCGACTTCACCATCAGGCTGGCAATGCCGGAGATCGCAATCGACGGGAGAAATACAAAGAGGATATAGGATGTATCGAAGTAAAGGCCGAACATTTTCGCGTTCCTTAACAAGCTTTCGACCGCGGGCGACTGCCGAACTGGCAGCCACCGCGGCTACTCTATTGTATCCGCAGACCGCGTACCACCCGGAGAAAATCGGCGCGGATTTTTGATCGATTGAGCTTGTTTTTCAGTTGAGAATCGGTCTGCTCGACACCAGACCACCGGTCCCCCGGAAAACTCAATCCATGCGTTCGGGTTTTCATAAATCCCTGCTTCCCTTCTGCAACTTTCTCATTTCACCTCGACTCCCGACCCGTTAAACTGAGCAGTCTGCAGCAAACTCCACTTGCCCCTGCCCCCCGCCCCCGCCTCGTCACACACTCGTCAACGGTTTGCACCCAATGACCGCTCCCGCCATGAACGCTCTTCTTTTTAACGCCTCCCGTCGCCACCTCCTTCAGGTCGGCTGCTCATCCGCCTTCGGACTGGGAATGCACCGCCTTCCGGGTGTCACAGGCGGCACTGCTGCTGCGGCCCAGCCTGTCCGACCAGCCCCGGTCGCCCGCGCAAAGTCGCTCATTATGGTCTTCTGCACGGGTGCGATCAGCCACCACGACACCTTCGATATGAAGCCCGATGCGGCGGCGGAGATTCGTGGCGAATTTCAGCCTGTCGCCACCTCCGTCGCCGGCCTGCAGATCTGCGAACATCTCCCAAAGCTCGCTGCCCGTGCCCACCGCTACACGCTCCTGCGAACGCTCAGCCACGGTGACAACAATCACCTCATGTCCACGCACCATGTGCTCACCGGCCATCTGCAGCCAGGGGGCTTCTTCGATAAGGTTGCCTCCCGCGATGACTGGCCCTGTTACTCCGCGGGCTGCGAATTCCTGCGGCCCCGAAGTGATGGGATCCCCAGTGGCGTGAATCTGCCGACCTTTCTGATGTCCGCACCTCTGACATGGCCCGGTCAGCACGCTGGATTTCTGGGGCCAAAATACGATCCGTGGCAGATTGTTGGTGACCCCAACAATCGAGATTTCCGCGTTGATGCCCTGACACTCGCGCAGGGACTCGACCACAACCGACTCAACCAGCGGCAGTCACTCCTGCAGTCACTCAACCAGTCCAGCGCCACATCCGCCGTCTCCGCCTCCGGTCGGCTCGCCGAAGACCAGCGCCTTGCCTTCAACATGCTCTCCAGCGGCAAACTCACGCAGGCCTTCGAACTGCAGCGGGAACAGGACGCTGTCCGCGATCGCTATGGTCGACATGCGTTCGGCCAGTCACTGCTGCTGGCACGCAGACTGGTGGAAGCCGGAGTACCCATCGTTCAGGCCAACATGGGGCCCGTACAGAACTGGGACAACCACGGCGCAATCTTCAGGACTTTAAAGGATCGCCTGCTGCCGCCGCTTGATCAGGCCGTTGCCGCGCTGCTGGATGACCTTGAAGAGCGCAGCCTGCTGAATGACACGATGGTAATCCTGCTCGGCGAATTTGGCCGCACGCCAAAGATCAACAAAGACGGTGGCCGAGATCACTGGGGGCCGTGCTTCACGGGACTTTTCGCTGGTGGCGGCGTCGTGCCCGGGCAGGTGCTTGGCAGTACCGACGAGATCGGCGCGTGGCCCGACTCCACCGCGTGGTCACCCGATGACCTTGGCGCCACCGTCTACTCGGCTCTCGGCATTGATCCCCACGCTGTGGTCCGCGATCGACTGAACCGCCCGGTACACCTCAACCAGGGCACCGTAATTGCACCGCTGTACGGAACCTGAAGGTCAGTCAGCGGCCTGTATTCTTCAGGCCAGCACTGCGCGTTCCGTCGAACCGCCCGCGTTCCGCCGTATACAGTCGATTCTGTGATCGGTGGCTGTATAATCCATCAACGGTTGCCTTCTGTTTCACTCCCGTCTTCGCGAAACCCACACACTTGGCGCTTTCTGAACCATCAATCTCGCCTGCAGAACTGGCCGCACGTCTGCTTGCGCGGGTGCAAAGCTACGGACCGTGCGCTGTGGCTTTCTCCGGGGGCGTGGACAGTGCCGTTGTGGCTCAGGCCGCCTTTCTGGTTTTCAGAACAGCTGCGGTGGCGGTGACTGCCGTCAGTCCCAGTCTGGCAGCGGCTGAGCGGGACTTTGCAGCCAGCCAGGCGAAGGCGATCGGCATCCGCCATCTGGAGATTGCAACGAATGAATTCCAGCGCGACGAGTACAGGCGAAATTCCGGGGATCGCTGTTTTTTCTGCAAGGACACGCTGTACACGCTGACTCGCTCTCAGCTGGCTGAGCTTGGCGTGCAGACGCTCCTGAACGGCGCGAATCTCGACGATGCGGGGGACCATCGCCCGGGTATGCAGGCAGCTGCGGCTCACGGTGTTCACAGTCCACTGCTGGAAGAAGGGTTCAACAAGGCCGCAGTGCGGGCCTTGGCCGCATGGTGGAACCTGCAGTCCGCCGACAAACCGGCTGCTCCGTGCCTTGCCAGTCGCATTGCATACGGTGTGGAGGTGACGGAGGAGCGGGTGGCGAAGGTCGAGCAGGCCGAAGCGTGGATTCGGCAGGCAACAGGAATCCGTGTGCTGAGGGTTCGGCTGGAACAGGGCGAGCTGGCGCGTATCGAGGTGCTGCCGGAGGATTTCGGTGAACTGATGGCGTCTGAGCTTCTCCGGAGGCTTGTGAGCCAGCTCAAGTCTCTCGGCTTCCGCGCCGTCACGCTGGATCTCGAAGGCTTCCGTTCGGGTAACCTCAACAGTCTGCTGGTACCCCTCGGCCTGGGAACAGTGCCCAGCACAAGTCCGGTGGTGAAGCCAGCAGGGTCAGTGCATGTCTGAAACGCCCCCCACAAAAAATCCCACACCAGCTCCGGCTGCAAACAGCCCACCAGCACTGCTCCCCTTCCCCGGAATGCTCTTCGGAATTGACTACGGCACGAAGCGGGTTGGCGTGGCAGTGTCGGATCGCGAGCAGCGGTTTGCGAGCCCGCTGCACAATCACCAGCGTCAGGGACGGCAGGGGGACGAACGATTCTTTCGGCGGCTGCTGGCGGAATATCGCCCAGTGGGATTGGTTGTTGGGCTGCCGCTGCACATGAATGGGGAAGAGAGTGAAAAATCGAGGGAAGCTCGGGAATTTGCAGTCTGGCTCTCCGCGGTACTGGGACTTCCGCACGTGTTCCAGGACGAGCGGCTCACGTCATGGCAGGCCGAATCGATGCTGTTGTCGGCGGAATTCAGCAAAAAACAAAGGAAGGAGCGAATGGACAAGCTGGCTGCTCAAATCCTGCTCCAGACGTGGCTGGAGCGTCAGCCCCCTCGTTCCGTGTGACCGATAATCCCTGCCCCGGGAATTTTCGTTTCTCAGCAATTCCCGCGGGGCTGACCGGAATGTCCATGCCGAATTCCTTAGTATTTCGCACTTCGCAGCCAACTCGTTCCCCGGATCCGCCTGCTGAAATCACACCCCAAATTCAGGAAGTCTTTTCCGTGTCAGTGCTTGTTCAGAAGTTTGGTGGGACCAGCGTCGCAAACGCCGAAAAAATCCGTAAGGCAGCCCAGCGCGCTGTCGATGCCCGACGCGCGGGCCACGACGTTGTCGTCGTCGTCAGTGCTCGCGGACACAAAACTGACGAACTGATCGACCTCGCCCGCGAAATCACCCGCAATCCTCGCCCTCGCGAAATGGACATGCTGCTCTCCACCGGCGAACAGGAATCCGTCGCCCTGATGGCAATGGCCGTCCACGAACTGGGCGAAGAAGCCATCAGCCTCACTGGTGCCCAGATCGGCGTGCGGACTGACACCACTCACACCCGGGCTCGCATCGTCAGCATTTCTACCGAACGCATGCGCGAACTGCTGGCCGCAGGTCAGATCGTGATCGCTGCCGGCTTCCAGGGCGTCGATGACGGCATGAATATCACCACACTGGGTCGCGGCGGCAGCGATACCACCGCTGCCGCTCTTGCCGCCGTACTCCACGCAGAACTCTGCGAAATCTACACCGACGTCGAGGGTGTCTTCACCACTGACCCTCGAGTCTGTAAATCGGCTCGAAAAGTCGAACGCATCTCCTACGACGAAATGCTCGAGCTCGCCAGCCTCGGAGCCGGTGTCATGCACTCCCGCTCCATCGAATTCGCCAAGAAATATTCCGTTCCCCTTCGCGTCCGCCCTGCCTATTCCGATGGCCCTGGAACGCTGATCGCCCCCGATGCCGGACCATCCCCCGCGGTCGTCACCGGCATCGCCTTCGTCCGCAGCGAAGTCCTCATCTCACTTGTCGGACTCCCCGATCAGCCCGGTGTGATCAGCAGCCTGTTCACGGCACTGTCTGCTGCCAAAGTGCCCGTTGATATGGTCGTCCAGAACGTCGCACGCGAAGGTTTCGCCAACGTCTCCTTCACTGTCGCCGAGGATGACCTTGACGCGGCCCTGAAAGTCGCAGGCGAAGTCGGCAGTACCTTTCACGCACAGGATATTCGCCACACCGAAGGCCGCTGCAAGGTTTCCATCGTCGGACACGGAATGCAGACACATACAGGTGTCGCCGCTCGCATGTTCAAACTGCTCGCTGAAAACGGCATCAACATCGAGGTCGTGACCACCAGCGAAATTCGAGTCTCCGTTCTGATCGACGGCAGCCGGTGTGCCGAAGCCGTGGAAGTCATTCATCGCGGATTTGGACTCGATCACCCCATTACTCCGCTCCCCGACGTTGGACACGCAACCCCTGCATCCGCTGCAGCCACTGCAGAAACCGATGCTGCCCGAATTGCCGATGTTGTTGCCGGACTTGACGGCATGGAAAGCATTCTCGTCAGCGATATTACCGCAGATACCGACCAGTCCCGGATTACTGTGACCGAATTGCCGGATGATCCCGGAATCGCTCAGGCTGTTTTTACCGCCATCTCAGAAGGTGGCGTTCTGGTGGACCTGATTGTTCAAAACGTGCCGCGAAAGGGCCGCGCAGGGATCTCCTTTACAGTTCCCCACTCAGATCTTGATCGCTCGCTGCTGTTGCTTCGCGAAGTGCTCGACAGACATCGTCAGGCCGTGGTGAGTTCAGATCGCCGCATCGGAAAACTGACGGTGGCAGGCATTGGACTTCGCAGCCACACCGATGTCGGTCGCCGCGTGTTTCATACACTCGCACAGCACTCCATCAATGTCGAAATGATCAGCACCAGCGAAATCAAGCTCAGCCTTGTCGTTGCTGCCGGGGATGCCCAGCGAGCACTGGTGGCGCTGCAACAGGAGTTCTCTCTCAGATGACAGCGGGGGGCGTCAGTAATGTTATTTGCCCGTTGCCGCTCCATTCTCTGTCGCGGCGGGCGTCGAAGTGCTGCCGGCCGCTGCCTTGCGGTTGTCCCGCACCTTAACAAAACCACTCATCGCGATGATCACAGCCGCCAGCAGCAGCACGACCGTTTTCCATTTGGCCGACTGATCGCGAAACTTTTGAGTTCCGGCAGACCGTCCGACCAATGCTGATGCGATGAAGAATGCGACCAACGCCAGAATGATTTTGGTGCCGATCAATCCGTGATAAAGCCCATCACCCTTGTGGGTCGACATCGCCTGAAAGTAATTGACGAACCCGGAAATCAAGAACAGTGCGATACCGGCATGGACGAACTTTTTCCAGCGCTGGCGGATGTCTTCCAGCATTGCTGTGTTTCCAGCAAGCGCCGGTGCGACTACGAATCTAAGGACGGTGAGACCGCCGATCAGCACCACAGCAGTCCCGACGTGTACCCAGCGGGAAACAACAGAAAGCAGAAACAAAGGATCCATGGAATCAGGCTTTCGGTGAGGACTGATGGAAACGGCCTTGCAGGGAAGGCACAGCCTGTGCTGTGCACGGGCGCCCGGTGGCAGTCACTTTGTCGCCTTTCGCTCTGCGAATGGACCTGCAATGCCGTTCTTTCGCGGAGCGAACGACGACTATCGCAGCCCCCGACGGCGAAAGTGACTGCTATTGGCCGGGCGCCAGCCATGTGATCATAGTCCACCGGTGGCCCCCGGCGAATGTCACTGCAAAACTCGGCTGCGTTTTTCGCTATTTCTTTGCCGTAAAGCAGTACAGATGTTTGCTGGAACGGATGAGCAGTCGGCCGCTGCTGATGGCCGGTGATGCACTGAAGTCTTCAGTGTCGGTGGTAATCCGGGCGGAGGAAATCTGTTCCAGCGTTTCGGAAGGCTTCAGCACGTGCAGATCGCCGCTGCGACTGACATAGAAGATTTTTCCGTCGCCCATCACGGGGGATGAATAATCCTGACCGCCCATTCCGCCACGGCCTCCACGACCGCCGCCAAAACCACCGAATCCGCCAAAACCACCGCGGCCACCGCCGGGAGGCTGCCCGGGAGCCCCCTGCCCACCTGGGCCGCCGGGAGCACCGGGAGCACCGGGGCCGCCGGAAGGCCGCTGCTCGCGCGGGGCTTCCGCCTGACCACCACCAGCCCGCGATGACTGCAGTCGTCCCTGAAATACCTCACTTCCGTCCGCCGCTTTGATGCATTTCACCGTGCCGCCGGAAATCAGATAGAGGCGACCTTCGTAAAGCAGCGGAGTCGAAAAGCGGTTGCTGTCGTTGCCGGACCACGCCACGTGGTCGGCCGTCACGTCACCCTTGCCACCACCACGAATGGCAATCGACCCGCCGCCCCGACCTTCAACTGCGTAGATCATGCCGCCGTCCACCAGCACACTGGAATTGAACTGGTCTGTCTGCATTGCACTGCAGTACCAGCGGAGCTTTCCGGATTGCGGGTTGATAGCCCAGATTTCTGATGGTGCACCAAGGACGACGTCGGTGCGGGAGTCATCGACAACGCTGAGAGCCGGCGTTCCCCAGACACTGCCGAGAAAATCGCTTTCGGCTTTCCAGAGTTCTTTTCCGGTCGCCGCATCCAATCCGACCACGGCCCGTGATTCAGGACCGGCAGCCACAACGACCACGTTGCCCGCAAGAATCGGGCTTGAAGAAGAACCCCAGGCGCGATCGTCGGAGCCTGTTCCTACGGATGTGTGCCAGAGCTGATTGCCGTCCAGATCCCACGCATAGACGCCTGATTTTCCAAAGAACCCGTAAACATGCCTGCCGTCGGTGACCGGTGTATGCGAAGCATAGCCGTGTTCGGGAACGCCCATGCCACTGTACTCGTCTTCCGGCAGTACAGAATCGATCGTTTTTTCCCAGAGCACCTTACCGTCGGCGGCAGAAACGCAAACCATGTGGCGTTTGAGCTGCTGCATGTCTCCGGATGTGCTGCGATCGACGCCGTAGCCTGAGTAACAGGTCACGAAAATCCGGTCGCCGGCAGTGATCGGGCAGGAGACGCCGGCTCCTGGGAGCGGGGTTTTCCAGGCAAGTGTTTCCGGATCGGCGATCGAATCCGGCAGCGATTCTGAGTCGGTGCTGATGCCGGTTCCGTTGGGACCGCGGAATCGCGGCCAGTCTGATCCGTGCGTCTGAGCAGCAAACGCTGATCCGAGCAGGATTGCCACGGCCCAGCGAGACAGAGAGGAATTTGGACGGATCATTTGCCGAGCCCTGTGGAATTTCAGAGAGAAGTTCTGGTGGTATCACTGACCTTGGGACGCCACCTGCGACACTGCCTTCAACACCGCAACGCGTTGGTACAGGCCGTGGATTTTCATTGAATATGGCTAATTCTGAGAAATCAGAGGCTGGTAGGGTCCATAAGCTCCACGGCGTTGCCAGCGACATCGCTGATGTAGACGGAGCGAGTCCCGTCGCGGTGCGGTTTCAGCCCCGGATGAGTCGTTGCGCGGTCCGAGACAAAAGCCACGTGCGGCGGATGGTGTCCCGGCAACACCAAAGCCAGGTGCAGATTGGCAAATTTCAAAAATCCCCAGGTTGCGTCCTGATAAGCAACCTCGCAGATGAACTGCGAACGATACCATTCGATCGCCTCCGCGATGTCCCTGACCTCGATCGCCACGTGGTGCACCGAATCCAGATTCTCTGCCACGAATTGCTCCTGTCGTTCACGTCTTCGGATCATGCCTGCTGAACTGAACCGCAGTGTTCTGTTCCTTGGTATTATAGACGCCACACAGCAAGTCCCAAATGAACGGCTGCCGGATAATTGCAGTCACTTTCGCCGTCGGGGGCGGCGAGAGTCGTCTTTCGCTTCGCGAGAGAACGGCACTGGAAGTCCTTTCGCAGAGCGAAAGGCGACAAAGTGACTGCCACTGGGCTGTCGGATGTCAGCAAAGCACGGCAGTTCACTCTGACTTCTGAGCGGTTTCCTGAGCCTGTCCGGGCTCGCCCTCCGATGGCCCGGCCTGCTTGTACTCGCTGCAGCCCACAGACATTCCCAGCAGCCCAAATGCGGCCACCAGCAGTTTCAGATTGCGGGAAATCAATGGTTCTGTTTTGTTGTTCCGCATGAGTCAGTTCCTTCCTTCCGGGATACGGCTGAGCTGAAGTTCGTCGAACCAGAGGTCGTCGTTGGGCACGTTCAGCCTCAGTTGCTGAAACGCCCCGTCCGCGTCCGGTACAAACTGGATCGTGCCTTCAGCAAACCACGCAAACGTCTTTCTCCAGCGAATCACGAAGGTGTCGTAGTGCAGATGTTCAAGATCGGCCACAAGGTCGGGATTTGGGAGCAGTCTCAGCACCAATCCACCGTTTTCCTCGGAGACCTTTGCATCGCCGTAGAGCGGACACCGCCATGTCCCGGTGTAGTCAGCCGTTTCGTGGGAAGGCCGTGTTCCAGTGGCTTTGGGTTTCACAGCATCCGCAATCCTCGCCAGAAAGTCCTCGCGCCCCTGCCGGTCGCGCTTTAATCCCTCAGTCAGCCAGTCCTGGGCAGGACCGCCGAGAAACTGATCGGCAATCGACATGCAGAGTGCCTGAGGAAGTCCCGTCATGCTGTTGGTGAGCACAACAACACCGAGGTTCTCTTCGGGGATCAACAGTACCTGCGAGTACATGCCATCATATCCGCCGCCGTGCCCCACTGTCTGGCGCCCACGGTAATCCGCCAGCATCCAGCCGAGACCACAGGAACGAAAGTGCGTGGACGGAGTCCGTTCCCGGGCCGCTTCACTCACGGGGATCACAGTGTGTGGCGTCCACATGCGATGCGAAGCTGCCCTTGAAAACAGCCGTCCACCGGCCTCCAGTTCCCCGCGGCGCAACTGCAGCAGCAGCCATTTTGCCATGTCGTCGGAACAGGAAATCACGCCACCGGCAGCCGCCATCGTATCCCAGTTCACCCACGGAATCGGGGTGTCACCCGTGACAGATGTTTTGTGTGGAGCAGCCGCGTTTCCCAGCTGGGCCAGCTCTGTCGTGGAGAGTGCTGTGCGCTGCATATTCAAGGGTTGCAGTATTCGGTTGCGAATGAAGACCGGCCACGGATCACCAGTCACACTGCGAATGACTTCGCCAGCCGCAAGAAACATCAGATTGGAATACCCATACTCCGCTCGGAAACGGTTTTGGATCGGCAGATGCCGCATCCGTCGCAGGACGTCTTCCGGAGAATAGGGCGTGCCCCACCAGAGCAAATCACCGCTGAAGGTGGCCAGCCCCGAACGATGGCAGAGCAGGTCATCGATACGCAGGTCCGCAGATGCCCACTGTTCGCTTAACTGCAGCCACGGCAGGTGCTGCTGCACGCGGTCGTCCCGACGCAGCCGACCGTCATCCTCCAGCATACAAACAGCCGCTGACGTGAATGCCTTGGTGTTGGAGGCGATGGCGAAGAGCGTGTGCTGATCCACAGGTTCAGTGCGCCCCAGTTCCCGCAGACCAAAGCCCTTCGAGACCAGCACCCGACCGTCCTTCACAATTGCCACCGACAAGCCTGGCACCTGCCACTGCTGCCGTGCGTTTTCGATGTGGGCTTCCAGAGCTGTCGCGTCCGGAGAATGCGCGATCGATGGAGGCTGGACGATGGCTGGTGCCTGAGCCATCGCTGGCAGAGCAGGCAGCAGCAGGCTGGTGCACAGTAACGTGAAAATCAGACGAAATCTCATGGAAACGCTCCCGAAGTCGGCAAACGGGAAGTCGGGCTGATTCAATCCGGTGGTGGCGGGATTCTGTCAGGTTGGAGCGGCGGGTGCCAGCATGGCGGCTTCGAGAACACCAAAACATCAGCAGGCCGGCGGATGCATCCGCCGGCCTGCCGGAATTTCATTCAAGCCGTTCCTCCAGAGAACGATCAGTTCCTCGCAGTACCCTCTTCGTCATCCGTTCGACGCACCTTGCGGCTGACAACCAATCCTGCCAGCATCGCGAGAATGCTGGTTCGGCCGGCCGACTGATTCTTCACCACTGGTTCGACTGGAGCGGCCATCTTCACAGCGGGGGCTGCAGGCAGAACTTCAAATCCTGCCAGTGCTTCCGGAGTGCCCGATGCAGGGAAATCGGCCATCAGAGCATCGATTTCGGCGACTGTTTCCGCGACCCTGCTTCCCAGCTCAGCCGGTACCGCGATGCTGCCGCTGACTTCCGGATCAATCTGCATCACCACTCCACTGGAGTGCACGGCGAGACTGCGGAAACCATCGTCGGCCAGAACAGGAACAGTGGTGGTGAAGACAGCATTCAGATCCAGACCGGCGACCAGCAAGTCGTCTCCGGTGACCAGCGGTGAGTCTCCGTCCGGCTGCTCCAGCGAATCCGCGGAAACCACCCTGAAGTCGAGCGGCTGACTCCATGGCAGTCCATTGCCACCGGCATCAAGACCACGAACCCACCAGCGATACGTACGCCCAACGATCAGATTAATCGGCGACTGGAACGTACCACTCTGCAGGCCACGCTGGTTGATCACAGTCGGCTGCGACGCCTGGGACATGTCCTTCACGAGGATTTCGTAGGTCACAACGCGAGTGCCGCCGAACCAGTTGAAGGTGGGACGAACCCCGGCGATTCCCGAAGGACTGATCAGTGTCGGTGAATCACCAACACCCACGCTGATGGAGAAGTCCGCCGCGCCGCTCCACTGGGAAGCATTGTTGTCCTTGTCAAAGGCGCGAATCCACGCTCGGAAATTGCCATTTTCGAAAGGCAGCACTGTTTGGTAGGACGTGCCAGTCAGATTCTGCAGACGCAGGACCTGCTTCTGACCCGTTGAAAGGTTGTCCACCCACAGATCATATTTCACATATTCAGCAACCCCGCGCCAGACAAAGTTGGGCAGGTTCGTGTTGATCGCACCTCGCGGAGCAATAATCGAAGGTACCGGAACGTTGAAATCGGTTGCCGTACTCCAGGCAGTGCGACGGCCATCTGCACCCACGGCCTGAACCCACCAGCGATAATTGGCCGCAGTCAGATTCGCTGTCGGCGTATAAGTAATTTCCTTCGCACCCTGAACATGGTTCACAAACAGCCGAATGACCTGCTTAACGCCAGTGGTGAGATTATCGACCCACACGTCGTAGCGTACCGCGGAATCGATGGCCTGCCAGCGGAAGGTTGGAGTCGTGTCGGTGGTGACACCGACCGGGGCGTAGGTCACGGGGCCACGACGGTAATCCATCTGGAACGTGTACCTCGGGCTCCACAATCCCGCCTCGCCGTCTGCGGCGAGTGGCCTGACCCACGCGTCGAATGTTCCGTTCGGCAGTGGAGTGGAAGGCGTGAATGTGTTGCCCTGGAGAGCCTGATTGTAGATCAGCTTCACCGGGCCACCCACCTGATTCACCCAGAACTCGTACCGGGCCGCTCCAAGATTTGTCCACTCAAATGTTGGAGTGGTGTCCATGGTCGGCGAAAGCGGTTTAGTGATGACGACCTGAGTGATCGTGAAGTTCTGTGTCGCACTCCATGCACCAGGATTGTCGTCGCCGTCGAAGGCACGCACGTACCATCCATACTCGCCAAGGCCAATCGAAGATGGTGTCTCGTAACTGTTCGTCGGAACGAACGCTTCGCGAATCACGTCCGTCTTGCGCACGGGCTTTGTGCGATCCACTGCCAGTTCGTAGCGAGTTGAGCCGGGTATGCTGGTCCAGTTGAACACCGGAGTCAGATCGAAGGTGGTACCGATCGGCGTGGTTGGTGAAATGCTGGTGATCGTGAAGGGATAATCCGCACTCACAGACTGGCCCATTGAATTTGAGGCAATGACAACCACGTTATAGTTGCCCAGTGCGAGGTCATTCGCTGGAGTGAAGGACATCGTTGAAAGGTTTTCAGCCAGCGTTACATCCGGACTACCGGTTCGCTTCAGAATTACCTTATACTTCGCCGGGCTTGCGGACCAGCGGATCTCTGGAGTTCTGTCCGTCGTCACGGTGAACGGGCGTTGCACCACAGGTACAGTGGGACGGCCCACAAGCACCTGCTGTTCCGAGAAGCTGGTGGCACCCAGACTGTCCGTAACCACCAGACGCACGATGTAAGAGAGTCGGGTCGAGTCGTTGTAGGTAAACGTCGTCGTACGTACGTTACCACCGGTTGTCAGCGAAGGCGTCAGATTCGGCCAGTCGAAGTACCACTGCAGCTGGCTGATGATGCGGCCGGAGAATGGATTCGGATGAGATGACCGGCTGGCGTCAAAAAGAATGGTCTCTCCGAGCGCTGCTGGATTGGGATTCGCTGTAAAGATCGCCACCGGCTCGTTCGTCAGGAACTCAACAGCACCGACGTCGATCGTCAGCACTCCGTCCCGATTGCCATCCACCAGACGCGGATTACCACCGCCATCCTTCTGATTGAGGATTACTGAGCTGGGATAGAGCGAATTATTGCCGGTGTCGATGGCCGCACTGCCGGGAATCAGCGGGTTGTAACCCACACCGTTCCCGCCAAGGTACGTCAGATCACTCGTGGAAGTCGGCAATGGTGAACCGTCGCGACCGATGACGTCAGCAGCCAGCAGACCAGCCGCCGCGGCATTCATGAACGTGTCGTCCAGAACCTGAATGCGGTTGGATCCCAGCGAGCGAACACCGCCGTGCAGATCCAGTGAGGATGAGGCAGTTGACGTGGGCAGATCGGCGTCGGTTACGTTGCGCTCCAGCAGTGAGTTTGCAAGCGTAATGGCCAGCGCAGTTTCACTGTTGAGTCCGCCGCCACGAGACCCTGATTCGTTGTTAATGATACTTACATTTCGCAGTTCCGCTGTTCCAGAAGTCTCGTTGAACAATCCACCCCCTCGCGATCCTGCATAGCTGGTGGACAGTGAGGAACTGGTGAGTGTCAGTGAGCCAAGATTGTTGACTGCACCACCGCGCGACCCGGCAATGTTCTCAGAGATGGACACCACATTTCCAGTGATGGTACCCGTGTTGTAGATGCCACCTCCCTGGCTGCCCGCGATGTTGCAAATCACATTGACGTTCAGCAGGCTCAGCGTACCCGCATTGAAAATGCCACCGCCCTCGAAGGCGCGACCGTTCCGTATTGTCAGGTTCTGAAGTGTCAGTCGAGCTCCGGTATGTACGTGGAAGACACGGTCCAGCAGCCCACCGTCGATGAATGTCACCCCCGCTCCCAGACCGCGAATCGTCAGCTCTCCCGTCACGTCAA
The DNA here is from genome assembly GCA_046074645.1 of Planctomycetaceae bacterium. Lineage (GTDB taxonomy): Bacteria > Planctomycetota > Planctomycetia > Planctomycetales > Planctomycetaceae > SXXK01. Next base: position 6,946 of record JBJTOP010000289.1, on the reverse strand, counting down.
GGTCACCAGTTCGAGCTGCGTCTTCGAAGTCCCCACGGGTGCTGAGCTGATAAACGCCAGCCCCCAGCTGCACAACGTCGATCCCAGGCGATGTGTTGCTCTCAATCACCGCGGCACGAAGAGTTCGTTCGCCAGTGATCGCAACCGACACGCCGTCTCCCGGGTTGGTGTCGGGAAGGTCAGTCAGATCAGGCGAATCAACGCTTGTTGTCCACGTGTCAGACTTCTGCGTCAGTTCTATTGTCGGATTAACCGGATCCTTCAAAAACAGTCGGTTGCTCTGATCGAGATCCCTGATCCCGGAGTTGGTGGAAATCAAGGTCAGCGAATAGATGCCAGGGTCGGCTGTCAGTGCAGACAGGTCGATCGAATAGCGATGCAGCGCCAGCTGGTTCACCGTCAGACCAGTCAGCGGAATATTCACCCCGTCCCGACTGAGCCGGAAATCCGTGATATCGACGCCCGTCACATCTTCAGTGAAGGTGACGAACACCACACCAGCGGAAACGCTGCGAGGATCCGGAGATACAGGGCCAATGGATTCCACGTCCGGGCTGCCCGGCTTCGGGCCACCGACGTTCCCACCACCACCACCGCCGCCACCACCACCGCCGCCACCGCCACCGCCGCCACCGCCGCCACCGCCGCCGCCACCGCCACCACCACCAGATGAGGCCGGAGCATCAATGATCAGCGAATAGGACCGGACGGTGCCGTAGACAAACGACTTACCAAAGAAGTCAGGAGAAAGACTCTCCAGTTCGTTGCTGAGGATTTCAACGATGTATTCTCGACCGGCGACGACGGTTACTGAAGCGGAGGAGGCATTGTTGGCAGTCGCAGTCTGGTAGTTCGTGGTGTTGTCTGCATTTGTGATCAACGCCACTTCTTCAGTCTGACTGTCGGGCCGCACTTCATAGATCATGTAGTTGATGCGATCATCATTGGCATTGTTCACGGTGACATTCAGCGTGAGCAATCCGTCACCGCCTGCCGTAAAGCGATAGTAATCGCGATCGGCTTTCAGGTGAATATTCAGGTTGTTGTTTGGAGTGAGCGCGGCAACTGAATTCCCAACGCCGGCAATCGTGCCAAGCCGTGCGGCAGCAACGAAGCTGTTATTGTTTTCAAAGGCGTCGGCAAAAATAGGCGTTTCCCCTGGGAGCACGTTGAAAACGTCTCCTCGATCCAGTGAAAACGGGGTATCTCCCACGAACGTGGGCGTGTCAACTCCGGTGTCCCACTGGTAATCCGCCTGAATCCCAGCCTGGGGCAGGTCTCCGTCAAGCCCCACCAGATCAAAGAACGTGCTGAATCCCTGAGTCGTCGATGTTTGACTAAATCCGCCGAAGTCAAAATCAGATTCCACTCGCCACGTCGGCGTTCCCATCCCGTCGTAAGACCACTGTGGCATCGCTGCGAAGATGGCTCCGTCGTCCTGCCTCATCGTATTCGCACCCGGAAAACCACCAACAGAATCGAATGTACTGCCGATAGTGCGAGTGGCATTGCGGGGACGGCCGGAGTTACTCCAGTGGCCGTTCGGGTTGATGTCCGGATGAGAAGCGTGGTCCGGAGGTGACTGGTTCGCTGTCCTGTTGCGGGACTTGAATTCAGCTTCAATATTGTCAAGAAATGCGAACCCGTTGATCACATCGAGCGAGTTTCCTGAATTCTCTCGGAAGACGAGGTCAAAGCGGGCCAGGGGATCTCGGTATCCGGCATTCCAACGGAAGTCGGGATCGTCAGCCACATCGAATAAGTCTCGCGTATGCGGCGGCACCTGTGTCACGATGCTGTCAAAGTAGACGTCTGTGCCGAAGTTACCATCAAAGCGGTTCTGCCAGATCTCAGCATCGATGCCGGACAGGCTCAGTTCGTTCCCTGGATCTGCTGTGGGGAGACGGCCGATCGTATCTGCTGTGCCCACGCGAATCACAAGACCGCCAAGTGTACCCGGTATCAGTGTGTCGCCATGCATCCAGTCCAGCACCGGAGTCCCCCCGGCGTCGTTCTGGCCACGTTCAAAAATCGTCGGAACCCGCGATTGCACATTGAAGCTGCCGTTGGACTGAATCAGGTTCTGCTGGATTCGGAGTTCGATATTCGGATTAGGGACAGCACTGCCGGTCAGATCCGGCAAGAACTGGTCAGCTGAATTGACCTGTCGCTGATTGATCGAGGCCGTGTTGAAGACGTAGATGCCTTCAAGAGTATTCGAGAGGATCTCGTTACCAGTGAGTGTGACATAAATGTCCTGCTGGTGACGATTGAGAATATCAACTCCACGACCGCCATTATTGGCGATTCGGGAATTCGAAACCTCCAGCGCCGAGTTGTACCGGGCGGGCCAGTCCTGACCACCACCACGCAGTCGTGGGATGCGGAATGTATCATCCCCGAGGTACTCGACCCCGTCCCGGGCATTGCCAACGATCTGAGCATTATTGATGGTGACTGCGATGTCTGAAGCCACCTCGTCACCCTGCTCCACATTCGCAGGTTCCTGGGTTGGATCGATACCGATGTCAACACCAGCTGCACCGTTGAACATGAAGGTCGCGAAATTCACCTGCACATGTCGTCGGCGTTCGTCGCCGAGACTTGTCAGTCGATCAAGATAGGGGCTGTTGTGCTGAGTAATCATCAGGCCGCTTCGGCCGTTGAAGTCGAAGCTGTTGGAATTCAGCTGAGTGCCGTCACCGAAGACGGCGCTGAGCCCCTGCCCGAGATGAACCCCGTCCTGACCATTGTCGTTGAAGATCGATCGCATCACTCGCAGGTCAAGATCCATGCAGCCAACTCGACGGAAGTACGGGTCGTTCTTATCTTCGACGGAAATGCTGCGGAATCCGTCTTCGCCGTTATCACTGAGGGAGCAGTCGAAGAGGTCAAAGCCACCGAAGGCGGCACCGTGATTTCGAAGCCCAGTGCGGCTATTATTATCAAAAGTGACTCGGGTAAACTGCGACGAAACGCGGAGCGTGTCGAAGTAGTTAAACGCATCAATCGACAGACCATCGCCAATATTGTCGCTGATAACGGTATCGGTGGCATTCAGGATGATGTCGATCTGCTGGAAGCCGCGAATCCCAACGCCACCCGCCGCCCCCAGCGAACCGGCTGTGCCATCATTCGCGTGGAAGCCCTGACCGGCCGGCGTATGTCCGTTGCGGCGAACGGAGTTGTTGTCGAACTGGATTTGCATCCGCGCGTCGGCCTGAGCATCCACGCGAAGTCCGTACTGGCCATTGTCTTCGACGAAGTTGTCGTTGATGTCGATGTCGAGGCGGTCCAGTGTCGTGTTCTTCGCAAACAAATCGAAACCGTCACCTGTGTTGTTTGTCGCCCGGTTTTTCTCGAATCGAAGCAGGTTCAGGCGAGCGTCTTCAGAACGCTCGAAATGGAAACCGTCACGACCACTGTTCAGGAACGTATTGAACACCACATCCAGAGTCTGAATTCTGGTACGTTCCTTCATCGAGAAGAACAAGCCGTTTCCGGCATTGCCCTGATTATCCACCCCGATCACGTTGTTGCGAATTACCGACTGCTGCAGAATGGCAGCAGCATCCGCAACGATGCGGCCGTCGTCGAGTCGGATGAAAATGCCGTCGCCGGTATAAGGCGTCGCGGCGTTTGCGTCGTCCTCAGTTGACGTGATGGTGTTGTTCCAGATTTCGAACGAGCCTGTGCCGTAGTCCAGGGCTTCAAGGGCGATCCCGGCACCACGATTCGAGTGCAGAGTGTTTCCGCCATTTGAAATGTTGCCCTGCCCGGGTGACTCGGTCCCGATCGAAACGCTGTAACCGAGATCCTGCGTTGCCACCGTCGCGTTGAAATTGCCTTCGGGAAGCGGCAGGTTTGTTCCCAGACCAAAGGAGTAGGACTGGAACAGAATTCCCTTGTCGTCGTTGTCCGTAATCACGTTGCGGGTGATGTCAGCCCGGACCGTGGAACCGATCTCCGGGCGAGCAAAGATGCCGACGCCACGGTTGCTGCTGATGGAGTTGTCAAGCAGTCCCTGCGGCACAATTCGCCCTTTGGAATCCGCTTCGGACAGCTTCACAAAAGAGCCACCAATTGTGTAATTGCCGCTGCCAGCGCGACCCTTCAACAGAAACTGGTCTGCCGAGATCACTGTCGCAGTCCAAGTCCCATTGGCGTTCGAATTGCCCTGTACACCCGTAATCCGAATCTGATCCCCGGTCTTCAGACCATGCCCCACCGATGTGATGAGGATGTCCGAGGTATTGGTGGCGTCAGTAATCGCAAGCGGCGCGGCATCCACTCGCAGATCAATCTGCGAAAACCCCCGTGCGGCATCCTGGTCGAGTCGGCCACCACGAAAGTCCGGGATGTACCACGAACCACCACCCGCGTACGAAAAGACGCGGCCAAAGTTAACTCCGGTACCCTGCAGCGAGAACTTGTTGTTGTCGATCCGCGTGACAAGAAACCTGCCATTTGCACGGTGATTGGTGTTCTCGTCAGCCTCCTGAATGCCCTGAAGAATAATCTCCGTACCCGTCAGCAGGCCGTGGTTCGAGGACGTCACGATGAACGGAGTATTCAGGACTCCACCAGTGACAGTCTGAACCGCCCCGGAACGGGAAACGGACGGCAGCAGCGAAATTCCGTTGCCGCCGTTATTGGAAATGGAGTTGTTGCGGATCTGACCGGCAAAACGACTGTCCTGCATGCTGACCCGAACACCGTCCTGGCCAGCACCCGAAATTGTGTTGCCAACCACCACACCTGAGATATCGCTGTACGACCGCGAGTTGAGGAACAGACCGTTGCCCGGAGAACCGGAAATTGTATTGGAGCTGATATTGAGATTGGTGACAGGCACGCCGGAAGCCACGACCTGAACACCGTGAGTCACCCCGGCCACGCCGGCGCCGGGCAGGAACTGTGAGGCTGAAAGAGCAGCCGGATCACCGGCCATCTGACCTGACAGATTCTTTGTCAGGTTCGCCAGATCGCGGAAGTCGAACTGTACGTTTGCCCCAATCAGCTGATTGCCGAAAATGGAGGTTGGCACAGGGCCCAGCAGGTCAATATCGAGGACGAACTGCAGTGTTTCGCCGGGATTGAAGTCCGTAAAGGACACTGTCAGGGTCTGGTTGTTGTTGCTGAGCACCGCGGTGGTGAAGCCGGTGATTGCACCGGTGCCACCAACCGGCGTGAATGGCTTGCCCGTCAGAGGATCCGGGTCGAACTGCAGCCCGATGTCCCGCAGATCAAACACGAAGGTCTGCAGACGTTCACTGTTGACCGACCGATTTGTCAGCGTAAACGGCTGAACAAAGGTGTCGCCATCGGCGCGGAAGGTGACGTTGGCACCTTCGGAAGAACCGATGCTGTTTCCCTGAATCGTCAGACCGTCGAGGGTGGCCACGGTGTCCCGCGAAGAATTCAGCGCACCCGTGGCGGCGATCCGGACTGCGTCCCGGTCGCGAGTGGAAATCTGGGTGTTGTTAATGATTCGGAAGTTGTTGGCAGAGGACGGCGCGGTGGCAGTGCTTTGCAGATCCAGAAGGACACCTTCGAACCCGGCTGGCGCAACAATTCGGTTGTCGGAAACAACGCCGTTGTTGATATCAGATCCCTGAGATGCAGAGACCAGAATGCCGGTGACCTGACTGTCCTCGATGGCCAGCGAACCAGCGTCCGTGTTCACAAAATTCAAATCGATGCCGCGGCCATTGCCGGTGATGATCAGGTCTTCGATGGCGACCGAGTCAAGCCCGGTTACGTTGACAAGGTCAACATTGATCCCGGCCCCCGCGGCGCTGGTTTGAGTGATGTTCAGTGATTCGATCGCCAGACGCTTCAGCGGGACACCCGTCAAACTGATCGAAATCGAGTCGCCTGAAGTTGGCGAAATGCTGATTCCCTCGATCACCAGCCCGTCTTTTGTCCCCAGCGTTGCGTTGGTGATCACAAGGCCACCGGCCGGGTTGGTGAACAGCGACTGATTATCAGCATTAATCACCAGCGAATTGACGTTCACTGGGTTGCCCGAAAGAAGCATCCGCTCTTCAAGTGCTTCCAGCCGACCGCCGTGGGAGCGGTTTTGTCGACCAGCACGGCGAGTTGCGGCCGCGGACAGACGGCGACGGGCGAAGGAAAGCCAGGTGTTCAGCAGCATTGGGGTTGACCTGATTCAGAAAACAGGATCTGGCCGATATCAAGGGAAATCCGCGGTACGCCGGCAATTTCTGCAGGTTGATCCTGCAGGCGCACATCCGGATTCTGCCAACTCATTCAGTCGGTATAACCGACACAACGGGTTGAGGAAAAGCGGAGCCGTGCCGGGGAAACGAACGAAACCAACAATAAGACGATTCCGGGACCTGCCCCCAACAAATCCACGTGGGAATTGAGGCAAAATCTGCGCTTCCACCGGCGACATTCGGGGGAAATCCATTGCCCGGAGACATCAGCCGGGGTGCTGCAATGCACCGCACCGTCCACCTACTCCACCGGCAACCCACGCTCCAGCCGCATTCGCCGAACCTCAGCCAAAACCCCATCCACCACACGCGAATGCCCGGAAATTGCCAGATACTGCAGCAAATTGATCAGCACGTTCGCCAGCCACGTGATTACAGCCGCGACGAAATGCAGTGTCGAGTCGGAAATTCCCGTGAACGACTGCAGACTTGCTGCCGATGCCGGATCCGCCACCGCCCCCAGACAACCTGTGCCCAGGGCAAGCAGAAATGAAAGAAGGATTCCTGGAAGTACGGAATACTTCAGCCGCTGACTGCGAGCGTGAAAGTCCGTCGACAACCCATAGGCCCGCGATGATTCTTCTACCCACCGACCAGTGCCCATAAACCACGTGAACACAAGGGCATGCACCATCGTGACACCGGTGAGCGCCGCAAGGCCAAACAGGATATGACTGTTGATCCGGTCGTTTACGACCGGATCA